>CAIZES010000121.1 GCA_903932045.1 uncultured Silvanigrella sp. | reverse complement strand
TCACCGCCAACTCCTCCATTTGTTGTAAATTTTACTTTGCTTCGAATGCTAACCGTGGTTGGAGCGCTATACAAAACACCGCCTGTGAGCGTGAATCGTTTGCCCATGCGTACAACACCGCCAGCGCGTCCTGTGAATGCTGCATATCCCGGAGCCCAAATAAGACCACCGCCAAACGAAATTCCAGTGCGTGTCAGTTTTGGGTTTTCGATGCCATCAAAAAAATTGTATTGATAGGTTACAAACATGCTAGCGCCATATTCAAATGGCTTAATAGTTGCTGTGTTTGTATCAACTTGAGCTTCGCCACTGGCAACCGGATCTCCTTGCACGTTTGTGTAGTTGGAAATTATTTTTTCGGGATCAACTATTCCGGTTATCAGGGTGCCAAGTTCAACATGCCCATCTGCCAAACGCTCTGCGCCATACACTGATAGCGCTGCCATTCCGGTGGTTTTTTTGACGTTTGGAACCAACTGGTATCCCATGAATATAGCCCAAGAAGACTCTGGAGTTCTGTCGTCTTTTTTATCGGGGTTTTCTTTATCGTTTTGAGATAATGTTGCTGGCGCCGCTTCTTTTTTGCGATAAATACTTTCACTGTTGTATACTTTCGACCACAGCAGTTCTTTGGTTTTGGAATCAAAAATGTTGAATGCCAAAATCATGTTCGTTTCTTGATACATGAGTGCCACATCCATCCAGGCCTCAATTCCAAAATGGTTTGCTAAAGCGTCGAGTTCTGCCGGATGATTTACTGGAATAATGATGTTTAGCCTGCCGTTTTCCACAACTGTTTTTTTGGTGCGACAGCTTGGGCACTGAAGAAGCTTAATTTTTGAGTGCTTGTGAATCTTCTCGGAAACAAGGTTTTCGAGGTACGTTTCGTAACTTTTGGGAATGGAATCGTTGAGATTCACCCGACGAATGGACAGCAGTTTGTTTCCTTCAACCTGGCCCGTTTTGAGATCAAAGGCAAATTCGTTTACCAAATCGTTCAAAACAGAATCGAATGTTTTTGTTTGAATGACCTGTGTTTTTTCTTCGCTTTCTGGGGTCGGGTCTTTTTGTGGTTCTTCGGCTTTGGAGGCGCTGCTTTTAAGGCAAATAAAAGCAACAATACATGCAAGTCTTAGGGTTTTTGTTGTTCGATTTTTGGAACTCTCCAAACACGCTGCCATGTTTTTTCTTCCTCCGAGCAAGTCATCGGAAGAAAAACAGACTTATTCGATAGGAACAAATTGCCGCGTGCAGTGGTGATGACGGTTTGGCAGATACAATGGGATGGGGGAAGGAATAAATAGGCTGTGGGTGGGCGCTGCAGTGGCCGCTGGGGCTGCAGTGGCCGCTGGGGCTGCAAGGGCCGCTGGGGCTGCAAGGGCTGCAAGGGCCGCTGGGGCTGCAAGGGCTGCAAGGGCCGCTGGGGCCGCGGGATTAATTACCGTAGCCCAGTTGTTGCATTGATTCGCGACCCGTAAGCAAAACCATTTCCCAGCTTTTGCGAGCTTCTTCGCCTTGGAAATCTTCGTCGTAGGTGTCCAGCAGATCTTGAATGCCGTCGAGATCTTCTAAAAGGCTCAAAGCGTAAACGGCTGAGCGGAAATAGCGAGCAGCTTCACTGGGGTGCTTGTTGACCTTGAGGCAAAGGCGGCCCATTTCCTCATACCACTGTGCTTTTTCTTCGGGGGTGGCAACTTCACCGCTTTCGCCTAACATGTAAACATAGGTGTTGAGCGCGCGGGAGTAATCCTTTTGCGCACAAAGTTCACCAATTTTAGGGCAAAGCGTTTGAATTGTTTTGCGAGCTTTAGCTTGTTCGCGGCGTTTATCTTCCAAATTTTCTGCCGAGTGAGCTTCAGTAATGCGTTCGCAATGCGCACGCAAAAGGCGAAGATCTTCGGGTAGAACTTGGTCCCGTTCCGATTCCAAGACGGGATTGAGATCGCGGAACAGGTTCAAAAGTTCGGTTGGGGAGATGTGCAAATATCCAGCAAGCACTTGAATGGCCCAGGGGCGGTCATCAGGCCAGATTCGCTCAGCGCGTTCCATCTGACGAATCAATTCGTGCATTTCCATATACTCTCCTTGGAAATTTCTATAGTTTGGCGAAATTCCTAAACTAAACTATTTACAAAGGTATCAACGCAGACCTTCTTCATACATTGGCAAGGGGTTGGTCAAGTGTTTTTTGAATATCCTTGCAAAACAGTTCTTCCGAGGGTCACGTTGGCAAGAGAATATCAAACTTATTTAAGAATTCCTAATGTTTATATAAGCAAGAAAGAGATGTCGTTTTCTTGACGCCGCGCACAAAAAACATGCCTAAATTTAGTGCAAAGCGATAGTTATTGTTGTTTGGAGCGGATTTGTTTGAAAACTCGAAGGGTCAGGAAACTGGCAGTTGCAACAATTATAATAATGGCGATGGCCGAGAATGGAATGCTCTTGAGCCACAGTACGGTGTTCGACTCTGGGATTGTGAGGTTTGGAGCGAGTACGGCTTCGCTGAATGTTTTGAGTTCGGGGTGCGTTTTTTGAATTTTGGGCCACTCCGTGATCCGGGCAAGTAAAACTTCCATCCCCGGGCTTTCGAAATCGACGTCACCATTACGGTATCCAACCACCAAACCTGCTTCGTCTAGAATGCACGTTGCCGGGGCTCCAACCACACCAAGCCTGTCGGCTAAACCTTCCTCTAAATCGAGATAGGTTTTGGCTCCTTCCGGTAACAATGGCGCCAGTTCTTGGGCAATGAGGGCGGTTGCGTCCGTACCTCCCATAATCTGAAAAACCTGCACATTGGCTGGAAAAGCCCCATGTTGAATGAGAGTTTGAAGTTGCTGAACTTCAAGGTGGCAGGGCTCACATTCGTGAAGTGAAAAATGCAGAATGGAAATTTTTCCCACACCAAAAGCATCCGATTCGCTTCTGGTTGCCTTTGTGGTTTGCCAAGGAAACAAAAAATCGTAGGGCAAAGGTTCGCGAATTTCCATCATGCCACTTTTGAGTTGTAAAAAAGGCAACGAAAAATTTGCAATACGCACATGCCCCGAGGCAACGGAAAAATTGGCATTTCGTAGGGCTATTACGTAAGGATTGAACGGTGAAATGAGGTTAGATGAAGGTGAGTTGGGCGTGAATGTATCTGGTGTTGATGTGCCTGGTGTATTTTCCATACTCATTTCTAAAGCGCATCGCGCGTGACGCTGGAAATAGACCAGCGTTTGCATTGTTCGCGAAATTGCAACCGATGTGCAGCAACTGCGAGGTTTGTGGCAATATCAATTTCCACCAAGAATGCAGAGAACCAGGGATTGTCGTCGGCAACTTCGTGCGGCCCTTTTTTGAGAGGAGGAAAATAGCGTTTCAATGTTTTCTCGGTATTCATTCCTATAAGTGAGTTATAGGCTCCAGTCATGCCTATGTCACTCAAGAATGCAGTGCCTTTTTGTGTGACGCGTTCGTCGGATGTGGGGGTGTGGGTGTGCGTTCCAACAATAGCTGCTGCCACGCCGTTGAGGTACCACATCACCGCTTGTTTTTCGGAGCTAGCTTCTGCATGGACATCGCCAACAAGAATGTAGTGACCACTTGCAATTCGAGAGTCAATTTCCGCACGTTTGCTTTGCAAGAATTCGAACGGATTTCCGTAAGATGGTTTCATTGCAAATTGCCCCAGCAAATTAAAAACCATAATGGAACGATTGCGCCCGGGGATTTCAAATTCTGGAATACTTTTGTCGGAGACTTCCGGTAAATTGTGTGGAAATACCAGACGCACGTCGCGTTCCTTTACTTTGTGCACATCGGGTTTATCGTTCCAGTGGTTGCCCATTGTCATGACGTTTACGCCGGCATCCATCATTTCGGTATAAGTTTTTTCGGTGATTCCAAAGCCTCCGGCCAAGTTTTCGCCGTTCAAAATGACGAAATCGACGGCGGTAGTTTGGCGAAGTTTGGGAAGTTCTTGTTTAATGAGTTTTCGTCCGGGTCGCCCAATGACATCGCCAATAAAAAGCAAACGCACACTCTGCGCGGCAGGATGAACAAGGGCGGTGGGAAGATGTTTCCAAAATTCTTCAGGTGTCATTTTGCGACTTGAGTCACTCGAGTTTCGCGAACCATTGTGACTTTAACTTGTCCTTGATGGTTGGCATCAGATCGAATGCGGCGAGCCACTTGGCGCACGAGGATAGTAAGAGCTTCGTCATCCATAACATTGGGTGACACCATGGCACGAATTTCGCGGCCTGAACGAATCACAAACGCGTGATCCACCTCAGCGAATCCGTTTACCGTTTTTTCCATGTCCCGCAAGCGCTCGATACTGCGTTCCAGGAATTCTTTACGAGCACCAGGGCGTGAAGAGCTCAATTGGTTTGCCGTTTGCACAATCACGGTAATGGGATTTGTTCCGTGCAAATGTTCAGTGTGATGCTTTTGAATAACTTCTACAACTTCAGGAATTTCGCCCAAGCGTTGTGCGAGCTGTGCGCCTGCTGTTGCATGGTTGCCTTCAACATCTTCATCCAGAGAGCGACCGATGTCGTGCAAAAGGCCTGCACGTTTTGCAAGTTTGGAATTTAGGTCCAGTTCTGAGGCGAGAATGCCCGCAATTTGCGCGGTTTCAATGGAATGTTGAAGCACAGATTGTTGGCCTGTGGTGCGATATTTCAGGCGACCCAACGCCATAATGAGTTCAGAATGAAGACCCTGTACGCCTGCTTCAAAAGCAGCACGCTCGCCAGCTTCTCGGACAAGTTGCTCAAATTCGTTTTGCACTTTGTGAACGATTTCGTCGATGCGAGCGGGATGAATGCGACCATCTGCAATAAGGCGCTCAATGGATGTTTTTGCAATTTCGCGACGCATGGGATTGAAGCAAGAAATAATAACAGCCTCGGGGGTGTCGTCAATAATGAGATCGACCCCTGTGGCTTGCTCAATAGCGCGAATATTTCGCCCCTCTCGTCCAATGATGCGTCCCTTCATGTCGTCGGATGGAAGAGTGATAACACTCACGGTGGCATCGCTTACAAATTCGTTTGCAAGTCGCTGAATGCTTGTGGAGATAATGCTCCGAGCACGGTCGTCGGCGGTGCGACGAGCTTCTTCTTCTATGGTTTTGACTTCGCTAGCAACTGATTTGCGGGCATCATCTTGCATTGACTTCATAAGCTCTTCGCGCGCTTGATCTCGTGATAACATGGCCACGGTTTCAAGCTTAGAACGACTTTCATTCAGTACAGACTCGGCGATTTGCATGGCTTCAACCACGCGTTTTTCGTCGCGACCCAATTTATCAACCTTGTCTTGGAGTTCTTTTTCGCGATCACCCAGTTGCTGTTCGCGTTTGTCCATGCCTTCTTCACGTTTCTGAATGCGTTTTTCAGCCTTTTGAAGCTCATTGCTTTTTTCACGTTGGGTGCGATCGAAATCTCGGTTTTCGCGCGCGGCAAGTTCTTTAGCCTCTTGTAGCGCTTGCTTGACCATTCGGTCGGCCATTTCTTTGGCTTCGGCAAGATTTTTTTCAACCGCCAATCGACGGCTTTCCGCTTCGACACGTGCCTGCCTTAAAAAAATTGTATAGCCCACCAAAAAGGCAGATATCGCGCCTAAAAATAAAAATCCGAGAATAATCCAAAGACCAGTATCGAGCATTTCGTAACTCCGGTACAGACTAGAATACGTCGCTTCGGTTTGGCGCGGTTTGCTTGTACGATAGAATTTTCGCACAAACACCGTGCTCCAAAGCAGCGAGTTTGGTTCTTAACAAAGCAACCCAAGTATGCCTATGGCAATGTCGGGGATACGCCTCCTTCAAACTTAGACTAAACGGGGCAAAACATCCATAATGGCCGGAAAGATTTCTGTAGGGCTGGTAGAATGCTTCTATTTGAGCGTAATCATTTGAGGAGAAACAATGTTTCCATATCGCAAAGTTTTGGTCACCGGTGCATCATCAGGCTTGGGAGTTGAGTTTTCGCGTCAAATCGCCCAAAAGGGAGCCGACCTTGTTTTGGTTGCGCGCCGTGCCGACCGCTTGGAGGCGCTTGCAGCTGAAATCAGAGGTATGGGTCGTTCTGCTCGCGTCGTTGTGGCCGATCTTTTCGATTCGCAGGCGCGAGCAATGCTTGGAAATGTGATGAAAGAAGAAGGCGTCGACCTTCTCATCAATAACGCAGGTTTTGGCTTTTCGGGGCAATTTGTTGCATCTTCGTTCAAAACAACATCGGAAATGGTTGAGTTGAATGTGCAGGCTCTGGTTGAACTTTCGCACTGCGCAGTGGCTCATTTTGAAGCTCAGGGCAAACCAGCCGGCATTATAAATATTGCATCTACCGCAGCATTTGCGCCTATTCCGTATTTTTCGGTTTATGCCGCAACAAAATCTTTTGTCCTTAGTTTTTCAACAGCTCTCGCGCATGAGGTGAAGCATAAATCGATTCGTGTTGCCGCAGTTTGTCCTGGCCCTACCCAAACCGAGTTCTTTGTGCACGCTGGAGCCAACGCCGAAAACATAAAGAAGAGTCCATTGGGTCTTATGACGGCACGCGATTGTGTTGCTATTGCACTTCGTAAATTTGAGTGTGGAAAAATTGTGATTCCAACCGGATTCATGAATTCATTGTTTCGTATTTTGTCGGCGCTATTGCCAAATTCTATTTTGGCTCCCGCTGCTGGAAAATTGATGCGTGACTTGCGTTAAGTTTTTCTAGATTATTCAGGCAATTGTTTATGTCTGCCTTCGTTTTTTTATCGAGTTTTCCTTTCCCGTAGCGGAATTCTTCGTATGTATTAGCATAGTCTTGTGCGCGTGCTCCAGTGGACTTCGAATGTGCAAAAGCTTTGTTGGCCATGGTTCGAACCGTGTCACTTGCTTCTAGCGTTATTCCTAATTTTTGGAGAGTGTGGACGAACCGGTTGCGCGACCTAAGAAGGAATTGCACGGGATGGGTTTGTTTCTTTGCAAAGTTGCGAATGAAATTAAATAGTGCAACAAGCAGAGGAAAGAACAAAACAATTGCCAAAAAAAGTTCCGTATTTAAACCGGGCATGGCATCTTGCAAAGGTTTTGTATATTCGTCCATGTGTTCGCTAAAGTTTTCGAATGCATTCAGAACAATCTGAGGAAGTGCTGAAATACCTGCTAGAAAACCGCTTTCCAAAAAAGCCAAACGAGCTTCGTTCATTCGAGCTGGAGCCAGCACCGATACGGCGTCGTAGCGGATCCACGCACTTTTTGCGTCCGACCAAAATTCGGTCCAGGCGTGAGCGTGCTTTTCGCGGACGAGAATTGTGTGGTCCCATGAACTCCATTCGCCGCCTAAATATCCTGTTACAACTCTTGCTGGAATGCCATTTGCTCGAAGTAAATTTGCAGCGCTTGCGGCGTAATGTTCGCAAAAACCTTTTCGTTTGTTTTGCAAAAAATCTAACACCTTCCCAGAAGGTATGGCTCCAGGAGAAAGTGAATACTCAAATTTTCCGCTTCCAAAATAGGCATCAAGTTTTTTGCTGGCATTTTTTTCGTTGAGTGTTTCTGGAAAAACTTTTGTGAGAGCAATTTCGTCAAAACGAAGCAACTGCGCACGTTCTTCGTTTGAGAGTTTCTCTTGTTGCAAAGGATTCTCGCTTGACTCGGCTTGCAAAATGCGTGTTCCAAAACTTTGTGGTTTTGCGAGGAAAACATTTCCCCAAAGTTGAGTGAGGGTCTGATTTTCCTTTGTGATTATGCGAAAAGGTTTATCGAGAGCAATTGCAAATCCAGAAAACTTTGCGGGTAATCGCAATTCATGCGCGATAAGTGTTGGTTGTGTTGTGTTTGACGCCTCAGCCGCTGCAGTTATTACTTCTTTAATTTCTGTTTGCAGAGCAACTTTTGTGAACGAAAGGCGATCTTGACGCCAACGGAGTCCTTCGTTTCGTGAAAGAACCTGCGCGCGCCAGTATAAATTCTCGCCACGAGGAAGTTTGCCCTTGTTTGGAAAAGAAGCAACAAATGCGCGTTTTTCGGAAGTAGCAAGGGATTCCAAAATGCCGGGATTAAGCTCCCCATCTGTTCCAAAGCCAGAGGTTCCTATGGACAGGGGTGGAAGGGTAGGGGCGTTTATGTTTGGAAAGAACTCAAATATAACAAGAAGAATTGCTGTTATTGGAGCTGCCAATTTTAAGGCGTTGAGTACAGATTGGGCGAAGCTTATTTCTACGTTTTCGGGAGTGTGAACGTGCTGAAGGATAAAGGTTAAACACAAAATATCAGCAATAATAGTAAACGCCCCCCAGTCGGAATCCATTTTTCTGCAAATACTTATGAGAATGATAAGTATCAGGAAAATAATTATTTTTGCTTTCGTTTGTGTGATTTTGAAGAAATTGGGATAGTAGGGTTGCCAAAAAAGAAAAATAGCAGTGAGAATTCCCAATGTTCCTTGCCAAGAAAGTCCAAAGCCAATTAAAACACCCGCGTGAATAAATACGAGTACCGACAAAAGCCGCGTGAAATTATTCATAAAAGACTTCCAGTGTCGAAACGCGCCAAAGATTCAAAACAGCTGTGGATATCTCTGTGCGAGCAGGCCTCCATTCCTGGGAGCCTCAGATGAAAAGGGATGCCCATTTTTTGGCAATCGTGTATCCACCGACTTAACTGACGCAGGCGTTGTTCTGTGTCTTCCAAGAATTGAGTTTGTTCCCACGTGAGTTCAACTTCGGACCCTTGTCCGCCATCTCTGGAGCGCACAAAAAGCATTCCGCGACGAGCATAAAGATGCCAGTCTATGGTGTTTGGTGAGTCGCCTTGTTGATAGCGTCGCAGCCCAACAACATCGTCTATGCCACTAAGTCCAATGGTGTTGTCGTTTTGTTTTCCCGCATCGGGATGTTGTAATAAGGAAATTCCTTCTGGACGGGGATACACAACGGCGTAAGTGGGGGTTACAAGACGTTTCCACGATATGCAGAGACCAAATGGAAAAAATGACCAAATAAGCAGCGGTGGTATTGGAACAATGCCCCGCTTTTGAGAGGGGAGAGTTAAAACAGGATTGTTTTCGTTGACGGCATGAACGCTGGCTTTAACACAGGCTTCAATTGTTTTTTTGTTTCGGTACTTTTGAAATGCAAGTGCAAAAGCAAATCGTGTTTGTTTGGATTTGTTGATAATACGAAAAGTGACAGGGATTTCATCGTCTTCGGGCACGGCCGATCCTGGCAATGCGTCGATGGAAATGTGACGCATGTTTTCGTTTGTTTGAATAATAGCAACGATACCAACAACAATAAGGGAAACGCCCAAAATCCACAAATTGCTATTGTTACTTCTGAATCGAGACATAAAGAAGACGACAATAATAGTGAGAATGTAAAACACTCCCGACCAACTGAAAAAAATATAGGGGTTGTCGCGATTTTTTGCCATTATGGCACTCGCACCTGAGCCAAAATTTCTTGAGCCATTGCGCGGCCTTCGTTTGCGTTGGATGCGTCTTTTGTAAAAAATGCAATTCTATGACTCAATACGGGAATAAATACTGTTTGAACGTCGTCGGGTAAAATATGGTTTCTGCTATTCATAAATGCCCAAGAGCGTGCAGCCTGTTGCAATCCCATGGCTGCCCGGGGCGAAACTTTCCACCGATTTTTGTGGGCTTGGTCAATGAGGTCTAAAATGTAGTCGCGAACTGGCTCTGAAACAAACACCGACTCTACCTGTTTTTGATATTCGCAAAATTGCTGAGGGGTGCAAATAGCATCAATTTCCAATGCTCTTTTGTGATGAACTCTTTCTAGCAATTTTTTTTGAGTTTCGCGATTGGGGTGGCCTAGTTCTAAGCGCATCAAGAATCTATCAATTTGTGATTCGGGAAGGAGCGATGTTCCGGCATGATCCCGAGGGTTTTGTGTTCCCACAAAAAAGAAAGGTTTCGGCAAATGATATGTTTGCCCTTCAACTGTGACTTCGTGCTCTTCCATGGCTTGAAGTGTTGCGCTTTGCGTGCGCGGAGAGGCTCTGTTGAGTTCGTCACCCAAAACGAGCTGTGCAAAAATAGGGCCACGATGAAACGAAAATGCCTGCTTTGACGCATCAAAAATCATGCCGCCAAGAATATCTGCCGGAAGAAGATCGTTGGTGAATTGAACGCGCTTGAATTCGAATCCCAACAGTTTGGCCATGAGATGAACCAGGGTTGTTTTTCCAACCCCAGGACTGTCTTCTATGAGTACGTGCCCTCCCGCCAAAAGGCTGCAAAGCATAAGTCGCAGTTCGTGTTCTCGGTCGAAAAGAACAGTATTTGCTGCTTCTACAAATCGGGGCACGAACTTTGTCATGGAGTTCTCCCAACCTCAAGGTTTTAGGAAATTTTGCTGATCGTATCGGTTTTGTAGATAATGTTAGAGCTTGGGCGGGAAAAAGCCAATGGCGTCGCTTATTCTTTTGAGCGTTGCTGCAGCGCGCTCACGGGCCTTTACAGCTCCTTGTGCCAAGAGGTCGTCGAGATACGCACGATCGGAGGTTGTGAGACGAATAATGTTTTCACGAATGGGTTTGATAACCGAAAGCACGAGGTCGGCTGTTTCTACTTTCAAATGGCCATACATTTTTCCGGCGTAGGCTTCTTCCAATTCTC
>CAIZES010000120.1 GCA_903932045.1 uncultured Silvanigrella sp. | reverse complement strand
TTTTTCAAAAACAGTTAACGATTCACTATTTATATCTGGGAACTTTATCGCTATTTTTTCATGATGAATAGGATAGTTGATATTGTCGGCACAAAGAGGTGTTGGCTTGAAATATTGGTAGGATGAAGTTGAAGATTCGGAAAAGACCGATTGTAACGATGTAAGATGTAAAGGGCTTGAAACATTAATATCAAGCAATTTAAAAACAGTTTGGTAGTCGTTAGGAACTTGGCAAGAACCTTCTTTCAAAAGTTTCAACCCAAGCTCTACCAAAGACTTATTAATAGACATAACAGTGACAGCTAAATTGTACTTTACAAAAAAATCGGTACAGTAATAAAGTCAAAATCCTATACGAACAACCCGTCAGCAGCGAAGTATGGCATCAGCTAAGTCAAAAGGCAGGAAAGCAAGTAACATCATCGTGTCATCAACACATCAATCATGTATCCATGCTTTATATATATCGTTTTTTCCTCAGGTAATCAACAAAAAACAAAACTTAACCGTAAATCATCTACGATTTTTCAAGTATTTGCCCATTCAAATAGAAAGGCAATTCGGCCAAATGGCAACATGATCTAACCAATTATAATAAAAGCTATAAGCGATTAACGTGCTTATTCGCAAAGCTCTTTTTTCAAGCGATCAATATCATCAGCAGTCACATAGCTGCCAAGCTGTAATGAATGATTTCTTTTCGATATCTGCAGCACCACCTCTTGACGGAATCTCTTTTTTTCAGTTTCTCCATAACAGGGAACCCGGGGTATCTGAAAAATTGAACCCAAACCTGCCGCCCTTCTTGCAAGGAGTGCTATCGTATTATTTTTCATCTCAAAAGCTGGTTAATTGTTGATTATTAACGACCCTGCATTTCACGCTATATGTTAAACTGCTCTATCTCCTCAAAAGAACAGGGGATTACGAGGCTCTCTTCTTGATCGGATGTCTGAATCCGGTTCAGCTCATCAAAAAATGAAGATGAATTCAGATAGCTCAAAATAAAAAACTCGCTCTTATTCTTTCTTGGAATCATGCCTATACGACCAAGCAACTCGGCTCTCGTCAGTTCATGACGACGGAGATGCACTGGCAGTATAATTTGACGCTGAGATTCAGCAAGCCTGAGAATAACCTTTATCTGGCAATTCATGCGCTCTTTTTCCCTCTTCATTTGCCTGCTGTTAATTTTGGCCTGCAGCCATGCAAAAAAAGCAAAAACGGCGCCGAGCACACTCAGCACATCCGCAATAAAACCGAACCCGATTGTGCTGTTACACCATGTTACAAAATCATTAACGCTCATCCTGATACTTCGTTTACAATAACTTGTACAATACGTTTACGAAATAATAAACGGGCTGTGAATCTCAAAATCGCGGTTGCCGTCAACATCCACCCGTTCAACGCAGTTGCGGCACAGCACGTAATAGCGAACCGAATCAAGGGGGTGTTTCGGATCCAGAAGCTTTTGGAGGCGCAGGCGCATCTGCGCGTAATCCTCTTCGGAGATAAAGCACTCGAACACGCTGAACTGTACCGCCGTGCCATACCCCTCAAGGAGCTTATGGATTTTCGTCCGGCGCCGGTCGTTTTCGATATCGTAAGTCACAAGAATGAATTGCATGATTATTATTGTTCAAAACAGTTCGTTATCATTACTTTGTGATGAAATGCTCTGCATAAAAACACTTCTTTTTTGCGTTCAAAAATTATATTTTTCAAAAGTTTTTTGGGGTCAATTGTTTCCCATAGATTAAAGCTGAATTTATGCCTAAAATCACTGGCATTTCAGATCAATATCATTTCCATTTTTTCAGTAATGAAGTAAGCGGCAGACAACACGAACCTGTTCATGTGCATATAAGAAAAGATAGTAATAAAGCGAAATTTTGGCTTGATGGCAGCATTGCTTATAATAAAGGGTTCGGCTCAAGAGAGTTACA
>CAIZES010000119.1 GCA_903932045.1 uncultured Silvanigrella sp. | reverse complement strand
TGGTCATAAATGCACTGTGAACTGTTGCGCACGAAACCGCGAGCATTGCACAAGTTGCAGCAGAAACAAACAAACCGACTTTACGAACTAAAGAATTTCTTTTCACCTATCACCTCGCACAATATGCTTTAACGCGAACAATTTCACCACTGACAAGAGGATAACTTGCCGCTTCCCGAAGAACTGTCAGATTTTCAACTCTTCCACCTTGGCAACGCTGACGCAGCTCTGTTGCAACGGCATCGGACCAATCTTCTCGCAACGTTGGATTTCCGGTGGCGGGTGCCCAACTCGACATGGCAACCGCAAAGTCCAGAATTCCTCCTGCTGATTTTGCATTTTTATTCCCATAACGATTTGCCAATCCACGCGTTAAACTCGCAGCGCCTTTAACATCAAAGCCCATTTCGCTTGCTTTGATATCAACTTCTTCAGCAGCGCTTTTCACTGGCCGAATTTCTGAAATTGTTGCACGGTACAATGTTGCACAACTGCTCAATGACATCACAGCCAAGGGCAACAAACAATATCGCATCCCTATCACATATTCCTCCCTTCAGTTGTCCTTAAAAAAACAAAACCAACGTTACAAACATAACATAAAATAATATAACATCACAAAAAATTTCTATTTAACCGCACGGCTGTCTTATCTCAAACAGGCTTGACATGGGGCGATCACTTCTAAGTCCACGCGACGCCCCTGTATTTAACGCATTCTCTCAACAGAAACCCACGACTCCTGAGCACTTCGCAAAACGATACGTCCGCAAAAATTCAGACGCAAATCTCTGCGAGCCATTTTAGAAAAATTTCTTTGAACCAAAGCACCCGTTAGAATAAGCTTTGTACCATCACGAAATCTTGCGCGCAGGTTGCAAGGAGGACACGTTATGCCCCGCGTATCTGCAACAATGACTTCACTAAAAGAAAGGAGGCTGCCGTCGGCTTTAGCCAAATCGAACGCATTTTTGAGGGGGCCAGGACACCCAGGTAGCGCTCCCTGAGAATAACCAAAACGAGCACCTTGAGAACTGTTCACGCCAGGACTTGTTTTCACTGAAACCGCATTGTTTTTGTTTTCTTGATTATCCACATAAGCAGCGCGCAAGCGAGTGCCCAACCAAATTATAACAAGAGCCGGAGTTCCCCACATTAAAACTTGCGACAACCACGGAGGCAATTTCATCATAAAATATCATCCATTTTACTGAACACCAAGTAGAGGGCAACACAAAATTCTCGAACGCACTTGATGTTGTGCATTGGCCCCCGTCCAATCGTCAAAGCGGCTGCGCCTTCCATTGGCAAAAACGCATGACGCCGCCTGCCCCTCAGGTTTTCCGCTTGTGCCAACGTAAGTGCCATTCCCACGCAAAAAGCCACCCAACCACATACCCGACGAATAAAAAACATTATTCACTGTTAATGCACCCGGACCAACGGGCAAAACCATAACGTTAGCCCCGCCCTGCACCACGTGTTGATGAGGTATTGGAGGCTTCGGCGGTATTCCAGTAAGACCACCGTCTGCCCATCCAAGCAAAAAGCCCGCAGCCATACCCAAACCCTGCCCCTGAAAAATGGGCATGACGTCGCTTCTAAACACTCGAGAACCAGACAACGGTTGGTTATAACCAGAGCATTCTGCTCCTCCATAAAAAGCCACTTCCTGAGCACCACATTGGGCATTTCCGCCAGTGGACTCCACTTCTCGACAGCAGTCGGGCTGCCCATTTCGCTTTCCCGCCAAAAAGGGATATCTCCCATTTTCAACAAACGGACACGGGTTGGAATCTGGAGCAAAATCACGAAGTGGGTCCAAAGTGAATTCGTCTTTGCAAAATGAAGAAGCTCCATCGTACAGGTCGCGCCAATTTGCGTCCGGAAAAATGGGATTCCCTTGAACTCCTGCTTGGGGAAGAGTTGCCATTTGAACCTTAACTTTGTTCAATGCATCTTGAAACGTAGCATGCACTGCGTCTTTCGACTTCTGAACATCATTCAAGAGATTATTCAAAATGGCCCGCATTCCCTGAGATCCTGTGCTGTAAAGCACCGCCATCTGATTCATAAAGTCCTGCATATAGTTATTCACCATACCAGTCACAGTAGCATTGAGCTGCTGCTGCATGGCGTCTACTTGCCCAAAGACTTGAGTTTTGCGTGCTGCAATTTTTGCCAGGTTTTGCTGCACAATCTGAGGGTTTGGATCGAGCTTTGCCACATATTCAAGATCTGCAAACTGTTTTGCAAGGTTGTTTTTTACCGTTGCAACTTCGCTAGCCACCGAAGCATACAAAGGGACCGCAACATTTTGATTTAATATTGCCGCGTACTGAACTGGAACATCTTTTTTGAGATACTTTTCCAGACTATTCACCGCATTGACAGCTAGCTGTGTGAGCTGATTTTTGGGCAGATTCTGCGCTATACCCTGCGTCAATATATTCGCAACGCTGTCCATTCTGTTTTCGATACTTGTTTGGACATCCGTGGCCGCTACCATCATTTTTAGCGGTATTTTTGCAAAGACATCAAGGCCGCTATCAATAGTATTAGCACCACTAAAAATTTCGGCAATACCAGCTTTTCCATTGTTGAGAGCATTTACAAAATTTTCTCCAACAGGCGGCGCACCAATTGCTTGCGCTGCATTATCTAAAGCACCTGCAGTAAATGTCTGCAAAATGCCTTGCGTGTTAACTCCTTTTCCACTCATAACACCGCTTGCAACTTGCGCTGCAACAGCCTCGCCACCTTTCCGAATGGCATTTGTTGCCAAATCGGCCATCCATTTTGCAGAAGCCGCATTCGCTTGCGCAACGGCTTTTTGCAAAGCCTCTGTGCCCGGACCGGTTCCAATGTCTTTTGCCAAACCCGAAAACCCACTGGAAACACCCGAAGCCGCAGCGGCATCTTGCGCCTTCAACTGGTCTTTAAATTTATCCATACCATCGTCCACATGCGCGCTATTCAATACGGTTTGTCCAGCAAATCGTACCAAGGCTATTAATGAACCCAACGAATTTGTGGGCGGACAGGGAAAAGGTTTGTCGCTGCTAAATTGATTTCCAACCGGAGAAAACCCCACAGATGCCGGTAAAGTAGGCGTTATTCCATTCACTGATTGACTTGGATTTCGAAGCGGAAGAAGGTCGGTTGGCATTGGCTGCAAACCATTCAATCCGGCATCTGATGATTTAAACTTTCGAGGTTGATACTGCACCACAAGAGCATTGTTCTGACAAAAAGCGCGGAACTTCCACTGCGTTTTTTCAAACACGCGGTTAATTTCTGCTCCGGCGCCCGAACCCGACAAAGGCACAGCGCGCAGCGAAAGATCTTTTCCCGGAGGAAAATCGGCGCAGTTTAAAGGCAAACGCGACTTCGAATTCACACCCAAAGTGCCTTTGCAGTCTAGAGCATCTCTGATGTACCAACGCGTACCGTCTAAGTCGATACGCTTATCCACCACTTCCCGCTGTGAAACCATTGTTGTGGCGAGTTTCATGGCGCCACCAAAAACAATAGAAGCGATGGTAAGAGCAACAAGAGTTTCTGCAAGAGAAAGACCTGCCTGAGGAGAAAAAGATTTTGTCATTATTCACTCCTCTGCACTATGGCTTTTTTGGGCAACAATAAGCACGAGCCGCCGTGGGAAACGCCTCCTGCCAATCATCCATTTTGCAGCTTGCAACCCACGCATCCACCGTTGCCGATGATCCAAACGAACTGTAACCACTTTGCAACAAAAAACCCCCGTGCAGTTTTTCTCGCAACATGGATTTTGTTTTCGGAAATGTCAGTCGCGCATCCATAATTGCGGGAAAGGCCGAATCAGAGTGAATACCCGGCAGAGACGGATTTGTGATAGAAACACCAAGAGCACTCCCCTGCCCAATATGCCCAATAGCCAAAGCGTTTTCATCTAAAACACAACGCTGAGCAGTTTGGCGCGCTCCATCCAAATCCGATTTTTTATGTCCGCCAGAAGATCCGCACCATGCGCCTCCAAGATGCAAGTATTCATCCGATTGGCAAACCGCCGAAGCGCTTCCCGAGCCCGAAGCCTCAACAATGCGACAACAGTTTGGAGATTCTTTAGCTCCGCCCGTAGAAATATTATATTTCCCCGAACACAGAGTTTGCTTTTCAAAGTAACTTTTGCAGAGTTCAGGCTCAATCCCGCTGGGCCACATTGGCAAAAATGACGATAAAAAACTGCGCGACCCGTCGTTACGCAATTGCTTGCGTTCAACATAAAGAGAGTTGCTTTTGCATGATGTCCGAATCTCCCACGTTGTGAGAATTTTTCCAGCAGGATTGCGCCAGGAAACCGATTGGCTGCCGCCAGAATTTTGCGGATATAATGCAGTCCCATGGCGGTCTTTCAAAATGTATTTTTCTCCTCCGCACGCCGCCAAGCCTGTTTGGGGCGGCTGCACCGTTTGCTGACAATCCAGGTCGTCTAACAAAACTCTTCGCATCATTTCCACTTCTTGAATTTCGTCTTGAGTGCCACTTGCCCGAGAATGTCGCCCCAACGTGCGCATGATAACAATGCTGAAAAGAGAAATGAGAAGCACCGCTCCCATCACCATATAAAGAACACTTCCAGTTTCCTGTTTGGAATGATCGCTCAGCATATTTACCACCTCCTTGGGCAGCAAACTGCGTCGGCAACAGCAGGAAAATCTTCCAGAGAATCGTCGGCGCGGCAAATGGTTTCCCAACGTTCCAAAACACCCAAAGAATTTTCTCTTGGCGAATTTTTCACCAAAATTCCGCCTCGGGGAACATCTACATTTTCCCAAGGACCAATAATATCACCAATCATATCGGCAGTAGGAAAGAAAAAATGTGGCACAAATGGAGGAGCAATCGTGGTTCTCGTCGATTTCGTTTTGCCTATCGCAATGCCATTCATGCGAAGCTTTGGAACTTCGCGCCTGCGCATTTGAGTTGCTGCACAATAGCCTCCGCCCTGTGTCAGAACCTCAAAAGGTGAGCACTTTGCAACGGCCTCACCATTTGCTTGCACACGCACAGCGCGACAGCACACTGCTCCACCCGAATCGAATCCAACCTTCAGTGGATAGGAATTGGAACAAGAAGATGCTGTTGGAGATAAATAATCGTAACAAAACCGACTTGTGCCATTAAAAATATCGCGCCATTCTCCAAATTTCGCATCGGGCGAATTTTGTGTTCGCGTTCGCACATTCAAGCGTCCCTCAAGGACAACACTCTCACCCGAACAACGCGCGCGCACGTGCCAGTCGGCCACTCGATAGTATTCTCCACTGGTGTGCATCTGAAAAAGTTCTGTTCCATCTTTACCAAAAATGAACAGCGTCTTGCCCGCTGCGCTCTTTTGACATTCGTTTCCTTGAGGCAGTGGAGCATTGATGTCTATATTCAAACTTTTTCTGCAATTAAATTGAGTGCGCAAAGTGCGCCGCAAAATTTCGCTTTGGGCGAGCCTATCCAAGTCGCGCTGTGCCGAACCAACATTGCGCAAAAGAAGCCCCATTCCAGCCCCTGCGAAGGCCAAAATAGAAAGAGCAACCATGACTTCTACCATGGAAAAGGCTTTGTTGTTGCCGTTGATATGTGAAGCACCCGACATAGCGAAGCCTCCGCGCCCGCAGTCAAACGAATGTTTGCAAATGTTTGCGGGATTGTCTCACGATTGTCGCTTATTGAAAACTAACACACCTTCTTCTTCGGCATTCTTGGGAGGAAAGTTGAGAGTGTGTTACTTTTCAGTGATTTCTTCACCCAGTAACTTTTCAGTGAAAACTTCACCCCCCATGTAAAATCAGAGGCTTCCGATACTTGGAGGCGGATATGGTTGGAGGTGTTTGGGTGTCCAAAAAAGCTGAAATACGG
>CAIZES010000118.1 GCA_903932045.1 uncultured Silvanigrella sp. | reverse complement strand
TTGCCGTTTCTGTTTGCCGTTTCTGTTTGCCGTTAGGGGGGTATTTGAGGATGAAGTTTTTTTGGGGGAGTGCTTTTATCGCATGTGTTGTGCTGATATCGTGTACGCGAAAAGCTCCCGAAAAAATGGTCATCACGGTTTCCGACGGGCAAGTTGGCGTACCGGGAATGCAGGTGTTTTTGAATGACAATCGAGTTGGTGTTTCCGATTCAAAGGGCAATGTTGCTGTTGATTTAGGAAAAAATCATGCAACACACATTACAATTTCAATGCGTCCAGAAGACGATAAATCGCCGTTTGTGGCCAGAATGGCCAGGGTTGATTTGCCTTTGGAGTACTTTCCCAAAGTTTTTTCATTGGAGCTTCGCGTTGCCCGTTTGGCTGCGGATAATGGCAAGGTTGCAGAAAATCAGAGGTTGGGTCTATCCGGAAATTCATCTGGCAATGGAGCAGTTGATGCCTCCGCGCCTTCTTCGAATGCCGAAAATTCTGATCTCGTTGTGCCACGTCCATCGGATTTTTTGCAGCAAGAAAAAATAAACGAAACCGATTTGCCTTCGGAGCAACAGCCCGTTGTTGCAGCGGAACAGCCTAAGGCAGTGTCGACGCCCTTCCTACCGGTGTTGACTCAACCACAGGTTCAGCCCACGCCTGCTCACGATGAGGATATTCAAAAGTTTGAAATTTTAGTTACAGAAAATGGAAGAGCATTGGCGGGTGCGCAGGTTTTTTCGGCGCGCGCAGCAACCCGTGCGGCTGTGCTTCTGGGAACCACTGGCGCAGATGGTGTTGTGAGTGCTTTGGTTCCCAAATTTCTTCATATGGAACAAGTTTTGGTGCGTCATGATTGTTGTAAGCCGGTATTGCGGCCTGTGACTGGAATGGGACGATTTGAAGTTCCGCTGGAAAAGGGTTTGGGTGCTGAGATGATTTTGCAGCACGATGCTTTTGGTGTTTCGCGAGCTCTTCCGGGCACGGAAATTTTTTCGGGCGCTTTGCGACTTGACGTTGCAGGGCCCATTGGCATGAGTGTATTGCCCATGGAATCACTTCGTCAGGGTTCCATTGCAATGAGCAACAGGGAAGCTTTGCCCGAACGAATTTCTGTTCAAATTGATAAGCTTGAAAAGGCCCCTTTAAAGCCTATTTTTCGTTTTGTGGGATTGAATAAACCAGCGCAACCTATTTTGGGACTTTTGGAATCTGGTGCTGCACTGGATAGCGAACGTGATAGCGATGGTCAGTTGTGGCGGCGCTTTCGGCGTGAATTTCAAGGGCGTTTTGTGCAGGCGCAAGTGTTTCGTCCTATGATATCATCCGATGTGCAAAAGCTTTCGTCAAGCGCAAAACTTTCAACAGAAGTTATGTTTGAACGGGGGTGGGAATTTTCCATTGTGAATCCGGAATTAGACTTCTTGGCCGAAATTCGCTTTGAAAAAAATCCCAAAAGATTTGAGACACGACTTGTAGATAGAGCAGGAAATGTGATTTTCCGCGACAGTGTCGAGCTAAAGTCCGGTGTGCCTCCGGAAAAGAATGGAGGGCAGGCGTTTGAAAAACTTGTTTCCGCATTACCCTTTGAAGCAACTGTTACCGCTGTAAAACCCGATTATTTAATTGCGAATATGGGTGGAAACCAAAGCAGAGGTTTGGAAAAAAATCAGTTTGTTGAAGTTTATTCGTGGTCCAATGGCGATAAATCGAAGCCCAGAAACGAACTTGTTGGTATTGGAAAAATTTCTGGCATTGATGCGAATAAAATTCAGGTGCATATTACTCACAAAGTGAATCTTGCTCATAAAGAGCAAGATTCCAAAAACGGTGCGAGTGAGGGAACGCAAGGTGTAACCGAAGGAATGCGCGTTGTGCGTGTGAATTCGGAAGGGCGCAATCCAAAAACTGGAGAGCGTCTTTCGAAGGTGGAGGATCGCGCGCAATGAAAAATTTTTCGGCGCTGATTATAATTGGCCCAACTGCGAGCGGCAAAACAGGGTTAGCGCACGCATTATGTGATTCTTGGAGGGGTTCTGGAAATGTTTGTGAAGTTGTGAACCTGGATGCTTTTCAGTTTTACAAAGGTTTGGATATTGGAACGGCAAAGCCCGGTCGTAGCGAAATTGAGCATTATAATTATCACTGTGTTGATATCTTAAAACCCGAAGATCGTATTGATGCTCAAGAATATGCGAGCAAAGCTCATGCCGCTTGTGAAGATATTGCAAACAGGGGTGGACTTCCCATTTGCGTAGGTGGCAGCGGTTTGTACTTGCGTGCTTTTTTGCATGGTCTTGATGAATTGCCCAAGGGCGACGAAGGGATTCGTGCTTTTTTACGCAAGCGCGCCGAGCAAATAGGGTGGCCTGCTTTGCATCGATGGCTTCAGGCTATTGATCCGGCGCGTGCGCAAGAGCTTCATCCAAACGACAGTGTGCGTGTAGAAAGGGCTCTCGAACTCTTTTTTCTCACCGGAAAGCCGCCCAGCGAATCGTACCGTCGCACAAATTTGTTGCAAGAGCAGGAATCACTTTTTAATGCTTTCGTTGTTCACGTGAATGCTCCCGACGTTCTTTTGCGTTCGCGTATTGAGGCGCGAACACCGGCAATGCTTGCTGCCGGTTGGGTAAAGGAAGTGGAAGATCTTTATAAAACCTATGGCGATGCGTTGTCCGATTTGCAGTCCATGAAAGCCATTGGATATAGAGATATATTAACATACTTAAAAACTCCCGGTGAAACTCAAGACGTTCTTGCAATTAATATTGCCATAAGCACATGGCAGTACGCTCGAAGACAACGGACGTGGAACGCAAAGGAAGTGAAACATTCCGATTTTGTGAATGGCGACAACGTGACTCTGTTGCTGGAGCAGGTGCGGAGGTGGTGGGATGTGCGAACGTCGTAAGATTTTTCCCGTACTGCTGTTCGCACTGTTGTTTTCATGGGGAGGATGCAGTCGGAAAGGTGGCGATTCGGGTGGGGCTTCCAGCGAGTCTGATGTGTTTGGGCCTGTAGCGCCACATTTGCAGAATGGGTTGAATGTTGTTGTTGATCCTTTTGCGGCCGCGGGAATTCCAAATGTTGTTGTAGAGGCAGATGCGGGTTTTTCGGAAGGTGGTTTTTCTGGTATTGCCACAGTTCCTGGTGTGCACTGGGCGTGGCCTGCCGATGTTCCTGCTTCTTTTGCGTTGTCGGAAAATGGTGTTTGGAAATCTGTAGCGGCTCAAAAAGGAGAGGCGTTGAAGGGGCCGATGCGTTTGCGATACGTGGCTTCATTAAATGCATCGTGGGAAAGAGGTTGGCCGGCTGTTGGAGGTGGTGTTGATACGAATTCAGCGTCGCCTGTAAGTTCTGGTGTGGCTGCAAATTCAGGTGCAACAACGGCGTTGTCATTTCTTTTTGTTATGCCCAATGATTTATCAACTCCCATTCGCATTTGGTTTCGGTCGGGTCAAACAGATATTCCCATTTTTCACACTGGAAAATCGTGTGGAACAAATTGCATTGATTTCGCCAATTGGAGCGAAGCTATTGAGACTCCAATTTCGTTTGTGTCTGACATTAAAAATAGAATGCTTGTTGGCACAGAAGCGGAACTTCCAATTGAAGTTTCCGTGAAGGGTGGAGTGAACGTTTCTGCAGGTTGGATACGTTCGGAGGTTGAGGCGGCGCGCTCCGATTTGCTGCAGGTGTGGAATTTTTTGGTGAACAAATGGGGAACACCAGCGGTGGGACAGGGATATCGTGTTCATCTTTTGGTGTCGAGTGTGTGCCGGAGTCAGGCGCTTGAACATGACGCATCGGTTATTGCTGCCATTGGCTTGTGTCCTGCTTCGTTGTTCCGAAAAAATATTGTGAGCATTGTGGCTCACGAAATGGTTCATGTTTGGAATGGGCGTCATATTTTTCCAAGGGAAACGGCGGAATGGACTCCTTTAACATTTGATGCGTCGCGTTTGAATCAACTCTATTTTTATGAGGGCGCAACCGAGGGGTTTTCGCGCATTGCTGTTTCTGAAATTGTGCCTACGTATCGTAATGATCAAATGCAAAAATGGAACTCCAGTATTTCGCAAATTGCCAATGCGGGCTTGAATCAAAGCTTGAGTGCAATTTCGCGATCGTCACCATCGTTAGGATACGAAGCAGGTGCGTTTTTGACGCTGTGGTTGGCGGCGAAGTCGCGTGGTGCCCATATGGTTGATGGGAGCGACGTAAGCATTGCAAAATTGAATTTTTGGAACATTATGGCCAAGTTGAAGTTGAGCACTTCGGCGGGTGTTTTTGATATTTCCACAGCGCTGCCGGTGCGCAAATGTGTATCAAATGCGGCGGAGTCTTTTGTTCCGTGTGCGGGTGGTGCTTTGGGGTACACTCACGACGATTTGTTGCAGGCTATGAATTCTGCATTATCGCTACCCGATTGGACAACATTTTCTAGTGCGCATTTGGATGATATTTTTCTAGCGAATAAGAATGATTTAAATGCTGCAATAAGTGAAATTGGCGCTAGCATTGGAGTTTCGGTTTCGCAAAGTTCGGGACTGAATTTTCTTCCGTCTGATGTTTCAGCGCAAAGTGGCATTTGGCCTTTTTGATGGCGTGTTTTCTTTTTTTTTGGACGCTTTTTTGAGTTTTAACTTGTTTTATAGCGGAGCCGAAGTGCGAGACATTGGTCAGCCCGCTGTGACACAGGGTTTGCGGTTTGCGGTTTG
>CAIZES010000117.1 GCA_903932045.1 uncultured Silvanigrella sp. | reverse complement strand
CGAAAACAAGCTTTGTACTCAAAGCGTAGTTTTGCGCGTGTTCCAACATTCTAAGCAAAACTTTTTGGTGGTCACGCGATAACCACCATTTTAGGACGTTTTTTAAAAACCGCTAACATTTGGAACTCTTAGACCCGGAATCAAGGAAATAATCTCAACAAATATCTCTGTAAGATGAGAAAAAATAGTGAAAGTACGAAATGGCAAAAACTAGGATGATGTCGTCAAAACAGATAGCGTGTGTGATTGCATTTGAATGTGACAGTTATTACAATTGGGTACTTCAGAGTCGGGCAGCTAGTTCTGATAAACCAGTTGGAGATTTTTCGTGAAGAAAAAACCATCAGATAAAATGCAATCTTCCTCAACGTCTTTTTTGTTCGAAAATGTGGCTGATTCGACAGCAATTTATCCTAGTCAATCTAGAATTTATCACAGTCTTTGTGTTCAAGAGATTTCTCCTGGTTTTCATGGTCTATTTTCTCGTTGTTTTATAAAGCAAGGCATGGTGGTCGCCGTTGCAGGTGGCAATATCGTTAAGCTTGTTGGTGACATTCGAACAGCTCCGACAGATCAACCTCACTATCGAGCCCTCGTTGATAGAGACCTTTTTGTCGAACCTCATAGTGAAAACAATCCGGACATTCTATTTTTTATTAATCATTCCTGTGACTCCAATCTTAAAAGAGTTGGTGGAATTGTTTTTGTGGCAAGTCGGGACATCGCTCCTGCGGAACAACTTTGCCTAGACTATGCTCCATTGGTCGTAGACGTACACGATTGGTCGCTGAAATGTGAGTGCAAAAGCGAGAGCTGCCGGGGAGCGATTAGTAGCTCCGATTGGAGCAATGCTATTCTTGCAAGAAAACTTTGGGAAGAGTGGCTTCCTCACACGCAGCAAAAAATTCTGGAAATGAAAATAATATGAATTCCCGTAAATACCTTTGGACATTTTTAGGTTTTTCATACGTTTTTTTCCCGGCTGTATTTTACTTTATTTTCGCACAAAATTCTTTTTACATTGTTGGATTCCACTGCGGACTCTCCTCCATTATCATTTCTGTGCTGCTGTTTCGATTCTTTCTTCAGCGACGCGTCAAAAGTGTTTCTGGACCCTCGAATAATTTGTTTGGATCACGAGCTTTGTTTTTGTCTTTTGTCGTTTTGTCTTTAGCCGATATCCTTTTAGGTTTGACGGCATTAAATCAAGATAGAGAGCTTTCGCTCGTCTTTCTAATTTCTGACATCGCATACACCATTTTTATGGTTTTTCTATCATCATCCCTTGTAATGTTTTGGAAGAAATTGAGATTTTCGAAGCTCGACGCGTACTTGGGTTCGATCGTTTTCGTAGTGCTCATGTTTATTAACTATAAGTATATTTTAAATCCTTTTATACATAAGACACCGGCACCATCGACAATCTATCAGCTTAATTCATTTGTGTATGCTGTGTTACAGCAGTTTTCGTTTGCGCTTCTTGTACCCATAGCCTTTCGAAGCACTTCATGGATTTTTCTTATTTTTTCTCAATCGCTTTTGCTTATGTTTTGTGCAGACTTTGGCTCTCGATACGGTGCATCGTTGGGAAATTCGAATGCTTTTGTTTACGGAATTTTTTGGGAAATCGCCCTTGCTGTTATTGCGACGAGTCTTTTGAGCGTAGCAGTTATGAGAAAAATTGGCGATCTTGATTTGCAACCAAAAATCCTTGCGAAATATTCAAGTTTGAGATGTTTGACCTCGCTATCAGTCGTTTTGATTCTTCCTTTTCTGCTCGGCATCTTCAGCTTTTTGCATCTTGTTTCCGTTGAAAATGTTTTTGATCTTGCCGACATCATGATGTTAATTGTATTGATAATGTTCTTTTCTAATATCATTTCCAATCTAATACACAGAAATATCTCTAAAGTTAGTGTATGTTTGAACGATTCTTATCTTCATCAGGATATTTTTGCACAAAGCATTTCTTGTGCGCACATCGATATTATTCAGGTACCCAGAAATTTACCCGAAGAGATTGCTGATATCCTGCAGAAACACAATGCTTTGATCGATTTTTCCAATTCGCTTGTCAAGATTGTCTATCAAAAAACAACAGATAGTGCGATCGCACAGACTACTCAAATGGTTGCGCACGACGTTCGCAGACCATTCGCGTTGCTGAAGTCTGCTCTTTCTATTTTGCAACATGCGAACACGATAGAAGACGTGAAGAAGAGTATGAAAGTCATCACTCCTTCACTTGAAAAGGCTATCGTTTCAGTCAACGGAATGCTTGGCGATATTATGGAATTTGGTCGGACTGAGAAGCCGATGACAGAATCTAATAGCGTCGTCACGCTGTTGGAGTCGAGCCTTAGCGAAGTTTTCCAAATTTACCCAAATTCGAAGGTTTCAATTCGATATAATCTAAACTATGCGCACGAAGTTGAAGTCGATATGAATAAAATTCAGAGAGTGGTTTCAAATATCCTTGGCAACGCCATTCAAGCCATGAAAGAACAGGGAGAGATCTGGTTTATCATTTCGGAATCCGATGGTTTTGTCGAGTTTAGGATTGGAAATGACGGACCGTCGATTTCAGCGGACGATTTTGCGAAACTCTTCGATGTTTTCTATTCTAAAGGCAAAAAGTCAGGAACTGGTTTAGGACTCGCAATCGCAAAAAAGGTTGTGAAAGTGCACGGCGGCGAGATTCGTTGTCAATATGCGAACGAGAAAAAGCATGTAGAGTTTGTCTTTACGTTGCCTGCGTCTCAAAGGAATGATGAACGAAAAACGGAGAGCCTGCCACATTCATCAAGCGATCTAAAAATAATGTTAGCAAATAAGGGAGCCGCAGAAATCCTTGAGTTAAGATCGCAGGTTGTCTTAGATCCTCGTGAAAGTCATTTCGAGCAAGAAATCATTGATACGGCAAAAAAACTTGGTCGTCACATTGTAATCGCCCTCATAGACGATGAACCTCTCTACGGAGAAGCGTTCCACGGATTGATTGGAAAAAATGAAGAACTGCTCAGATCTATTAGACTCAAGCGGTACACACTCTCGGCGGACATTTTAGGTGCTTTCTATGCGGGAAATGCCCCTGACTGCATTGTGTGCGATATTGACCTTGCCGATACGTTGGATGGATTTGAAGTCGTTTCTTTGTTAAGAAACGAGGGATTTTCTGGAATGATTTGTTTGCACAGCAATCGTTCGTCAGCGGAAGATTTGCAAAGAGGTCTCTCTGCTGGGGCTGACCTAATTCTCCCTAAACCCATGAGTAGGGCTCATTTTCTACGGTTTGTAGCTTCAGCGTTTGGGCGAAATAAAACCTAATGGTTGGACGCCGCCTGCAACGTTTCGAGTCAAGACCACCGGCGATGTTTTTATCGCACATCCGTTGGATTTCCATTCGCCTATCGAAAAAGTCATTACGAAATTTCGACACTCATTCTGTCTTTTTGTCGGAAAGTAGGCTCTCAAATGATAAGCTCACGATGCAAAAACATTACGAGCAAGATTTGAAAGATATGAACGGCGGCGGCATTGACAACATGAAGATTTATTACGGCAAAGAGCCAGGCCAAGAATTCAAGATGCTTCGAAAAAAAAGATGAAGTTTATTGCGGAATGATCAATTTTGTGCAGCGCTTTGGCTCGG
>CAIZES010000116.1 GCA_903932045.1 uncultured Silvanigrella sp. | reverse complement strand
GGGTTGTGCCGGAGGCTCGGGTTGTGCCGGAGGCTCGGGTTCTGGCGGGGCAAAGGAATCCGCAAAAGGACTGACGTGTGTTGCTTCGCTCTTAAGGAGGCTACTTGCTACGGTGGGCTCGTTCTCTGCAAGAGGCGCAAGAGGCGCAGGAGTTGCAAGAGGCGCAAGAGGCGCAGGAGTTGCAAGAGGCGCAGGAGTTGCAGGATTTGTGTGATCTTCGCGTCCAAAATCCGAAGAAAACGCTTTCGCGATACTGTCTGAAAAATCGATATCTATGTCCGCTGAGATTGCTTTTTTTTCACTTTGCGGGTTTTGAATACTTTTGCGAGACTCCGTAAATTGTGTGCGATATTTTGTAATGCTTTCTGCCGCTTCAACTCGATTCATGGAGAGAAGTATTTTTTCGGCTGTTTTCAACAGGATTTCATTTTCTGGATCAATTCTAAAGCCACAGTGAAGTGCTTTGAGTGCTTCATTAGCGTTTTTGTTTAAGCGTATTTCTGCGAATTTTGCCAGAGCTGTTGAACGGTCTTTTGGATGAGGCATTGAGTCGACCAAGGAAAGAAAGGCTCGAATTTTTTGTGTGCTGGGATCTTTTTCGATGTTGTTGAGGACTTTTTCTAACATAATTTTTCCTTGCGCTATGTTAGCGTGAGCAACGAAGGTTTTTCGAGCTTGGCCTCCGTCGTAGAAGGTGTGGGTTCGCACCTGTAAACGTCTCTCTCGATTTTAGAGGGTGTGGGTTGTTTGCCGCAATTGTCATTCCCTTGGCAAACCTAGTCATAGTCTAAATTTTGACGTGCCGTATGGCGTTTGCTAAAGACATTGGCGTTCGCGACGTTTTTCACAGGGGTGCTGCGTATGCTAGAAAATTCTCGAGATCGAGGGGTTATTCGCCCCGGAGCGCACCGCCTTCAACGTTTGCTCTGGGGAATGGGATTCTGTTCGTTGGCACCTGCTCCGGTTATTCTCGTGACGGGAACAAATGGAAAGGGCACCGTGTGTGCATTTTTGGAGTCGGCGCTTCGGGCTTGTGACCTAAAGACTGGCCTTTACACTTCCCCTCATTTGGTTTCTGTTGAAGAACGTGTTCGTGTCGATGGCATTCCTGTTTCTTCGCAAGATTTCCAGAGAGCACTCAACTTTGTTAAATTAAAAAAAGAAGAGTTTCTTCCCGATGCCTCCGATTTCGAACTTTATACAGCCACGGCGGCTGTCTTGTTTCACGAAGCACAAGTGCAGATTGGGGTTATTGAAATTGGCTTGGGCGGATTGTTGGACAGTACGAATGCGGTGCCACCTGTGGTATCTGTTCTCACAGGAGTTGGCATTGATCATGTCGAATTCTTGGGGAATTCGCTCTCATCAATAGCCGCTGATAAGGCCTTTATTTCTCGTCGCAACATGCCTTTCGTAATTGGAAGCCTTGATGGCGAATCTTTGGAAGCGGTTCGCAAAACTGTAGGCGTTACAGGTGCCATATTGGTAAATTCGCAGATGCTTTCCCAGGAATGGGAACATACTTTTCGAAGGGTAACTGAGAATTCTTCGCATTGGGTGAAAGAAAATAGCGGGAATTTACGAGTTGCCATAGCTGCAATTGCAAGTTTAGAGAAGTATTTTTATGGTGTTGTGAATTCCAGAAACGTGATAAAAGGTCTTCGAGAAGCACAATGGCCTGGACGTTTTGATGTTCGAAAAATTCGTGGCCGCACTGTTATTTTTGATGGTGCTCACAATGTTTCTGGATTTGAGTTTTTTGCGTGTCAATACGAGAACAGTGTGTTTGCGTCGCAAAAATCAATATGTCTTTATGCAAGCCTTTCCGATAAAGATTGGCGAAAAATTTTGCCAAGGTTAACTGCAATGTGTTCGCGTATGATCTTGACACAGGTGAATTCTGTGCGTGCAGTGCCCTGTACGGACCTTTTTAATTATTTTGTACATTCTGGCGGCGATGGTTCATTTGCTCAAAGAGCGTCGAGCGTGTCGGAGGCTGTGGATTGCGCATTTTGTAATAGCAACGAAAATTGCGAAACTCCTATTCTTGTTGTTGGTTCTCTTGCATTGGTTGGCGAAGTCATGGAAAATTTGAAGCTGGATCCTTTTGAGATGTTTCGTGATGGAAGGCGGGTTGAGGCGTGAGGTTTTTGCGATCTGTAGCCGGTATTGTGGGAAGTTTGTGTTTGGCCTCGGCGTCTGCCCTTGCCGCTCAGTCGGTAGAAAATCGCTCTGTGGTTATTTATGGCGTTCTTGCTGACGAACCTGTTTTTGATTCTCGAACGAAAAACTTTCGTGCCAAGGGAAATATTGCTCTTCTTACTTCGGAGGGATTTTTAACTGGCGAAGTGTTGTCATCGCAAGATTCTGGTCAATTGGTAACGCTTGAAGGGAATGTGATTGTTGTCCGCAAAGCAGAAATTGTTCATGCGTCTAGGCTTGTTTTGGATCGGCGCAACAGCGAGTTCATGATTTTTGACGCCGAAATTGTTTCGGATCCCATTATGAATTCTAAAGACGCAGTGGATGCCAATCTTTTGGGAATTTCGGTTGAGGAAGTTGTTTTTGAAAAAGAGCGGCAAAAGAGAATTTCTGACGTTGAAAAAGAACTTCGATCTTTGCGGGATTCCTACGTTCGTGCTCGGAATTTGGAGGCTATGTCCCGTGCAACAGACGCATCGGGTCCTGGTTCCTTTGTGTTGCGAAAAAAATATGCCGACTCTCTTCGTAAATTGATGATTGCGCGGCATGAGCCCAATGAAATTTTCGAGGAACTTCCCTTGGAGACGCGGAAACGTTTGGAAGCTCGACGTTCCGCTTCTCGTGATTTTTTGGCGGCTCATCCTGAGTTTCTCGCGTCAAATCAGTCTTTGTCTGGAGTTTCTGGCTACGCGCGTATGCGTGCGGAGCAAATCTATCGGAACCCCGAGGGTACGTTTACGTACACAAACGCAAGCGTTACACCGTGTCGCTGTGGAGGGGATTCGTCCCCTATTTTGGGTTTGAGCACTTATTCAGGAAGCGTTGATGTTGGTGGCTATGCTTATATGCGTGGCGCAGCTCTAGATGTCCTGGATGTTCCTGTATTATATTCTCCATATTTTATTTATCCCGTGAAAAGGCAACGTGAAAGCGGTTTCCTGAGACCATATTTTTTCATGAGTCGTCAAAATAGAGTGTTGGGAGTTCCGTTTTTTCTCACTCTTGGCGAGCACGCCGATGCCACGTTTACACTCAACGACTACGCAAATCGCGGAACACGTTATGATTTGGAAACTCGTTTTCAGCTTTCTCCAGAAAGTCGCTTTGAAACTTATGGAGAATATATTTCTGATAGAAAATTTGAAAAACTTTCTTCTGATTCCCAATATATTCTTAGGTCAAAAATAGACGCTCTCAAAAAAAGCGGATCGCCCGATCCCATAGCTGTTGAAGATTTGGAGGATCGTCTGGTTTCCCCTACTCACAAGCGGTGGTATGTCCGTGGGGGCTGGAATCTTCCGGTCACGGGGTGGGCTTCCGCCAAGGCGAGTGGCGAGATGGTAAGTGACCCTGGATATTTTTCTGATTTTGCAACTGATGACGATTCAACTCCAGGTTTGTCACTTTTGAAGCCTGCGCAAACCTCTAAGCGTTTTTTATTGCACGAAGCATCCGTAGAATATTACGGACACGACAGCGTGATATCGGGGCGTGTGCAAGGTGTGCGAGATATATTCTCACTCCGATCTACCGATACCATTTACAGGGTTCCAAGATTCGAAGTTTCCTGGCTTCCGCGTACGTATTTTGGGCTTCCTGGATCGGTCGATGGTTTTGCAAGTTGGGAGCGGATTCGGCGTAATGCGCGCCGATCGTTTGTTGATCTTGCTCGTTCGATAGAGATTTCACCAGGAACGACTGATGTGCGAAAAGATGGAATTCGACAACCGGATGAGCCCTATATTGATGGTGATAGGGCTAACGGTCGAGCGAATATTTTGATCCCATTGCCGGTGAACAATTATGTCAATGCCTCACTTGGTGCCTCTGTTGTGGGTACCGAATATCGTTTTTCTTCAGTTCCCGGTGATGAAGAACACAAGGGTTCGCAAAATTATGTTACCTACAATGCCGATGCCTCAATGCCGTTGTTTTCTGAATTTTCATTTTTTTCTCCTGCAGAACGAACGTTGTTAGCTCGTTTACGACATGATTTTGTTCCTAGTGTGAGTTTTACAAACATTCCAAATGTTTGGCGATCGCAACGTTTTCCGTTTGAAAATCAGCTATTCTATGCGGAAGACGCGGTGTATCCCATTCGTGAATTCGATTTCGGAATTCGTTCAACTTGGACTTTGGCTCGCGAGGGTTTTGCTGATGTTGGTGAATCGGTGCGTCGTATTCCAGAAGCAATTGATCCTGGGGTTGGTGTTGAAAGCGCTCTTGAACGCGCTGCCACAAAACGAAAGCAAGAGCTTGAGTCGTCGTCTACGGGGCGTTATAGGTTTTCAACCGTGCGCGAATCTGGTCCGGTGTTCGATGGTTGGGCAGAAGAAGAACTCGGTGAATATTTCTCGGCTGTGCGTCAAGTGGAATTTGGTCGAGATTATTTGTGGACAGATGCCGAAACATATAGACGTGTTCAAAAATGGACGGCTGTTCCGCTCTCTCTCGGATTCTCTTCTGGATATAATTTAGATGCAGCCCGCACAGAGCGCGAAAAAAGGGAGCGAAATAACATTCAAGAGGGCGTGTCTTTAGCAAGGGTACCGGCTTGGGGTGACTTGCAGCTTTCGGCAACAGTTTCACCGGAGCCCTTGTTGCCGGTGTCCTTGAGTTATTCGGGAACGTGGAGTGTGCTTTGGGATCGTTGGATAAAGCATGCTACAACTCTGGGCGCACATTGGACAACTGTCTATAGTGCATCTACTTCATACTCGCAGGCAATTACCCCTTCCGATTTGAGTACGACAATAGACCGAGTGTGGGGTTATCTCCTAACTTATCAGCCGCGGAGTTGGTTGTCTTTTAGTCATACTTGGTCCAAGCAATTGAAATGGATTGATGGAATGGTGATTCGCGATCCTGCCTATAACAATTCTGTTTTCGACGTTTCCAATGCTCAAACGATCACAATTTCTGGACTCCAAGACTGCATGGATATTGTGATGAAAAGGCAAAAAGACTTTAAGCAAAAAGAAGGTCAGGCTTTGTGGTCTATTGGTTTGAATATGAATCTCTTTGGTCAAAAGACAGGTCCTATAGAGGTTGGTGAGCCTGTAAATTCGTGGATGCAAAAGCGTTACGCGCAAAATAAATAATATTGCAGCGAATATACAGGGAAAATTTTTATCAAAACTTGACATTTTAATTTCGTAAGAATTCTTGTGGGATATCAAGAGAGGTGGATTATTTTTTGGCATACCGAGAGATTATGGGTTGACACATTGCTGTCCCCGACCTAGTTTCCGCGAGGTTGCTGGATGTTGATTTGTAAAAGAAGGAATATACTTTGTTCATTTCCTGTTTCTTTAAGAAGATTGTTCTGATTGCGGTTGTTTTTTGCACCGCAGGCTGCATTTCTTCGCGAATTGCAGGCCGTGCCCAGGAAGTCCGTTTTGATGAACTTATGTATGTCGGCTCGGGAAAATCCTCGTTTTATTCTGATTCCTTTGATGGACAAAAAACAGCAAGCGGCGAAATTTACGAATCTGAAGATTATACCGCTGCACATCCTACACTTCCGTTTGGAACGGTGCTTCTGGTGAAAAGGCGTTCAAATTCGCGTTTTGTTCTTGTGCGCGTGAACGACCGAGGCCCTTTTATGGGAGATAGGCGAATTGATTTGAGTCGCGCTGCAGCTGCAAAGCTTGGTATTCTTCTAAAGGGTGTGTCTGCTGTTGATATTTATATTGTTCCAGAGCGTTCCACTCTGGCTGCTATGTTGTAACATTTTTCCCTTTGTCAATTTGTTATCATTCTGTCTTATTCGGATCCGTGGTGCTCGGTTGCAGCGGTTGTGGGCGTTTGTTCTAACTGTGGAGTTATGCGAAGAGCTGCCATTTGATATTTATATTCTTCCGAATTGCTAAGGCCTCTAAGATCTGAATCATTTATCGCGAGTGCGGCAAGTTTGGGATCGAGAGCAACCGCTGTGCGGAGGCTTTTAATCGCGTCATCATTTTTTCCCAGGAGTGCTAGCATGCAGGAACGATTATAGTGGTGCCTTGCATTTTCTGGGTGAATTTCTAATGCACGATCGAAGTCTTGAAGTGCTGCTAAATAATTTTTGAGAGAATACTGTGAATGTGCTCGTTTTACGTATGGAAAATCTTCGTCCGGGAAGAGTGCAACGACTTTTGTGTACTGTGTCAAAGATTCCGTAAAATCTTTTCGTTGTGCAGCAAGATCCCCTAATGTCATATGCGCATATGCAAAGAAGGGGTTTTCACCCGCAGCAACGCTGAGTGCTGGTGCGAGTTTTTCGCCAAGTTTTTTTATCGCGAAAGTTTCATATAATGCCTGAATGAGAGGCGTGTCCGTGACGTCTTCCGTAATCGCCTGTGAGGCTTGCGAAATTGCGTTCGATATTTTCGAATCCTCGAGATAAACAATTGCCATGCGAGCGTGAATGCTGGCAACAACATCTGTGTGAGGTTCGGAACGAGTTTTGAGCAGTTCAAGAACCGTTTCGTATTCACGAATTGCCTGGCTGTGTTGGTTGAGTTGCGTGGCCTCCAGTAAAGCGAGTTGCAAGCGACTTTCCAAAATATTGCCTAGGTCTATGGCCTTTTGAAAGGCTTCTTTTGCTTGGTTAGGCCTTTTCTCGGCAGCAAATGCAAGGGCAGCGCGGTGCCAAAGCCAGCGGTCGGGATAGAGTTCTGCGAAGTTGGAAAGGACATTACCTTGGTCGGCTGCACCGGTGTTGTGCGCAATGGCTGTTGCAACAAAGAGCGAAACAATATCAGACTGAGCTCCTTGAGCAAGAGCTTTTTGTGCCGATTCTAGCGCGATATTGGGCGCAGTTTCTGCATAATATCTTGCGCGAAAAATGTGTGTGTCAATGTGATTCGGAAATTTGAGTTCAGTTTGTGAGCAAATTTGTTTTGCCTCTTCAAGTCTGTTCATAACGTTTAAGGTTTCGCACCGCAGAAAATCGCCTAGCGGACGGTTGGGTGCCAAGTCTTTGACATGGTCTGCGAATTCGAGTGCCACATAAAGGTCTGCTTGGGATCTGACACCAGTAGCAACTTGCCATGTGAGGTACCGTCCGAGCTCCGAGAATGCTTCTTCAGAGCGTGGATTCAAGCGAATAGCGTCGTTCAGGAGTGTGTCAATTTTGAAACGGTCCTCGGGGATGGAGTCGGCGAAAAGGCGTCGTGCTTCGGCAATATTTTTCTCCGACTGAACAAGCGCGGACGAAACGGAGGAATCGGATAACACTACTGACGAAACGAGGGCATCTTGGTTTGTTGCATTTTGCGCATACGCAGCAACGCTAAAGCTGAAAAATGTGAAAAGCGAAGCAATAAAGTGGCGCACCCAAAATTCCTCTCTGTGACCCGATGTTTTGTTATCGGACGCAGAGGGAAAAACCTGAGGACAGAAAAACATGAGGACAGAAAAACATGAGGACCCACTGTTGGGGCGGGAGTTGGGATTAGGACATAGGCAATTTTTGATGGGTCGGAGCGCGAGGTTGCGTCTTACTTGGGGCGAATCACATGAACGCAACGATCGCGGCCTTCGCCACGGCTTTCCGTTTCAAAGCCCATCTCCACAATAAGAGAATGTTGGGCTCGTCGAATAAAGGAATTTGCCGGTGCCAAGGGGACTTCCATGATTTTTTTGTCCGATTGGAGTGCTGCAATGGCGGTCTGGGCTTCTGCGAGACCGGCTTCCACTTGTTCCTCGGAGCTTTGACGTGGCGCGGTGTCGCGGGAGTTGTGCCGAGGCGCACGATCGCGAAATCCGTGGTCGCGGTTTTTGTGTTCAGGCTTGGTGTGCTCTCGTGGCGCACGAGGGCTCTCAAGGCTGATTTCCCCTGGCACTTGTGCGGGACGCGGTTTTAGGCTGATTTCAACGGGTTCAAGATTTTCTTGGTGTGCAGGCTCTTCTTTTTGAGTTTCTATTCCCATGCGAGCTTCAGGTTTACTTGTGTGTTCCGCGTGTTTTTCTACGCCGTGGTGGCTGTGCTTGTCTTCGTGTCCACCACGTTTGTCGTCGCGCCCGTCGCGTTTGTCGTCACGTCCGCCGCGTTTGTCGTCACGTCCACCGCGTTTGTCGTCACGTCCGCCCTTGCGATCGAAGGGGCGTCTGCCAAAGTCGGGGTCAACCGATTTGCGCCACTTGATATAGGCACTTCCAACGGGTGGCGTTATGCGCCAGTCAATTACTTCAGCTTCTTCTTTAGGTGCAAACTTCCAATTTACAAAACCCAGAAAGGCTCCCGTGTAGTCGCCAAATATTTCTTTTGTGAGTTCGCTAATGACATACCAAAGTTCCGTTGAAAATCCTGCAGATTCGATTGCGGGATTGTCTACGCCTTCGGCAGCATCGTAGGCAACGGAATCTTCGTTGAGTGTGTCATTGTATTTTTGAAAGCGACCAATAGACGCTTCCAGAAAAGGAAATTCATCGGAAATTTCTGCAGCTTCTTCGGCGCGCATCAAAAGCGGAATTTCGCGCCCAAAAAACAAGCGAACAAGTTGCTCGACGTCGGCAAAAACAGTGGGTACCACTTGTGAAAAATAGGAAATAGTGTCGGTGTCTATGAAATCGCCACGTCGGAACTGGGGATTCACTTGCCAATGGTGTTGAAGAATGGTGTGAAGTTCGTTGGCAAAAGTTTCCAGACTCAGCGCTTTGGGCGCACGATAGGTTTCAAACAGAAAAGGTTCGTAGCGAAGATGTGAATTAAATGTGCCATTTTTTTTGCGGCGCGCTTCGTCTGATTGAATGCAAGCGTACAAAAAGGCGTCGGGGCTCATGCCAAGTTTGGCACTTTGGATGGATGTCACAACAAATGTCTCCCGTTGGGGTGAAAAAGCAATGGAGACCTGGGTTTCCCCTTGGTCCTACCAGCGTCTGCAGTTACCCTAGCACAGAAGAGACGCGGAATGCACGCAGGGAGGGTTAGAAGAAGTTATGAATGAGCGTATCGAGCGATTGCGGCAAAAACTGTCTGGAATTCCGCACTCTCCCGGAGTGTATCTCCATTGTGATGCGCAAGGGAAAGTGATTTACGTGGGCAAGGCGCGGGACCTCTTTAATAGGGTTCACAGTTACTTTTATGGACTAGACAGACAAACCCCCAAAACGCAGGCTTTGGTTGCAAGAGTCAGTGATTTTGAAATCATTGTAACCGCAAACGAACATGAGTCGCTGGTTCTGGAAAATAATCTGATCAAGTTTCACAAACCTCAGTATAATATCTTACTTCGAGACGATAAAACGTTTCCTTTTTTGAGGATTGATCCCAATGAAGCCTGGCCGCGCCTAGTGCGCACACGACGACGTCGCAACGATGGGGCGCTTTATTTTGGCCCCTACACCAGTGGAATCGACCTTGCTCATCTCACTCGACTGATCGATCGTTTTTTCTTGTTGATCAAGTGTCCACCAACAGTTTTTCGTGCAGCAAAAAGGCCGTGCAATTATTATCACATTAAGCATTGCCTGGGCCCTTGCGCTTTGCCCGTAGACACTGCTCAATACTCCGCCAATGTGAAGGCCGTGGTTGCTGTTTTGAACGGAAAAACAGCAGAGCTGCGGGCTGATCTTGAACAACGAATGCTTGAAGCGTCTCACAATATGCGTTTCGAATTTGCAGCTCAACTGCGTGATCAAATTCGTGCGCTCGAAAATTTGGCAGATCAAAAACAGGCTGTGCATTTGGATAGCGATATTGATGCAGATTTTATTGGTGTTCATTGGCAAGACACCGCAGCATGTTTTTATGTTGCCAAAATGCGCGAAGGACGTTTGCTCTCCGGCGATCATTTTGTGGTTGAGAGACTTACGGATGTTCCTTCTGAAATAAACGATGTTGGAGATGTCGTATCTGGAGAAACGGGTGGTTGGCGATCTGATGCTTTGGAAAGTTTCTTATGTCAATATTATATGAGAAACATTCGCCCTGCCCTTGTGATTTCGCCATTCATTTCTGGTCTCTTGAGTGTTTCTAGAATTGAACTCTTGGAAAAATTTTTGGGCAATCTGGAGGGAGTTTCCGGCGTTGGCGAATTTTGTTTGGTGCGCAATTTAACCACAAAATCAACCGATTATGTTCTTATGAATCAAAGAAAAGGTTTGGCAAAAAGTTTTCGAACACTGTCGGATTCTGCGTGTGAAACAGCAAAAGAGCGTTACAAAGATTGGATGCGTACCGATGAAACCGCGCGCGATGGAATTGAGCGTTTGGCCGAATTTTTGGATTTGGAAAAGCTTCCTGTGTGGATGGAATGTTTCGATATTTCCACATTTCAGGGTTCTGAAACAGTGGCTTCTCAGGTTGTTTTTCGTGATGGCAAACCTGCTCGTGGCGATTATCGTCGTTACATCATCCGAGAAACCCAAGGTCAGGACGATTTTGGGAGTTTGCGAGAAGTCATGCGACGGCGTTTCAAAGAAGAGCGTAGGTATGATATTCCCGATTTGGTAGTCGTGGATGGTGGTGAGCCTCAGGTGCGTGAAGTGGGTTATGTTTTGCGTGCGTTGGGATTGGGACGCATGTGTCTTCTTGGAATTGCGAAATCTCGAACGGAACGTTCTTTTTCCGATACTCAGGTTGTTGCATCTGAGGAACGTATCGTGATTCCTGAACGTGTTGATGGTGAAATTGCTCCCGATCTTCCGCCGCAAACAAGGGTTTTGCGAGTGGGAAGTCCAGAATTTCGTTTGGTAACACGCATGCGCGATGAAGCTCATCGTTTTGCTATCACATTACATCGTAAGCGACGTGACAAAGTGAGTCGGATGTCAGTTTTGCATCGAATTGATGGCTTAGGTCCCAAGCGCCGCAAAGCATTGCTCATGGCATTTTCTAGTGTGGACGAAATTGCTGCAGCAACTCCTCAAGAAATTGCAAAGCGCGCCGGAATTTCCGTTGTGGTTGCCGAAAAAGTGAGGGCTGCACTCATGAAGGACGATAACGTTTGAACAATGTTTTTTGTGTTAGTCCAAATCGTCGGAGGTTGCACCCTTGCCTTTGAACGATCCGGCTGCAATTTGCCTTAAGTACTCTATGCAAAAACCCTCGAGGTCACCATCTAAAACAGTGCTGGGATCGCTCGATTGATGCAGTGTGCGAGTGTCCTTAACGAGTTTGTATGGATGCAAAACATATGAACGAATTTGCGATCCGAATGAATTGTCCATTTTGGAGTCTTCAATGGCTCGCGATTCTGCTGTGCGCTTTTGTATTTCGATTTCGTAAAGTTTGGCGCGCAACAGTTTCATACAGGTTTCCCTATTTTGAATTTGGCTTCGTTGCGACTGACTTTGCACGACAACTCCCGAAGGCCCGTGTGTCATACGCACTGCCGATTCCGTTCTGTTCACGTGCTGTCCGCCCGCTCCGCTGGCGCGAAAGGTGTCAACTCGTAGGTCGCTTTCTTTGATTTCAATTTGAATATCATCGTCAACAACAGGGCTTACAAATACGGAGCAAAATGATGTGTGACGACGCGCATTGGAATCGAATGGAGAAATGCGCACCAAACGGTGAACACCATTTTCCGATTTGAGAAGTCCGTATGCGAAGTCTCCTTCGACTTCGAGAACAGCATTGCGAATACCAGCAGTATCACCGCTTAATTCGTCAACAATTTGTGCGCGCCAATTTTTTCGATCCGCAAATCGAAGCATCATACGCATTATCATGAGAGCCCAGTCGCAGGCTTCAGTTCCGCCCGCTCCGGCGTTGATTGTCACAATGGCCGAGTTGCGATCGACTTCTCCGCCCAAAAGACGGCGCGCTTCAAGCTGTGCCACTTTTGTTGATACCGCTTGAATGGCTGCATTTGCTTCGGCTTCGGCATCAGTGTCTCCTGTTTCGCCGAATTCGATAAGAACAAGGCAGTCGTCCAAATCGCGACAAATTTCTTCCGAAGAGGCTATACCCTCTTCGATGCCTTTTTTCTCTTTGAGAATGACAGTGCTTTTTTTGCGATCGTTCCAAAAATTTGCATCTGAATTGCTTTCGGCGTCAATTTCCGCGATGCGCTTTCGCTTCATCGGCGTGTCAAAGTGACCTCCGGATGGGTTCGAATTTTTCTTTTGCTTCTTGTAGCTGGCTTCGTTGCAATTCGCTCACGGTTAAATCTCCTCGCCTTTTGGAATAGGCTCGTTTGTATCCAAGTCTAATTCTCTTGGCAAGGTCGGTGTTGGAGTTGATGTGGGGGGTGGCGATTGCCTCAGTGGCTTTTGAGTTTGTGAGCCTTCCATATTTGATGAGTCTGAATCATTTAAATTCTGGAGCGTGTTTACGCGGTCCAAGAAATCAAAGAGAAGATGCTGACGCTCCGAACGCCAATAAGATTCCACAGCGAGCACGGCATATTCGGTTTCCTTAGGATTTATTTCAAATGCGCACTCAGCCATCAGCCCCGACAAAAGCAAAAATCCGAGATTTCGAAAGGTGTTTGCCGGTTGTAGGCAAAAATCCGCTCCCGGAGCCGTTTGATTGTTCTGTGAACTGGCTCCCGGAAAAGGCATTTTTTGTTGTGCAGTTTGGTAGGCGCCAGCCAACAGGCTTTCTGTTGTTGGTAGCAGAAAATCGGCGTTTCCAAGTTTTTGTTTGTACAAAACAATGAGTGTTAAATAGACGCGTTCAGCAGCTCTGTAATTGCGCGCACTGTGTAGTGCTAGTGCGCCTCGTAGCAGTGTTGATGGGTTGGTGTCTGCTTTTTGATGAACCAGAATGTGTTTGAATTGAGAAATATATTGAACGTCGCGTTCTTCAATGTTGTCTCGGGCGGCTGCCAAAATTCCCAAGCCCAAAACTCTTTCGGAACGGCTTGTGCGAAAGATATTGAGCATTAGGGCTGTACAAATCACTGCAAGCCCAATGTACCAAGTTGAGGGACGACTGTGCCACTTGGGTTTCGGCATTTTGTCGCCAAAAGCAAAAAATTTCACACACTCATATTGTTTCCGAAGCCAAATGTGGTTTAGAGAAACGCCAATTCCCAAAATTGTTCCGGCAAGTGCGCCGCCCAAATGGCACGCCCAATCAATATTAGGAACTAAAAATGTGATGAGACCATTCGCTACAATGAGAGGTCCCAAATTTGTCCGTGGTTCTTCGACACCCGTTTCACGTGCAAGACGTTGCTGATATTTTTGGAGGGCAAAAAGAAAAAGCAAAATGCTGAAAAGACTTCCCGATGCTCCTACCGATAAAATAGCGTGGTTTTGCGTGTTTCCAAAAATGTGCAGTGTTTTTCCTAAAGAAGGGATAAATGTAAAGCTGAAAATGTTGCCAACAACTCCTCCAACCAAATATGTTGCTAGAAGCGTACGCGCTCCAAACATCAATTCCAAAAATTTTCCAACTTGCAAAAACGCAAACATGTTAAACCCAAGATGCAGCAAGTTGGCGTGCATAAACATGGGAACAAAAAGGCGTTCCAGTTGCCATTGGGCAATGAGTCCGTTTTGCCTTGCTCCAAATAGTATGAGCGTTTCAAGTTTGGGGCCCATAACAAGACGCTCGTATGAGAGTCCGTCGTACAAAAGAATGGCAACAAATACCAAAATATTGATCCACAGAAGAACGTACGTCATGTACGGAATTCTGTGAAAATGTGAGGCATCAGCAGAAGCGGGTTCCATCTAGTTTTTTTCCTTTTCCGATGTCACAAATTTCCAAAACCAATTTCGCGCCTTGGTATTCCTACTTGCTGCAAGCAACTGTTGGAGTTGTTCTAAAAGGGCATGCCACGGCGCACTGTTGCCAGCGTGTCTTGCGCTGCTAATACTGTTGATGTTCTGTTTGGTGTCTGCAACCGTATGCATAAGGGCGCTTACAAAAGCTTTTGCAATTGCGTCTTCGCTTTCACTTTGTTTTTCTTGCGAGACTTCATGATTTATGGCCTGGTGAAATGCCGTTGCTAAATTCATAAGCTCAAGTTGTGTGATGAACTTCCAGAGGTCTTCGTTAGGCAAAATCCTTGAACCAATAACTGAAGCGAGAATTAAATTTGTAAAAAATTTTTCTATTTCCAGTTGTCGGATATTGTTTTTGAATTCCCAGTGCAATATTTTTGTTTGAGGTGCTTCAGGTATTGCTCCATGTATTGTCCCCCACTCTACTCTTGTTCCGCCTGTGTGAAAAATATCCGTTCCAGATGAATCAACTTCACGCCGGAAGCCTGCATGAAAAAGTGCTCTGCAGATGCGCACGCCAGGATGTTTTTCAAGAATTGCTTCAGTATCCAGAACCAATCCGTTACCGCAAAAAAAGAGAGTCACACTGGGATGTAATTGTGAGTTGCGAAGAACCTTGCAGATTTCAACAGTGGCGCTTGGCGGAACACAAATAAAAATAGTGCTGCATTCGGAAAAGAAGTTCGCCTGGCATGCTTTGGAGAGTGTCAAAGAGTTCATTTTTTTTGAGTCGAAGTTTTGCTGAGTGCCGCTTGTGTGGATGGTGATAGGGAAACAGACGGGAGTTTTGTTCACAAGCCCAATGGATTCGTTCACAGACAAATCAGCCGCCAGGAAAGTGCCAAGCGCCCCAGAACCAATAATGATGTTCGATGGTTTCGCAGTTTTCAAAGGCTTCTGACTCCAACCCAGGTTTTCCTGAGAAAGTTTTCTCTCAACTTCAGACATCTGGTTCCGATACACTGAGCACTCAGGGTAACACATCCCTCGGGAGAATCGCATGAGCATGCAGGGGCCTCTTCGGAAATTATTGATGGTTGGTGAAGACGAGCATCTCACCAAATGGTTTCGTGTTGCCGTTTCGGAGGCGAAGTTGCCGTGGCGCATTCGTACTATCGAGCCTTTGCGTATGGGTAGTCCGGACTCCGATCTTCTCTCGTATGATCTTGTTGTTATTCAGTGGGTGCCTCGAGAACCGCAGACTCTACACGAAATGCTGCGTCGCACTCATCCCGTGACGCGTTCGCCCGAAGGTGTGTTGTTTGACTTGGAAGTTTTCGGTGGCGAGCATTTTCGCAATAAGACAGTTGTTTTGAGTTCAAATCTGAGGCGGGAAGATACCGTGCTTCTTGCCGAACACGATATTCGTCACATTGTAGCCTTGCCAAATCGCCAATCAAAATGGAGTGAGGCTGGCGAAGGTGTTATGCGGCGTTTGCAAAAAGTGTTGCGCGATATTGCCGAAGCTGAAACAAATCCCGAAGAAAAAGAAACGGCAAAATTTTTGAACCTCTTGGCCTCGTGGGATAGGCTTTCCGACGAAGTCAGAATGGATGCTACAGACACTTTGCTTTCTGTTTTGGGTGATTCCGCGCGCTATGCCGAAATGATGGCTCGAAAATCCATTAAAGAAGGCGATCGCGCTTCTGCTGAGCGTTGGTTGCTTCGTGCCATTAACAAAAATCCAAATTACTTGCAGGCAATGCGCCTTCTTGCGCAGGTTTATATGCAAAGTAAGCGCTATTCCGATGCTCTCGCTATTTTTCAAAAATTGCAGATTAACAGTCCTCGCAATTTGGAACGTTTGTCGAGTATGGGCGAGTGTTTGGTTCATCTTGGTGAATATGAACGTTCCGAAAAGATATTCGAAGAAGCAATGAAAATTGATGAGTTTCATTCTCAGGCGCGTGAAGGTTTGGGGAAGGTTAAGTGCGTTCTCGGCGATTACGAAGCTGCTCGAACACTGCTCGCATCGTCTCGAAATCAGCGTGAATTGGCTGTATTCTTGAATATTTTGGGAGTGCAATTGGTTGATCAAAAACAATTCGAAAAGGCAATTTTGCATTACAAAAAAGCCCAGTACGTTTTGCCTTCAAATGATCAGTCTCACCTTGTATTTTTTAACATTGCACTTGCTTATCTGAAGTGGGGCAGAATTTTCCAGGCTTTAAGTTACGGAAAACTTGCGCTTACGCGCGATCCACGCTACGAAAAGGCCGGTAAGTTGGTGGAGCAAATAGAGCAATCTATTCAACGGCGCGCGCCTGGTGCAGGCCCCGCTTAACGCGGAAACTGGCGCAGTCTAAAATAAAATTCTTTATTTTTTTGTCGAGGATTTTTCATGACGGCAATATGCTATGAGCTTGTTATCTCGGCTCGCGAGGAAGAAAAAGAAACACTTGCAAGCTTACTGAACGATTTGGGAGAGTTTAGCTTTGTTGAAGGCGCTGTGGATTGTGATTTGGAATTTGATCACGAAGAGCTTCGAAATGTCGATCATTATTCTTTGCATGCCCAAGGTACTCCCGTTATTTTGTACAGTGAAGACCAAGCGCATCTTACAAAAATCGAAAGTGAGCTGCGGGTACTGTGTCAAGAACAATTGGGTCGTGAGCCCGAAACCATTTTGCGGCCTATTGCCGATCAAAACTGGCGCGAATCTTGGCGAGCGTCTTTTAAACCTGTTGATGTTCGCAATGTGTTTGTGATTTTGCCCCCGTGGGAAAAACTGTCCGATTTTTCACATCAACATAAAATTGTCATCGATCCCGGTATGGCTTTTGGAACCGGACAGCACGAAACCACAAAACTGTGCCTTGAGCTCTTGCTTGAAGTTCCGCAGTGTCGCCGTGTTTTTGATGTTGGCACAGGTTCCGGTATTCTGGCTATTGCTGCGTTAAAAATGGGCGCGCAATATGTGTTTGGATGTGATATTGATCCCGAAAGCGTTGGCATTGCCGTGGAAAATGCTACAAAAAATAACGCGGCGGCTATTCAATTTGTCAGCACTCCCATAGCTCAAATTTCGGAGTCTAATTTCGATCTCGTTTTTGCCAATATCCAAGCGAAGCCATTGCGCGGCATAATGGACGAAATCGTTAAAAGAACCAGCGCTTCAGGGCGAATTCTATTTTCTGGGGTGCTAGAATCGGAACTCTCCGATTTTTGCGCATTCTTGGAAACGAAGGGCCTTCGGGTTGACCAACGTCGCGTGATGGGGCATTGGTCTGGAATTCTTTGCACGAAAGTTTAAGAAGTGGTATTGCTTTAAGCACGTCGCCGTAGCTCAGCTGTATAGAGCACCTCTTTCCTAAAGAGGGGGTCACAGGTTAGAGTCCTGTCGGTGACGCCACTTTGCTTTTCAGGGATAAGCTTCACAATACATCGTCAAACTGGCGCTCGCGGCGGGCTTATGTACCAATGTGTACACTGCCGCCCGCCGCTCGTTTGTTTTCCTCGTCTTGTTCGCTTCTGCCTGAAAAGCTGGGCGCGGTGGTGTTTTTTGGTTCTACACGATTAACGGGGGAAGGCTCATGAGCAAGACGCTCGGTACCTTCCCCCGTAAGCATTTTGGCATTCACAGTTTCAAGTTCGGACTCCAAAGCGCTCCGCACGAGTACCCACGTGCGCACTCCCATGATATGATTGTCACACGGCGCGATGTCTTTGTGCTCTACTTGGGGTGTAAATTGGATCTCGAAATACAGGAGCCAGTATGGTTGACGATCTTAGCGAGGAAAAAGCCTTAGCTTTAGTTCACTATTGGGCAGACGGCTCGAAAGATGATCTCGAGTCTGCGCTGTCAATCTTTTTAAAGGCAGAACGTTATACGGCCTCTCTATTCTTTTTGCATCTTGCCATCGAGAAGAAGCTCAAAGCAGCATACGTAAAAAAAACCAGGTGCCACGCTCCGTTTACACACAATCTTCTCGTGCTTATTGAGAAGCTGGGTGGGAAACCACAAAAGAAACTCTCACCTTGGCTGCAGAGATTAACGAATTTAATACCGAAGCACGTTACCCCGATCAAAAACTCGATTTTCATAAGAGGGCAACAAAAGAGTTTACGGAAAGTTATCTCGCCAAAGGAAAGGACTTTCTGCAGTGGATAGAAGTGAACTCACAGAACGCGTAGTCATTCTGAATCAACATCTCAAAGAGCATGGTGTGCACGCCGACGTTGTGCTTCTCTTTGGTTCCCGTGCACGGAATCAACATACTACCGAGAGTGATTTTGATATAGCCGTAGTCTCGCGTGATTTTGGGAACGATCGCTTCCGGGAGGCCGTTCTGCTGCAAACCGTTGCCTACGGAATCCTCTCCAATTGCGATTTTGTACCTGTTGGTCTTATGGAGTATATGGATCCCCAACCAATTTCGCCCATTCTTGCCGAAATTAAGCGTGACGGCATACCTATCATGTGAACGTGCGCATAGCGACAGGAGAATAGTGACTACAATGTTTAACATATCATGTTTTCGTGAATCCACGGACTTCAAAGAAGCCATTTATCCCTATCTCAGTGCTGCTATTATGCCCAATAACATGATTCTCGGCATGACAGATGCAGCGCTAACCACTATACCGGCTTCAACAGATTTCATTGGTCTTGTTGTTCAGAACAGTGACAAATTTATGGGAGCAACCCTCTCAACAAAACCGGGATGGCTCTGCTTATCGCAGTGCCACGAAGATGCTGTTGCGCCACTTCTCAAAGGTTGGATTGAGGCGCATGGCAAACCTGCCCATGTCTTTGGACCTGAGCCCACTATCTCGTTGGCAATTGCCTATCTCAAAAATTGTTTCGAGATGAGCCCAGCCACCACGCAAAAAAACTTGGCGTATGAACTTCTCAAAGTTGTGCCTCCAGCAAGACCTACTTGGGGAAAAATGCGTTTGGCTGTAGAGGAGGACCTCACGTTTTTACCAGCGTGGGAAGAGCGCATGATCATTGACTGTAAGCTGCCTGAAGCACACGACACCGCACTCCACGAACGTTGCTGCGCTAATGCGAAAAAATTTGTTGGTGGATCAAAGATTGCCATTTGGGAAGACGCCAACGGCACGCCAGTTTCCATGTGCCGTAAGGCCCGTGAAGCCTCCTTTGGCACATCGGTGAGCGGCGTTTACACGCCCGATGCGCATCGGGGGCATGGTTACGCGTCGCATCTTGTGGCGCTGTTTTCACAAAAACTTTTGGATGACGGTGCGCTTCGATGTCTCTTGTTCACCGATGCCGAAAATCCCACTTCGAACGGCATTTATCAGCGCATTGGATATAACTACTGCTGCGATTTTTGTAGAGCGGATTATTAGGGGGAGGTTGTAGAATGGTGACGCAGCTAAACAAAGCAAAAAACTCCGTTTCCATCGGGCAGCTGAAAGGCGACTCCTCTGAGATGGCGGAGCTTCAGCGCGTATTGGAAGAGGCACCTAAATTTGCCAATCGAGTGACGGGCTGCCCGCCTCACCCCGCCGATGCGCAAAGCACCTATTCTGCTCTTCCCGACGGAAAGACATACAACGATAAGTGGGTCTACGGTATTTTTTGTGATGATAAAATGGTTGGTTGTATCGTAAGTGATCAGTACGCCAGTCGTGATCTCAATTTGATCTGAAAATATACTCACCTC
>CAIZES010000115.1 GCA_903932045.1 uncultured Silvanigrella sp. | reverse complement strand
TGGGTACGAGAGCATCAAGAAAAACTTGAAGCCCAAGCACAACAACGTCTCCCAACGCCAACAACAAAAAAAACCAAAAAAAACCAAAAAAAACAATCCTCTTCCTTTTGACACGACAGAGATCATGTAGCTTGCCTAACAATGCAACATTGTGGTACGTGGGGTCGTTCATCAAGGGAGTGAAATTATGTACGATACTCGTGATTTTCGTCGTGGTCTTAAGATTGAAGTGAATGGCGATCCCTATGTGATCGTCGATTTCCAACACGTCAGCCCCGGTAAAGGCTCTGCCTTCACACGCGTAAAAACTCGCAATCTGCGCACAGGCCAGGTTTTGGAAAACAACATCAAAAGCGGCGACAAAGTGGGTAAGCCCAACCTTGACGACCGTACCATGCAATACATGTACAAAGATGGCGATGGTTTCCACTTTATGGACACCAACAACTACGAGCAGTTCACATTGGCTCCAGAAGATGTTGGCGATTCCGTGAATTTTCTTCTCGAAAACATGCACATCGATGTTCTGTTTTACCAAGGTCGCCCCATCACTGTAGAAGTACCCACCTTTGTAGAACTTCGTGTGGCAGAAACTCAGCCAGGCGTTCGCGGTGACACTGTTACCGGCGCAACCAAGCCTGCAAAATTGGAAACTGGCCTCGTTGTCAGCGTACCCTTCCACATCAACGAAGGCGACGTCTTACGCATCGACACACGCACATCCGAATATATGGATCGCGTTAAGAAGTAAGCAACCGAAGCAACCGAAGCAGCCGAAGTCGCAAGTGAATGACGCTGCAACTCATAATGCTTCCCAAACTGGGCGTGCTACTGAAAAGTGAGCGCGCTCAGTTGTTTTGTGCACCTTCAGTAATCCACTGCTTAATTGACGCGCGCGCATCAGCCGAAATTTCACCATACCCGTGAAGGTTTTCGGCAATGGGATCGCAACCTGGAACGACTTCACTAAAAGCCTCTCGGGTTGTGTTGTCCAAAACAGCCCAGAGCAGAGAAGTCGCAGGATTACCGGCAACAACATATTTTGTAGTATCGCAACTTGGCTTCTTAGCAGGAAGAGATGCTGCAGATGTGAGACTTGTGTACGCAGCAGATTGCGACGACAAATCCAAATTATTTGCCCATGTAACATACGCATCATTGCCCGGAACGTGACATTTGGCGCAACTTGCGATCACATTCGAATAAATGGACGAAAATTTTGCCTCTACCTTTGTGTCCTCTTTTTTTCCACAATAGGAAACCAAAATAGCCGCAGCACAAGCCACAATAGCAATTACGGGAGCGCATTGTTTCGAATTCAAGCCAATTTTCTTCACTGCAAATTCTCCTTCTATTTTGATTCCAACACTTCCACCATTTTAGCACGCCCAGGAAGAGATTCCAAAACAGCGGGATCTGTATCCAAAATCTCTTTCACAAGCGCATTCGCAAACAAAACCTCGCGATTTTGTTTTTCCTGCACCACACTCATCTGCCCCCGCGAAACCCGGAAAGCATTCCACAAAAGCGACACGCGCAACCAACGCGTGGATAACACTGTACTGCCGTTCGCAATTTCAGCAAGACGTGCCAAATAGTTTGGAACATTCTCATCTAACTTTGATTGCAACGATGGTGAGACAGGAGCATTCCGATCCACTATCACAACGAGTGTATTCAAAATAGAATAAAACAAAGCAGCATCCGATGTTTCTTTCTTAACATCGTAATACTTTATCGCGTCAGCAAGACATTCCTCCCACGCCACAGCGGCTAACGGATCTCCAACTTTGGTTTTCAGCGCTGCAATATGTTGACGTTCTCGTAAAACGTACGTCCGCCAATCGTTTTTTTTAAGGGAATAGGCATTAAGATTGTTTTCCCAACCTTGAAGAATATTCAAACGTGCTCTACGCAACTCAACTGCTTTGCCTGCTTCTGTTTCCAAATCGGAAAGCACGGCTAAAGCTTGCGCTGCATATCTGTCAGAACGAAACGGCACTAAAATCGAAGAATTCAACTCATCACTTTTCACCGCGCTCCACGTCCTCAATACTTTTTGCGCAGCCGCAATTGCTTCATCACTTCTTCCAATTTTCCAAAATGCCCACGCCAAACCCAACCGAGCTTTCAAATCATTTCGCTCCGATGTTGCGCCTTCATTCGCAAAATACTGCTCATAATAAAGGGCAGCCTTTTCCCAATTGGAAGCATCCAACGCATAGAATGCCGCATGTTCAAGATAGGCTTTTTGAAAACGAACAAAACGAGTCTGCTTCAAAACAGGCAACACACCTTCCATAAGATGCAAAGCCTGTTGCGCATTGTTACCAGCGTACGCTAGGCGCGCCGCATTCCAGGTCACGGCAACACGATCATCTTCAGACGAAAAAGGAAGCTTCAAACGTTCCGAATAAAACGACGCTGCCTGGCCGTAGTTATGCGCAAGAGAATGCAAATGACCTAAATTAGAATAGAGTGGCGCCAACAAACGTTTGTTGGCACGGGCCAAATCGAGTGCAACAGAATAAGCATGATGTGCACTTTCAACGGCATTTCTATCGAACTCTAATTTATGCCGAGACTGAATCGCCACACGATGATGAGCGTATCCAAGCAAAAACCACGCAACCGAAGGATTATACCCGTCAGCCTCAATAACTTGCTCCAATCGTTTTATGGAATCTTTCACAACCCCAATTTCAGACGATTGAAGATCGCGCCAAGATTGTGAAAGTTGAAAATTTTCAGCCACAAATCCCGACTTCGCAAGATCCTGATATTCTTTTTCCAGCTCCTGTCCACGACCCTTCCGAATTCGAGCATCCATGAAACCAATGTGAGCCTCAGCATCATCGGTAACGCGAATCGCTCCGTAAAAAACATCTCCGGCATATCCGATTTCATTCTTGTTCAAATAAGAATAGGCTTTATCCAATCTCATCAGCAGATATTGCTCACGGGCATAAACAAATTCACCGTCGAGCAATTTGGTTCCAGAAACCCACTGACTCGCAACCATGTCAACGGCCTGCTCTTTATTGAACTCAGTAAATTGCGTGAGCAATCGAACATAGATACCGCGTTTCAGAAAAATCCGCTTCTTCATCTTCACAAAAATGTCAGAAAGTTTGAGGGTCCCTGCACGTTCCGATTTTGCATCGCTAGCAACAACAAGCTCCATAGCCGCTAATTCTGCTTTTAAAAAAACATCCAAAACGGAGTCGGGCAACAGGCCCGTGCTCAAAGTCTGCAATTTCTGCAATCTTGACTTGGGATCGCGATCGCGCTGGCCTAACATATTCACATAAGACAAAGCATGCGAAACCTGGCTTTCTTCGCTCAAAGCGGGATGCAATGCCAGGCGTCGCTCCAATTCCATCCGAGCCTCAGGCGTTTGTGCCTTTTCCTCCAATATTTTTTTCCCTAGGTCGCCGTATATAAAAATAGCCATTGGCGACTGAAAAGGCGAAACATCTATGGAACGCCAACGCGCGCCAGATTCATCAACCTTTTTCAGAACCCAATCGAAACTCACATCGGCCAAAACCGAAAATTCGTTAACGGGTTGCGCACGAACTTTTTCGCGCAGCGATTCCACATAAGAAACAAAGGCTGGAGACGGCAACTTCGATTTTTCGCGTAAGCTTGCGTTTCGAGCATCCAAAAGAGCTACAAGTGTTTGCAGGGTTGGCGCAAGTGATGCATTCTTTTTTGCCAAAACACCCGCATAGTACGACGCTGCGTCAAACTCAAATGCAACAACGTGGTTAGAGAGCAAACGCTCTACAGTTGCTGCGTTGTCATACTTGGCAGGAAACCGAAAACGCAGAGTGTTCAGAAGCAGAACACGTTCATCCAAAGATCGAGCGGCCGCGTGAGCTGAAAGGATTTGTTCCTCCGTCCAGTGAGTAGGCACAACACCGGCAAGAGGCATGCGATAAATATCCAAAGAAGCCTCGAAATTACAAGTTGCCTGCAAACTTAAACCCGAGGCCGCCGGATACCCACAATTATACTCCGCAGAAATCAGCTGTTCCGGCACTATTGGAGTGGTAGCACTGCGCACGGTGCCCCAAGAAACACGAAATGGTACTGCGTTGTCGTTGCCATCAATAACGCCATCGGAATTGGTATCATTAAAAAACTGCGAAAAATACAGAAATTCTCCTGTTGAATTAAAGCGCGGGAAACCTGAAAGGCCAGGCAATTCGAACACTATTTTTTGAGATTCACCTTTTTTTGCACCCGTTTCTCGCATTCTCAGAGAAGGAACTCCTCCGTTTTTAGAGATTGCCACAGAGTAAACAATAAATTTACCATTGGGATGAAAAGCAAACGACAAAATATTGTCCGAAAAGAATGTCCTTTTTTCTTTGGATTGAATATCCAAACTCACTAAGTTTTCTGTTTCACCATCCTCAGCCATTTCTAAATAAGCAACGGTATCTTCACTTAACCACTGAGGTTGACGTGCTCCATTTTTTGCAGTTGGTAAACAGTTCCGCACATTCCCCTCAATGGGAGACACACAAATCTGGCCGCGTGCATTGCGCTCAAAAGAAGTGTAGGCCACCCATTTCCCACTGGGAGATGCAGCAGGGTCGCGTGTATCAAAAGTGTCGCTCACCAAACTTTTGCTATGTCCACGCGCTGCCACCGATGTCATATCCACAACCTGAACGTGCGTGGCCATGTTTATGTTCTGACTCAACAACAAGTGGGTTCCATCGGATGTGAGCACACCTTGAAAATTGTCGTACGGGCCCACAGTCAATTTTTCCAACGGCGCCATACGCAAAAACGTTTTTGCTTGTTTTTGTGCTTGCGTTTGAGTTGAGGTTGAATTCGAAGTTTGGGCCATAGCAACGCCACCAGCGTAAACAAATCCAAATCGAGAACCAAACCCAAAACCGAAATTCCAAGAAAAACCTGTCATCAAAAAAGCCGCAACAGCAATTCCAGTCCCGAAATGGGTCCGAATATTTTGATACGAATACGGACCATGCTTTGCAAACAACATAAAATCACCTCGAACCTTTGATGGGAGGCTCGCCAGGAAGAGTTTGAAGAACCCGCTCACCACCGCGGCCCATAAGATGGGGCGCAAAGGCTTCGGGCTTATTTTTCAACACAGCAGGTTCTGTTTCTCTCTCCAAATCGTGCCAATCGCCCGCCGCTTGTTCTTCAAGAATCGTAGGCCTATCAATCAAATAAAGAGTGGGAGCGCATCCGCCACAGACAAACACAAAACCCACTAAGCATATTCTTTGCATTCTATTTCTCATTGCAAGGGTACCTCTCTCAAAGTGTTCATAAGATTGTGGGTATAAGGGGTAATAATAGAAGTTAAAGGCAATTGACGCGCATCGAAACGCAGCGGGGTTAAACCCGCCAGTTGAATTCCAATATCCAAATATCCTTGCGACATGTTCATACCCACGTATGTTGGATACGCAGCAGAAACACCCATTCTTGCGGCATTCAACATGGAGTCTTTGCCATCGGGATCAAGCACCTGAATAAGCGCTTTCAGTTGCGAGGACCCAATTTCGGTGACGTCAATTCGGCCTTCTGCCAACGATTTGGAAACATCCAATCCAAAAGCCAAGCGCGCCGCCAGATAGCGACTCTCACCGGATTGCACATTTTGCTTCTTGCTCGGATTTAAAAGAGCTGTATCCAAGCCCGCCAAACGCCCCAAAAATGCAACACGGGGCGCTTGTGGCTGAACATCTACAAATATTTTCCCGGAATAGGCACCGTCAAACAAACTCAAATCGACATCCTCAAGAGCCAACTGATTTTGCATAAATGAAACCCGCGCACGCAAAGGTCCAATCGTTCTGCCCATGGCTGATATCACAGGTATGCGCACAAGCGGGGTCTCAACCAAATACGGACGAATGCGATCGGTGTCGACACGAAGAAATGGGCTCACTTCCAACAAGCGCGCCCAAGCAATTTGTTTCCCATTTAAGAGACGCAAGTCTTGGGAAAACACAACGGCGCCCGACATATTGCGTACCGCGATGTCGCCTAGCTCAACCCCAACATCCAACAGTTCGGTTTTGCCAGACAGATGGAAATCTTTGCCGCCAGAGCGTTGCAACTGCCACGGAATTCGAGCGCGACCACTGGTTTTTATTGTAGTCTTTTTGTTTAAAGCCACTTCTGGTGGCAAAGCAACTTCAACACTTCCATGCATATCCACGTTTTCACCACGAAGATCAGTTTCTCCGGTAACAGAAAGTAAAACTTTTTTGTCACCGGCATTCACACGCAAAGAACGAACCCGCGCGCGACTCACCAAATCCGTTTCGGCCGCGAGTTCAACATCCGCCGTTTTAATGTAAGGCTCAGCCAACCGGAGATATGAAAAAAGTTGTGCCGTTTTGAAATCACTAACAGTGCGATGCACGCCAGGCAAGGCCAGTTTAGAGTTCACTTTTGCATTCACACCCAGAAGAGGTTTCCGCACAGAAGATGCTTTCGACGTAAAAAACTTAGGATCAAAAGCTGCAACAGAAGAAAAGGGATGAGAAACACCAACATCAAAATCAGCTGCCAACTCTGCATTTCCGAACTTGCGAATTGCAGCGGCTGCGGCATGAACATCTGCCAATCCAGGATCAATGTGAGCAGCCACTCTTCCGAGAATTTTGAAAAACTTGGGACCATCATTTCCATTGAATCCAAACTCAGCCAATGGTTTTCCGAGCATATGAACCGCGCCATTCAGCACATATTTATGACCCGAAATATCCACATCTGAATTCGCATTCAGTTCGAGTTTATTGTAACGAACAATCACCTTCCCACTAGTAACTGGCAACACCTGCTCAACTCGTGCCTGCACTTGCGATTTCAACTTTACTCCGGGAATCATTTTGGGAGAAAAAGAAAAAATGTTCTTTGCATCGTGCAACAAACTCAACCCAACAGACGCATCCACATTGGCATACCCAAACTGGTCAAACACCGCCGCTGCAGGATGAACTTGCCTAAACTCCGGCAAAATATTCACCTGAATCTGTGTTTTCAGTTCCAAATTCTTTTCTTTGTCTTGAATCCCTATTTTTGACTTCAAAAAACTCTTGTTACCCAGTAACATGTCGGTAACAATGTTAAAGTTGCGCGAATGCGGTTCAATATCCAACTTTGCATCAACACTCAAAGGTTTTGAGAGATGAACAGGAACACCCACGGGATTTTCAATATCCAATTTGGAACCTGCGCGAAACACTTCGAACCCAGATACCAGTGCCGCAGCATCTGGTTTTTCCACAAAGGAAAAAATGGATTGCAATGGAATGCGCAACGCAGCAAAAGGCTCTGCAACAAAACGCCCTAGCCCAAGAGCTTGGGACTTATTCGAGCGAAACGAAATTTCCCTCAGTTCCAAGGCAGTTTTCTGTATTTCAACATCCAACACGCCTTTCTGAAGCACAACTGACGTCAGTGTTTTCAAATCTAAACTTGTGCCAAACAACAGATGAGTCTGTTTTCCCGAAATTTCTCCTCTCAGGTTTTTGAGACTCAATTCAATTTGCCGGCGTTGCTCGAAAGTCATCTTCTTTAACAAATTCGGAATTTCTTTTTTGAGGTCCTGCAGCCAAGAAGTTGGTAGCGAACTCCGAAAGGCCATAACGCCATCAATATTCACATCAACCGGATCTGCCAGCTTTTGCAAAAACTCGAAATGATCGAACGAAACTTGAATTTTCTGCTGTTCCTTCGAATTTTGCTGCAGCACTGCGCCCATTTTGGAAAGAGCCACAGACACATCAGCGCGGGGGAACCTAAGCCACCACCCTGAAACTTCCTTAGAAAGGGAAAAATTAAAATCAAAATTCAAAAACATTTCTGAATCGAATGTGGCAACCTGTAAACCAGGAAGCCCCGAAGCGCGGACATGAATTTTAGACAAGGGCCCAGAGCTGTTACCCAAAACAAGGGAAAAATTGGCGCCCAAAAAATTCTTTTTAAATGCCAGAGAAACGTCGGTATTAATGTGATCGCTCGACATTTCAACAGCGGCACCATTCCGCTCCATGATCTGCACATCTAACGAAAGATTTTGAACGTGCACCTTGGGCAGAGAAACCGTGAGTGGTGGATTTTGAAGCAGATCTGCCAACAACGCCAAAGGATTTGAAGGGGGCGACCGAGGAGCTTCTGGCCCTTGTTTGATACGGGCAACAAGATTCACATCCGAGAGCGCGACACTATTGACTTCAAGACGATGATTCAAAAGCTCCCACAACGAAAGCTGCACATGAATAGTCCCAATGCTCACAGAAACGTCACCCAATTCCGGATTTTTCAGACGAACCTTCGCATTCGAAATGAGAATGTCGCGAAGCCAGTCCAACTGCATTTTGTCAAAGGAAGCTTCCACCCCTGCTCGCTGCTTCAGCTCTGCTTGAACTTTGGGTATCACAAAGTTCAAAAACGCCTGGCTGCGCAAAACAAAGAATGTGCCCACAAAAAAAACAACACACACTCCCAAAAATACAACAGCTAACTTTGCAACAGAACGAATTGAGGAGTGCTTCACAACCTAGACCTCCGGAATAACTCTTCATCATCGATAAAAATGAGACGACACCAAAGACAAGACATATTGTGTCTTATCTTTGGTTCAAGTCAACCGAATGAATGCATCTCTCGGGGGCACCTCATCTAAAAAACTTGCCAGTGGATTGACCACTTCAACGTCCAGGCGCACCCGACACGCCAAAGTCCACGATTTTCGAATTTCGTTTACGGAAACGTCAACGCCTGTCGTGGTGGTCAGGGTGTCGCGTGCCGCGATATCCATTCCGTTAAATATCGCTGAGGCATCGGGAAAGGTGGGCGTAAACGATCGCGCACGTTTCTTTGCCATCGCAAGAGGTTCAACGATGGAATGTG
>CAIZES010000114.1 GCA_903932045.1 uncultured Silvanigrella sp. | reverse complement strand
GCACTTCTTGCAGCTGTCAAAATTCCGGCAAGAAATAAATATCGCACTGGTTGTGGCGTTTATCTGAGTTAAATTGAAGCATTATTCCGATTTAGAATAATCGAATAAGACGAGGATGGCGGGCGTTCGACGAGTCACACTCGCCCGAGGTGTTGCTCCCAACAGAGTGCGGTAACAGCGACGCTAGACTGCGCCTAATAAACCAATTTCAGTCGATCAATAAGCGAACCAATGACGTCTTCTTGAAGATCGATATTCATTTTACTTGAAACTAACTTTTGAACACGAACAACGGCCTCGATGTATTCGATCTGTTCCTTAAGTGTGAATCTATCCCAGTTGGAATTTTGCTTAAGACGGTTATGTGATTTCAAGAGAATTTGAACATTGTCAGGATGATGGCGGCCTGGATCGGTTGGATGCAAGATCGCCTTAGCGTGTTCAAACTCGAAGTCCAAATTGAAAAAGTATTTGAGCTGCGCAATAATTGCACTAAATTCTGCGAGCCGGTATTTTTCCTTGATGCCTAAATTCGATTCGTCTAGCGTGATTTTTTGAGCGCGCGTCAGTGGCTCTAAGTCGGACTCCAATTCCTTTTCAACATAGTGGGCAGCATCTTGTTCTGATAAAATTCGTACTCTTTTCGGTCTCTCGCGCTCGTCAATTTCGATCTTGCCAGAGAAGCCATCAGTAGAAACCCAAGAACTGATGCGGGCTGTAAGCTCTCGAATCCCGGTTGTGGTGCGCTTGTGGTTTTTAGCTTCCTGATTTGCCTTTTCTAGAAGCTCTGGGTAAATATCTCCGACCTTAATTGCCCAATCGGAAACAGTAGTCCAGTCGTTAATTGCTTTTAAAGCGTTGAGATATTTCTCTGAAATGGGCTCACTACCAGATTGTTTTTTTGCCATGACCTTTTTCCTTACCGCAGACGTCAACAACAAGAGCTAAACATTTGGTCACTGTTGCCTGTGCCTCGAATTTACGAAACCGTTGTTTCATGGGACGTTTAGACGCTCTTTCAAGTGTATCAAAAAGTCGTAGTGCGTATCCACTGTGAGACGACCAAATCTATTTGGAAAAGTTTTTGCCGATACCCCCACCACCGGCGGTGCGCTCGCCGATGTCGCCGGCACCGCTCGCTTGGGCCTTCGGCCCATCGGGAACCGCTGCTCCAAGTATTCGCGCGGGTCCCGACCGCTACGCTCTTTGTGCCCGGCTCCAAACGGCGGCTTCCGCCTCAGTGCCAGTGCGACTCACCCAATGCCAGTTGCGGTGTGGTAATGTGAGTAAGAGAAACGAATGCGTAGCGGAGGCGAGCATATGACCGAGGATGAAATCATGCACAAACACGAATTGAGGAGAGCAATTCGAGCCCTCGCAATGGTCGTGGAATTTGCAAAACGTGGCTACGATTTTTCCACTGAAGCAGGCAAGGAGATGCTTGCCGACGCCGAACGTGAGAAGAAATGGCTCGAAAAGCAGCTTGGAATTGCGGATTAAGCGAGCAATGCAGCCAACGCTTCGCGTGTTGGAACATCTTTGCGAATAACTGCCGACACACCGTCTTGCTCAGAAAGTGTAAGACCGCGGGCGTCACTTGCGACAAACACAGCGCCCTCGTAACGCTCCTTGAGCTTCTTGGCAAAGTCTTTGCCGTTCGTGCTTGACGCCTCTCCGAAATAGAGATCAGTAAACACCGCTGAGAGGCTACCGAGAAACCCATTATCATTATTCGCGCGCTTCCAAAAATCCTCTGGCGAGGCAAATGTTTCAAGTGTTCCCTCTGGCCAATCCATTTGCCAGAGCGTGCGCACAGCGATGCTGTCGTCCACAAACGCAAAACGCTTGGATGAAGTTCCAGCGTCAATTGCGCTGATTTGTTCAACACTACTAACAGCTTCAATTAGAGTATTCATAAGTTGAATTCTGGAAATCGGCTTTGGAGAAATAGCGTTCGCTCCGTGCTCCTTTGCGAATTCGGTCTGTTCATCCAGCATTCGATTGGAATGAATGCACACGAATGCTGCATTCCCAGAGGCGCGCATTTGACTCAAAATATCGAGGCCGGAAATGGAGTTTCTACCGAGATCAATATCAAGAATTACCAACCTTGGATTCAAATCTTTCCAAAGACCAATCGCTTCGTTCGCGTTACTGGCTTCATGGATGCGCAGCTTGTTCCATGCATCATCGCCGGTCATCATGCAGGAGAGAGCATCGCGATAGAGCCGTTCATCGTCGACAATAAGAACATCAAAATTGGCTGAAATTGAGGACATTACGGCGGAAAACTCTGCCTCAGCCTCTGCTTCACTTTTATGTGCTTCTCGATGATTTTGCTTCACACCCGCCACAGCAGGGAGGTCAATCAAAAATGAGACGCCATCTTGCGCATGTGGTTCGCACCAAATCCTACCACCGTGCAGAGATACAATCTTTTTCGCAATCGCGAGTCCAAGCCCCTTGCCGTTTGATTTTCCCTTTGTGAAAAAGGCGTCAAATATCCTTGCGGCATCTTCATGTGTAATGGTTGAACCCGAGTTCCAAATCATGAGTCGCACAAACGGGCAGCCATCTACTGTGACATCCGATACGCCGATCTTGATGCGCCCGCTGCCATTCATCGCTTCCGCAGCATTGATAAGGATGTTCTCAAAAACCCGCCGAATCTGGTGACTATCAGCTGAAATGCTTTTCCCACTATCAATCTTGAGCGATAAATCAACAGAAGGAGAAGTCTTTTTGAAATCGAAAACAAGGCCATTCAAAACAGCCGAAGGCACAATGCTTGTTTGGTTGATTCGCAAATCCGTGCTCAAATCCATCACGTCCCGCACCAATGCATCGGCATGCTCAAGAGCGATTTTCACGTCGGGAAGTGCTACGGATGCAAGGCGAACGGTTTCATCTGCGCTTTTGGATCGAAGCAGTCCATCGACTGTCATGCGCAGCATCGAAAAAGGTCGACGCACATCATGCGCAAGCATTTGCGCAGCTTGGGCGAGTGCTGCGGAGACTCTCGTTGTTTCAAGCTCTCGCAACTGCTGTTCGATGATTTCTTTCTGATGATCGCGCTCGTCTGTGAGTTCTTCGCTAAGTTTTTTGTTTCGGGCAAGAACCGCGTTTTTGGTGCATGTGCTGTGGCCAATTACAAAGCAAATAGCCAGAGCGCAAACAATTGGACTGAAAGTGTCGACAAACACCGCGACTGAACGAAATAGTGAAGCATCTTTGAACGCCAGTGGAAGTAGGCTCAGGAAGGTTGCTGGTAGGAAGCCAAAACGGAGCCAGCCACCAAGATTGTGTCGAGTGAAAATGGCCGTCATAAGCACGAACACAGAAACAAAATTCGTAAACGCAGTTTGATCTCGCCCCTCCAGAATTCCGAACGACGCCTGAAGAGCCACGCAGAGTAGCGAGTAAGCAAGTTCGGAATGTGTGGCTAGTCGAGGCACAAAATAGGTGATGAGAGCAGCTACAAGAGCGAGCGCCATTGCGAATATGCGAGCCGAGAGAAGCCATGGGAACCATGCTACGGTTTGGTAGTTAAATGCGCTTGCAATAAACGGTATCCACCCAACGGCGCACACCGCAAAAAAGATCTGCGTTGATGGTAAGCGTAACTTATTCAATTGGAGTTGGTCCGCAACAGAAGCCATGTTTCACCTTCAATTTTTCTTCGCCAAGAGCCGTAGAGTCAGACGGAATATCTTGTCGCAATATCAATCCGGCGGCTATCATCGAATTATCGCCAATAGTTACTCCGCGCGGAATCGACACATTCATCTGAATACCAACATTTTTACCAATAAGCATAGGCTGAGAAACTGTGCGCAGTTTTTTGCCGTCGCATGTACGAAAACGATGCAGGTCGTCGTCGATGAGAGTCACTCCCCAAGACATGTTTGAGTAGCGCCCAAATGAAAACTCCCTATTGCACAAAAGTTTGAAGTTGTAAGAAATAAAGTTGTTTCCAGCAAACGTAGCCTTGGCATCTTTACCAATATAAATGGTGGCGCCGGGGGCAATACACACGTCTCCGTCAAAAATGAGTGTCGCACCTTCGGCAAGCGTGATTTCAGACATTGGAAAGTGCGCGTGCCGCATAAGGCCGGGAAGCGGATATCCAATACGCACAATTCCGTTTCGTACGATAATTTTTGAACCTTTGCCACAGCGAATAGAAACATCTTTAGCGAAAATGAATCGCGAACTACTCCCATCAATCTCAACGTGCCTGAGAGCCTTAATTCTTCGAATGATGCGCACAATCCAACTCAACATAATTACCTCACCCACTTGCACACGATGTCGATAAGTGCAGCGCGGTTCGTGAAGGAGTGGTCCTGATTAACTTCGAGATAGCGAGCTTCGGGAGTGAACATTGGCGCGAATTGCCGATTCATTGCGGCGGGAACCTGATCGTCGTTTTCTGACTGAAGAATGAGCACGCGGCGAGGCTTGAGGGCACGCACCAGCATGCGCGGGTTGTGCTGTTTTGCAATGGTTTCAACATCTGCGAGCGCATCTTGGATGTTAAGAGTTTGAGGAAATCCTGCATCCGACTTCTGCATTGCAAGCAAGAGATGCCGCACAGTTTCGTTTTCTGGAACGAAACTAAAGGGAGACACAAGAATAATGTCGCCAAGTTTGTTCTCGCAACGCGCCGCAGCGTTGAGAGCAACAAGACCACCCCAAGAGTGTCCATAGAAATTGACGCGAGAGAACGTTGATTGTGATTTAATCTCATCGACAAAAGCAAGACATTCATTCAGAGATTTTAGAAAACCAAACTCGCCTTTACCGCGACCAAGACCGCCGTAGTGAATAACATAGACTGCTGCGCCGGTTTGATTGGCCACCGCGGCAGCGAGATCTTCGTTACGAATTCCCCCGCCCGGAAACCCATGGAAGAATACATAAGCTTCGCTGCACGATGGCTTCGCAGGAAACCACTGCACAAAGAGATCTTCAAAATGTTTTTCGCCAGCAACAACAACGTCCATAATAATCAACCTCCGTCGCCAGTTCCTCGCAACATTTCCCAAACAGCACTTCTGTTGAAAAACGCTTGTTCGGTGATAATTGCGAACACCGCAGCTATCGTTGGAAATGCGCAGGCCCACTTGGAAGTGAACGCCCAAAATCCCGACATTGGTTTGTCGCTTTTGGTGACTGTGAGATCGCTAGAATCTGGAATATTGTTTTCCATACATCCTCCGTTATAATAAAGACGAGTTTGTTGCAGTGTTTGCGCTTGAGACAGACTCATGGATTTTTGCTCGATAAAGAGAAGACCTCGCAACTCCAAGAGCCTCGGAAATTTTGACGAGGTTTCCGCTAAACCGCACTCCGGCATACGTGACCATGATTTGTCGCAGCAGTGCATTCGCTTCAGCCAATGTTCCCGTTCGTGCGGCATTTATCAGTTCTTGCCATTGCACATCGCTAACGGGCTCCGCATCGTCAATCACAGAAAGCGCTGTGCTGTTTCTGTTGCTAACTCCATATTTCGGCCGCTCGTAAAGAAACGGCGTATCGTCGAGATCCTTTGCCACCAACAAATTGCGCTTCTGAATAAGCGCCAACTCAACTGCGCTATCAATAGTTTTAGCAATACTTCGTAACGTTACGCGAGCCGGAGACGCAACAATCATCTCGCGCCCTCGCGCGATAAACTCGTTTGAAGCAAAAAATCCCGAGATTTGTCTGCATTTTGCGGACTGTTCAACAAAGAATTCCACAATATTTTCGTATTCAGGTTGAAGTTC
>CAIZES010000113.1 GCA_903932045.1 uncultured Silvanigrella sp. | reverse complement strand
TTCTTCCAAAGCGGTGCGAAACGCCGCGCGTACGGCGAGCGAGATGACTTCGCCATCTTGACTGCTTTTTGCGGCATTCAACGACTTCATAATACGCCCGTCTTCGAAGTCGGCTTTCATACCTTCGTGTGAGAACATAAAGGATGCTCCACTAATGGGATCTTCGTCGGACATACCAAGAGAAAGAAAGATAAGGTCGTACTTTCCAGATTTCCATTCGGGCGAGTGAGGAAAGATACTTTGTTTTTCAGTTTGAACGCTTAGACCCAGCGATTGCGCGTATTTTGTCTCCCAATCAACGTTAACATCAGCGGACAGTGTGATTGGAATTCGAATTTCACCATTCAAACCCACGTCAGGCGCAGCAAGAAAGGCTTGTCTAATCTTTTCCTCCTCTTCTGACGGAACTCTGCCCACGAGCCCTGGCTGTGGAATCTGAAAAGCTTTGGTGACATTATCCGGTAACGAGATTGGCGATGACAAAACTCTTCTAGCGAAAGCTCTTCGCGCTTCCCGGGAGCGAAAGCGGTCACTGTTGGTGTTGAGTTGAAAAAAACCAACGCCGTTGTGTCTTGTCTCGAAGAATGAAATTCCATCTTCTTTGGTGGCTGCTATTTTTGTGTAAATGGAATGTCGCAACGTGCAAAACGCCGGCGAAAACCTTTCAAGAAGATTTTTGAGATCGCCGTGACTGTTGTACTTGGCGGGATCTTCGTATCGGATACGCCATGCACTCTGTTCCTTGGAGAAAAGATAGTGTTTGGGATTGGGAACAAAAACCACTTCTTGTCCGTATGCAAGCGGAAGTTCGCCCGACTGCCAAATGTAAGGCCCGTGCGTGCTTTTCCAATCAACTTGCAGTTCTGCGTGTCCGGGAACGGCAATCCAGTGGGCATCAGGCACAATCATCGAATCAGCCATGACGAGTGGATTGAGCACAGCAGCGGCATCGCCCCGCGTTTCTAGTTTCAAATGGCCTTCATCTATCACTTCAATTTTTGAAACTTGTTCCGAAAAATTGCTGTGCGTGGTTTGGCCCTGCTTGAGAATGCGATGCAGGCTTTGTGCAACCTCGGTTGCCGAGTACAGCTCGTGGCGGATGGTAAACGTGATACTGTGCCTGTCTGCGCTAATTAGCCACGAACTTGCTAGCCCCGGAACAATGTTTTGATGATCATCGAAACGTACCAAGTATTCGCCAATTTGGTAAGCAAAGCGATATTCGGCGACAAATTGTAGCAAGTAGGGGTGTGGATAGCGGAAAGTGGTAAGAATAACTTCAGTTATAGGTTTATCCATCGGGATTTTCTTCCTCAAAAAGACGCCGTTTAATACGCTCCCTAGAAGAAGCACTCCAAGAAGAACACCAAAAATGCTTTTAAAGCGCTTACCGCGGTTATAAAAACTGTCCCTCATTAGTAGCACTGACTCGATGGTTTATCTTGGGATTTGCCTTTCGACACCGTCGGCCTTCCCTCATTTGCCGCCGGTTGTTTTGCCAGAGCAAGGCTCGATGAAAGAGAATAAATGATTCCAAGAAGAACAAAAAAACTCACCTTAAAAATCTTAGGCATGTGATAACCTCCGGTTGATAAAGAAAACTTCTTGAGACTCATCGGGGAAGCTACGGGCCTTTGTTATGGCTGTCAAGTCAAAAATTAGCAGGTCAATTAGCCTCTTGAGAATCGAAGGCTGCTGAAGACGCGCCCGGTGCTTCGGCACACCTCTCGCCATTTGTAGCGGCTGCCGGTGATTAGTGCTTTCCAATATCGATAATCTTACCAAAAGATGCTGCGATTTTTGAAAGCGTTGCGAGCGATGGGCTTGAGTGGCCCTTCAAAATAGCAGAGAGATGGCTCGCGCCGCTGTGGCATCCTCGCTTATGGCTTTGTGCGGGTAGCGTGTACCGAATGCACCGAAGAAAGAATAGTGCCGTTTTCTTGCAAGGGTCG
>CAIZES010000112.1 GCA_903932045.1 uncultured Silvanigrella sp. | reverse complement strand
GGGTGACCCTTTTAATTCCATTGTTCGGCTAGAAACGTATCGGTCTCGAAAACCACTGAATCCTTTGATTAACGCCGGTGCTATTGCGATTTGTTCGCTTATTCCAGGTGATACTGTGGCTGCACGCGAAAAGCGAATTTTATCGTTTTTGCGTGACGTCACTTTAAATCCCAAAACTTACGTAAATGGCGAAGTTTATGAATCGGAGAAAGCAACCGGATTTCGAAACCATGCACTGGCGTGGTTTTTGAAAGATTTGGGTGTTATTGAAGGCAGTGTCGATGATTGTTTGGATTTGTATTTTCGGCAATGCTCCATGGAAATTACGGCTCGGGATTTGGCTCGTATTGGCGCCTTTTTGGCAAATGATGGAGTTGTGCCTCAAACGCAAAAACGTTTGGTACAGCCTCGTACTGCGCGTATCGCAAAAAGTTTGATGTTCACGTGCGGCTTGTATGATGGCTCGGGTGAATTTGGTGTTGAAGTGGGCGCGCCTGCCAAGAGTGGTGTGGGTGGTGGTATTGTGTGCGCTGTTCCCAATCGAATGGGCATTGGTGTGTTTGGTCCTGCCTTGGATGATCGCGGTAATAGTGTAGCAGGCGTGAAAATTCTTGAAAAACTTTCGCGGGAACTTCATATTGCCGTTCTTTAGAACGCGTCGTAAAATGTTGCGCTGTGCCGCTTTGTTGGGGCCGTTAGTGTTCTGTACATTGTGTTTCGCTGAACAATAACTCTTTACCCATCGTCATGGTTTCGTCGGTTGCACTCTTTTTTTAAAAATGGAATAATGAATTTAAATTTTGATGACACGTCCAAAATTAGAGGAATAAAGCATGGATGTGATGGGCTTTCGCCGCATTTGTGGCAGTGTTTGTAGAGTCATGGCAGTTTCGGGGTGTCTTTTTTTGCTATCTGAAAGCAATTCATTGGCATGTTCTCCGGAACTCGAAGCTCCCGCCGAGAGGTTTCGCCAAATTTTTTTTAAAATGGGCAAGGAACAGTATTCTGAGACTCAACTTTCGAGTTTGATTTATTTGCCGACTTCCGATTTAGAACGAAGCGATACTTTCTCGTTTCGCGCCGAAAATCCACTTGAGTCTTTTGACCGTGTTGTAGCCAATTGGAAGCCTTCCGATGCCTTTTTGCTGGGTGCCGGGCGGCAACCGTGTTTTGCTACGAGCGCTCCTTGGGATGTGTTTTCAACAGAGGCAAGGACTCAGGAAGAACTTCCGCTTTTTGTGATTGTACCCGAACTTTTGGCTGAGATAGTGGACAATCAGCCGTTTCGTGAAATGAGCAACAATCCAGAGAGTGTGTTTTCAAAATTTTGGCAAAGCCAACTTGTAATGCATTCTGATGGTCCAGATACTTGGGACTGGTCTTTTCGTTTGGTAAAAATGCAACGGGTGCCGGTGCCACTCTCAGAACTTTTTACAACAGGAAATTTAGATGCTCCAAATGGAAATCCACTGGCCAATGTTGTCTCGTTTCGCGCTCTCATGGGTTCTACCGAAAGCATTGGTACCCCTGCGGAAACTGCTGCTGCATTTTTACCTCGGCTGACGAAGTTTTGGCGTGTTGTGGGAACGCCGCAAAAAATATATTTCTTGGGGTATTCGCGAGGAGCTAATGTTGCGTTGCAAATGCTTTCTGATGCTGCACAACACGCAGAAAAATATCCTTGGGTTTCCAATGTGCGAGGGGTTATTACGTTTGCGGGTGTAAATTTTGGAGCTATTGCTGCCGACAACGTCTTGACGCCGGGTTCGCCATTGAATGAAATTGATAAAGCGCTTTTGGATTTGAGCAATTCTTTGCAGGACCAAAATGGTGACGAAAATAGTTTTGAATTGTCGCAAAAGATTGCTTCCAATACGTGGCATTGGGTGAATGATGGTGCGCGGTTTTTAGGAAAAGTGAGTCAATTTCCGTTGGCATATGGTTTTGCAAAGGAGAATCCGAGGTTGGCAATTCCAACGCGTGATGCTTTGGTGCAATATATTTATCGCTTCTTTTTTGAGACATTCCGTTTGGACAAACCTGTGACCGATTATTTTGGAAACGTGCGTAGGTTTAAATATTTTGTGAATCAATTTCAGAAATCCGTTGTGGCGCTGTCAACAAAATCAAGATTGGAATGGTGGAGCACTCACACGCTTCCAGCTGGCACACATCTTATGGCGGTTGCGGGAACAATGGGCGATCCTTGGCTGCAAGAGGAGGGGGTTTGGGTTTTCACAAAAAATCCGTTGGCGTACGACCCGGCTATTTTCGATTTTTCGTTGTTGAGAATGTCATATTACGAGAACGTGAGAAAAACAGGATTTCGGGTTAATGATGGCATGGTCTCTGTGGAACGTGCCCTTTTTTGGCCAAATTTAATTGCCAAGCTCAATCCGCAAAATGCCTCGGTTGTTACGCACAATCTTGCTCTTTTGGGTGTCGATCATTTTGGACTTGCTCTTGAAAGCGCTGCGCCTTCTGCCGAGCCGCACAAAAGTCCTTTTCCGCGTCAAGTGTTAATGCACGCCCTTGCAAACTACGTCCTTAATTTTGCCAAGTAAATTGGTTTGTCGCAAAAAGTGCGTTTTTAAATTGGAAAAATCTGTAAGATTCACTTGCATAGAAAATGTTCGGCGCACAAGCTGACATTAACAGTAAACTTAGCGAGGTTTTGTATGAGTACCTTAGGTTTTTCTCAAAATCCGCTGGTGACAAGAATGATGCGCCGCATTGGGGAGGAGTTTCGCTGTACTTATAGTCACTGCGAGGATTCGGAGCAGGGAACGGATATCGATTTGGTTTTGACACGCGAAATGGCACCGTGCCACACGGACGCATTTCATCTTGCACAAATACTGCAACAGAACGGGTATATTTATTGTGATCAAAAGTATATCGAAAAAGGTTTTATTCATGCGAAATTCACACATCAATTTGATATTTGGGCCGATACGCGGGAACCAGTTGAGCCCGGTCAAAATCTTACGGTTGATTTTTCCGGGGAGTTTTTTGTAGACACCGACACCCTGACCTTGATGAATGAGCGGGAAGCTGAAAACTTGTTGTTTGAGCGCATGCTGCAGGCTATTCATGCTTTCGATAGTTCTATCCGTGATTCTCGCGAAGATCTTGTTCGTATCTTTGGTCCGGCTCATCCTTGGGACTGGGCTCATCGTTCTCACATTATCGCAAATTTTCTTGTTGCTTTCATAGCATGAAATCCTAGCGATGTGCCTTGTTATGGGTTATGGAGTTGGCCTCAAACGAGGTTCGTATGACGTTCGCACAATTTTGTCATTTTTGTGGTTGTTTGCCTGGTGGCAAATGTTCTGCCGCTCACGACTGGATCCATATCCGGGACCTCTCGTTGCGTTGTGTGCTGGGTGTGCATGATTTTGAGCGGCATGAGCCTCGCGATGTGGTGATACAGCTGAGTCTTGGGGTGTCTTTGCAAAAATCTGGCCGATCCGACAGTCTTTGTGACACTGTGGATTACTCTGCACTTCGGGATGGTGTTGCAACGTTTGTTGAGGCTTCTCAGTTTCAGCTCATAGAATCGTTGGCTGAAGGTATTGCTGATTTGTGTTTGCAAGTGGAAAGTGTTTCTGATGTGCTTGTGATGGTTGAAAAACCTGGAGCTATTCGCGATGCGCGTACAGTTGCCGTGGAAATTTTTCGGAGTCGTTCATGATTCCATTTGCGAGTGTTGAGGGAGATGGGCGAAACGGTTTTAAAATTGCATTTGTTTCGGTGGGTTCAAATATCCATCCGGAAGATTATGTGATGCGTGCATTGCGGGAAATTTCTGCTTATTCGCGGGTTGTGGCTGTTTCCACGTTCTATAAAACACAGTTTTTGAAATCAGATGGTACACTT
>CAIZES010000111.1 GCA_903932045.1 uncultured Silvanigrella sp. | reverse complement strand
GTACAAGTGATTTGGTTTTGGCTCCGGCCCAGTAGGAATAAAGGTCGGCTGTATTCTTTGTTTGTAAATCTTTTAAGATGGCTCGTTTGAACGATTCATGATCAATTGGGATTTGAAAAAGTTCCATGTCTGTGTTGTCTTTATTGAATTGAGCCGTGAGCTCTCGCAGTCCGTCGGTATACGTTCCGGTAAATGAGAAATAGTGATTGAATAGAATTTTTTGTTTTTCCGGAGCAGGTTGTGCCAATCCTACAGGCACCAATAGCAAAACTCCCAATGAAATGAGAGCTAGCTTAATGGGAATAAATCGTTGTTGAAGTGTTCGCGTTGTCATTGCTTTTTTCCCCTGTCACGCAAGTTGGTTGGGGTGTGTATCGGCGGGTGGCGCAAAAGTTTGAGTCGAAAGTTTGAGTCGAAAATTTGCTTCAATTTGGGAAAGAGTGGCAGAAGTGCTTACGTTGGCAGAAACTTCTCGAATGTTGCTGTTATTTGTTGTGGTTTTTTATGCATCAACATTTTCGGGTTTGCCATGCCCGGTTGCTTTCTTGAGTGGTTTTAGTACGGCGAGTATGCCAAGGCCTGCCACAAAAGACATTGCTGCAAGCATGAGGAAGAAAGATTCTTTAGACATCACTTCCCAAAAAGTTCCCATATATCCCGACAAATAATTGCCAACAAAACTGGAAAGAAACCACAGCCCCATTACCATGGATACCATCCATGCTGGCGCAAGTTTGGTGACGAGGGAAAGTCCCACGGGCGACAGGTAAAGTTCGCCAATGGTGAGTAGGAATGTGCATGCGGTGAGCCACCACAAAGAAACTGGCTGAGAGCTGCCGGCGTAGGCGCGTGCTGGCGGAAGCATAACAAGAAACGAGATTCCCAAAAGCATGCAACCAATGGCCATTTTAGTGATGCTGGTGGGTTCTTTTCCGCGTTTTGCTTGCCAGGTCCAAAACCATGTGACAGCTGGTGTGAACAAAAATATCATGGCCGGATTAAACGACTGCAGCCACGAAGCTGGCATTTCCCAACCAAAAATGTGCCTGTCTGTGTTGGCATCGGCCCACAAAGCGAGAGTGTTTCCCTGTTGCTCGTATACGGCCCAGAACAAAATGTTGAACGCGCACAGCACCGCAAGAGCCATGAGCTTGCTTTTTCCGTCGGAGTCGAGCTTTTCTTTTTGAACAGATGTGGCATCGCGTTTCATGACGTTGTCGGGGGCAAGGTGTTTTTGGCCCCAGATATAAACAGCGAGTCCAACAAGCATGCCAATTCCTGCCGATAAAAATCCGTACTGCCAGCCGTAGGTTTCGCCCAAGGTTCCGCAAATGAGTGGCGAAAAAAATGCGCCAAGGTTAATGCCCACATAGAAAATGCTGAAGGCACGGTCGCGGCGATGATCGCCGGCTTCGTACAAATTTCCAACTTGCGTGGAAATATTGGGCTTAAAGCAACCGTTGCCTATTATAAGTAAAAACAATCCGGGATAGAAAAGGGCTGGTGACATAAGCACGAACTCACCTATAGCCATAAGCACGCCGCCAACAAGAACGGATTTGCGTTGCCCTAAAAAGCGATCGGCTAAAAGGCCGCCGAAGAACGGAGTGAGATACACTAGCGCCGTGTACATTCCGTAAACACTGGATGCTTGTTGTTGCGAAAACATGAGCTGCTTCATCATGTAGTACACAAGAATGGCCCGCATTCCGTAGTACGAAAAACGCTCCCAAAGCTCGGTCATGAACAAAACGTATAGCCCGGCTGGGTGACGTTTGGTATCCCAATTTGCTGTTGCTGAGATGCTGGTCATGTTGACGTCCTTTTCAAAAGTCGGGAAGATTGGACAGTGCAATACTCGGACCTACTACAAATACTTCATCTCCGGCTAGAAGGGAAAGATCGGCGGCAGGATTTTTAATGCGGTCGGAGCCCCGAACAACTGCAAGCACCGTAACCGATTTCGTACTTCGAAGATTGAGGTCGCGTAAGGTTTTCCCAATGTATTGATGATTTTCGTTAATTCGAATTGCGCGCAAGGCGCAGTCTTGTAGTGTTACCCATTTTTGCGCACGCTGTTCGGAAACATCGGAACAACAAACTTTGGCAAAGTTTGCAATGCTTGCTTCGTTGCCATAAACCAGTAGGGAATCGTTGGGTAATAGCCGAAGCTTGGGATCGGGTGGAATTTGTGAAAACATTTCCCTTTCTACGCCAACAATGTTTACCTGAAATTGCGTGCGCGGATTCAGATCTTCTAGAGATTTTCCTTCGCAAGGAGAATTGTGTTCAACATGAATCTCACTCAAATATTCGTCCCAGGGAGCAAGGCGATTTAGGGTTGCAGATGTTGTGCTGCTTGTGAGATCGCGGTAGTTTTCGGCAAGTTTCCCCAAAAACCATTTGAGATGCGTGACTTTTAGCAAATCGCGAAGCAATCCCGAATGCGATCGAAAGATATGCACGGCACGGACAGTGTTTGAATATGATTTGTGCCAAGCTTGCCATTTTTGTGGAATAATGTTCACGATGTTTTCTGTATATTTGCCAATAACAGATGCTAAAAGCGGCGAAATGACAACACTTGCAACGGCAATTGCAACAACAATTGGAAAAATTTCTTGTGGCAAAAACTGGTATGCCACGGCAGCTTCAATAATAACAAATGAGAATTCGCCGGCGACTCCTAAAAACGCAGCAACACGCAGGGAGTCGCGAATATCCTGACCAGCAATAATTGCGGCAAGAAACGAAAGAGCGAATTTTCCCACAACAAGAATTGCAAGAAAAATGCCAAATGTGTACATATTTCCAACTAGCGCCTGCGGATTGAAAAGCGTTCCGAAAGACACAAAGAAAAGAATTCCAAAAATTTGTCGAAGTGGTTTAATGAGTGTTTCAATTTTTCGGCTTTGACGAGAATCGGCGAGAATTGCTCCCATTACAAAAGCCCCAAGCGCCGATGAAAAATTGAGCGAAACAGCAATGAGCGCGAGCCCTAAGCAAAGACCAAGACTTGCTAGTAACAGGAGTTCGTCCCCTCCAAAATGTTGCGCCACAAGAGCAATTTTGGGAACAATAATGGAGCCGCCCAGCCACCAAGCAAAAATGCTTATCACAAGCTGAGTTGCAACTTGGAAAAAATTGATGTGATCGCCTGCTTGAGCAACAGCTGGTAAATAGACGAGCATTAAAATTGCCACGAGATCTTCGATAAGCAAAATTCCAACCAGAATGTCGCTAAACTTTGCTGTAGTCATTCGATTGGATGTGAGAGTTGCAAGAACAACAGTTGTTGATGAAATGGCAACAGCTGCTCCTATGAATTGCGAAACTCCCGACGAGTACCCCAGCGCAATTCCCGCATGGGTTGCAAGATACCAAATGGCAAGGGACTCAAAAAATCCAATAGCGATAGGCGCAATTCCCAAATTTTTAAGACGACGAAAACCAAGATCGAGGCCCACGGTGAAAATAAGAAGGATGATTCCAAGTTCTGCAAATGAGTGAATGCGGGAGGGATCGCTGATGGTGGTTACCTTAAGTGGAGAATGCGGGCCAATAAAATATCCTGCAAAAAGATAGCCAACCAAAGTTGGAAGCTTTAGCGCGCGTGCAATAAGACCAAACAGAACACCGGCTAAAGAAATTGCGCAGAGATCAATAAGAAGTGATGAAATATTCATGGTGATACTTTTTGAATGGAAGGTAAAATTTCGGAAATCATGAGAGCAATCATCATGGGATACCCGGCAAGCCTTGCTGCAAGCCACCACCAATTGGACAATCGCAATGCAGCCCATGTAACAAGAGCGCCATGGACAATAAAAAGATAAATAAGATGCTTGCTGAGAGCTCCCATACAAACCAAAAATTGCGGCGACATTATGATTCCTTGGGTTTCGGGAGGCATGGTGTGTGAAAAAAGAGGCATATATTTTTGTAGAAACGGGGTATCGAATATTTGATAGTACATCAACAGAACCGCAAATACTCCATTGGTTATGACAGGCTGAAACTTAATAAATCGAGGGTCTTTGAATTTGAGAGTGATCCATCCTAGAAGCAAAATAAGAATGGGTTCGATAAGTGACGAAGCTTCGAACGTTTTGATGAGATAAATATTCGCACAAAACGCAATCAGAGCAAGTAACATTGCAGAAATAACGCCTGCGCGCAAACCAGCAAAAGCGTCCACAGCAACAAAAGCAATAATGGGAATAACAATTAGCAAAAAATAAGTTGCGTTCATGAAGTCTCCAATTTGATGAAACCCTCGCTTTTTTATCGACGGATTGCTATTCTAGCTTGTTCTCTTGTTTTTGCACTAGGGGCGCTTGGCTTTCGTGCAACGATTGTTTCAATCTTCGGTTTTGGAGACTCAATTCCTTAACTACCTTATGCTAACGAGGGTAGTATGGCTCTTGAGAGGTGGAACTGAACGCAAATTCCCATTGAGCGCGTTTTGTCCCTCAACGGCGAGGTTCGAGGGGCGCGAGCCGGGCCCCGGAGCGGGCAAGGGAATTGAGCGGTCTATCTGCCTTGTGGGTTGAGATCGTCCGCAGGCAATAAAGAGTGCGAACGGCGCTCTGTTGTGTGACTAGCATGAAATGTTTACGGTCGACCCTGACTCACATCTCCGCGGAGCGATGGGATTGTTTCTTGAAGTAGCCGAGTGTGTCAAAGAAATTGGATTTTTTTGAGGCAAACGGATGGCTTCATGAAACTGGTCTCACCGCTTCGCGTCATTTTTTGGTGCATGAGGTGCACAGACTGGTTTGACACCGCAGGTGCAAGTGCGTTTACTGTCTCCTAGGATGTTTTCTGTTCTAGGAGGTTTTTTGTATGCCAGCGTTGCGCTCTGCTGTTTCTAGTCGAATTCAGGTTGTCACTTGGAATGTAGAAAATCTTTTTCATCCCGAAACCGGTGGGCCCCGGTACGATCTCACTCCTTTTGAGGGTTGGACGGAGGCGCGATACAAAGCGAAGGTGGCGCGTGTTGCTAAAGCCATTAACACTATGGTTGCCAGTGCAAAAGCAAAAGGAATCCCGTTTATTGTGGGATTGACGGAAGTTGAAAACGAACGGGTTGTGAAGGATCTTTTGAAACACCTTCCTGCGCAATTTGCTATGGCTCGTGACCCTAACTTCGAACAAGAATATCACGATTGCGTGATTCTTTATGATAAATCGTTTTTTGAGTTGGAAAGTTGTTCGTATAACCAGGTTTTTGAGCGCTTTTCCCGTGGCGATGTTGTGCGTGCTAATTTGGTTGTAAAAGGTTCCCAACCGTTAAAAGCACTGAAAGCTACTAAGGCTGGGAAAAGTTCAAAAAAAGAAAAACTCGCAGACCGCAAAACTCTTTCGGTTTTTTGTTGCCACCTCAAGGCGCGCCCGTCAAACCAGTACTATACCGAAATGTATAGGCAAGCGGTGTGTGACGATATTCAGACCGCAATTTGGAAAATGCACAATGGCATAGTTGTTCGTAACGCTGCTCAGCGAGCCAAAGGAGAAGACAAAAAAAAGCCTGAGTCGCTAGCGCTTGATAAAAATGTTGTGGTGATGGGCGATTTTAATGATGAGCCTTTTTCCAGTTCGCTACTGGATTATTTGAATGCATCGTACGACAAGAATTTTGTGGTGCAGCAAAAAGATATCAAACGCGTTGTTTTGTATAATTGTGCGTGGGAATGGTTGTCTCAGAAAAAGCCTGGGTCTTATTTTTGGGAAAGGGGTAGTGTTACGAAGTGGAGTATGCTGGATCAAATTATTGTGTCGCCATCTCTGCTAAATGCAAGCTCTGGAATGGAATATGTTGAAAATTCGTTTCGGGTTGAGCAAGACATCACTGCCGACGAAAACGGTGTCCCGTTTCGGACCTGCACCTGGGATAAAGACGACAATGTTGTTTGGTTGAAAGGGTTTTCC
>CAIZES010000110.1 GCA_903932045.1 uncultured Silvanigrella sp. | reverse complement strand
GGAATGTATATTGGTGACACTTCAGATGGCACTGGTTTACATCACATGGTATTCGAGGTTGTAGATAACGCAATTGATGAATCACTTGCGGGACATTGTGATGACATAAAAGTCATTATTCACGGGGACAACTCAATATCCGTTGCGGACAACGGAAGAGGGATTCCGATCGGAATTAAATATGATGACAAGCACGAACCAAAAAGATCGGCAGCAGAAATAGTATTAACCGTGTTACATGCGGGCGGAAAGTTCAACCAAAATAGTTATAAAGTCTCAGGCGGATTGCACGGCGTCGGAGTGAGTTGCGTAAATGGTTTGTCAGAATGGTTGAAATTAACAACTTATAGAGATGGAAAAAAATACGCGCTCGCTTTTGAAAGAGGCGCAGTTAAAAATCGCCTAATAGAAGTAGACAAGGGTATAGAAATATCTCCTGTTCCTATCATTGGAGACAGTAACAAAAGAGGAACAGAAGTTCACTTTTTAGCAGATAAGGAAATATTTGGAACGGTTGAGTTTCATTATGAAATATTGGCTAAAAGATTACGAGAATTATCTTTTTTGAATAATGGTGTAAAAATTGAATTAGTAGATCAACGAAATGGTAAAAGTGAAAACTTTGCTCATTCCGGCGGTGTAAGGGGTTTTGTTGAATACATGAACAAAAGCAAAGCTGTTCTCCATCCAAAGCCGTTTCATGCTCAGGGAGAGAAAGATAATGTATCAATAGATGTTTCGATGCAGTGGAATGATAGCTATTCAGAAGTTGTCCAATGTTTCACAAACAATATACCGCAAAGAGATGGTGGTACACATTTGACAGGCCTTCGAATGGCCATGACAAGGGTAATCAATAAATATATTGAAGAAAACGAATTAGCGAAAAAGGCAAAAGTAGATACCGCGGGTGACGATATGCGGGAAGGTTTAACCTGTGTCTTATCAGTTAAGGTACCAGAGCCAAAGTTTTCGTCTCAGACAAAAGATAAATTGGTTTCGAGTGAAGTACAACCAGCAGTACAAGAAATCGTTTCACAAAAGCTTTCCGATTATCTTTTAGAAAACCCGATTGATGCAAAAATAATTTGCAATAAAATTATAGATGCAGCAAGAGCGAGAGATGCAGCACGTAAAGCAAGAGAGTTGACAAGGAGAAAAGGAATCTTAGATGGGATCGGTTTGCCCGGAAAATTGGCAGACTGCCAAGAAAAAGACCCAGCGCTTTCAGAATTGTACTTAGTAGAGGGGGACTCCGCAGGGGGTTCAGCAAAGCAGGGAAGAGATAGAAAATTTCAAGCTATCTTGCCGCTCAAGGGAAAAATATTAAATGTGGAAAGAGCTCGATTTGAAAAACTAATTTCGTCACAAGAAATTGTAACGCTCATTACCGTGCTTGGCACGGGGATCGGCAAAGAAGAATATAGTGCAGAAAAACTTAGGTATCACCGCATCATAATTATGACGGATGCCGATGTGGATGGCGCGCATATTCGTACGCTGCTATTAACTTTTTTCTACCGTCAGATGCCAGAGCTTGTAGAAAGAGGACATATATACATTGCACAACCCCCGTTGTATAAAATAAAACAAGGTAAGGATGAGCGCTATCTTAAAGACGAACTGGCTATGAAAAATTACATGCTCGGTTCCGGTTTAAATAATGCAGCGCTGATACCAAAGCTAGGAGACACACCAATACAGGGAGAGGCTTTAGCTGAGATCGCAAGAAAATATTTTTTGGCCGAAGCAGTAATAGATAGGCTGTCTCACTTTCTCGCACCAGAGGCAAGTCATGCGTTACTTAATTTGCCAGCACTTTCTTTAGATAACCAAGAATTGGCACAGAAAAGTGCTGAGCTAATCGAAAAGGTATGTGGTGGAGTCATTAAAGCAATAGTTGAAGTGGATGAAAATAGTGAGTTGCGCTTGAGATTAGAAAAATTATTTCATGGCAACTATTCTATAAGTCATTTAGATAAAGAATTTTTAAACAGCGGCGACTACCTACAAATTCGTGAAACCGCTGAGTCGCTTAACGGATTAATTTCACCAACGGCATACGTAATGCGAGGCGAGCAAAAAAGAGCAGTCTCCAGTTTTAAACAAGCAATTGAATGGTTACTAGATGAAGCTAAAAAGGGAGTAAGCATCCAGCGCTACAAGGGTCTGGG
>CAIZES010000109.1 GCA_903932045.1 uncultured Silvanigrella sp. | reverse complement strand
TTTGGTGCAACTTCTAGGGAGTCTTCCTTCCAAAGATTGTTCTCGGGGAGAAACTGGCGGAACGTGTTGTCCGCTAGCGCGGTGGTTGCAAATGCAAAGGCGACTAGGAACAGAGACGAAATGGCTTTCAAACTAGCTATTTTCAAAACAGCTTAAGATTGACGCGGAGTCTCTTTAGCAAATTGGCAGTAAAAACCACTAGGCAGAAGGGTTTCTAAGGAATATGCAGTTGTGTCTAAGGAATATGCAGTTGTGTCAAAAAAGTAGCCACTTTTGTGAAGTATTCACGGTTTGGAAAATATAAATAACCGAATCTACGATATTTTATTTCATCATCACTTTGGCATAAAAGTTGCATTCTCAGTAAAACGAACAAAGAGAAGTTGCACTGATCGATTAGAGATTCATACCTGTTTTTTTGGCAGAATTTTGGAACACCAGGATGGAGGGCAAGAGGTACCTTGAATTTCTTTTTGCACTGCAAGAGTGCTTAGTGGTGTGATCATTCATCATTTTTTTTGAATAAGGGGGATAAATTATCTATTTCGTTGTTCAAAATAAAACCGCAAACATTGGAACAAAGTTTTATCCAACTGCAAAAGCGGACCCAAACATTCATCATTCTCTTTTTCCTTTTGGACTTGCGTCCCTGGGTAGAATTGCGGTTTCGGTGCTGGCGCTAGGAGGGGGATTTTCTCGGGCAGCGTATGCTGGGAATCTCGGAGATTTCAAATGTGACTACGAATACGAAGTAGTCCACGGCATGGACAATGACTATACGAGGATAATTAGTGAACAAGAAGTGGCTTGGGTCTACAACAACAAAACGTATATTGATAGTTCCAGTGGGGGCGATAATGACAACCCCACGGTAGAAACTCGTGTTATGCAGGACTGGGTTCGCCATCCGGAGCTGGATGCGCGCTGTGCTCCGCTGCTACCTCCCACCCCGCCGCCCCCACCTCCACCTTATGGAGTAAAAAACGCTGTTACGGTGCCATTTCTTGCGGATTATTCCGATGCTTTTTATCCGTTCGCGAAACGTCCAGACGGATGTAGCGTTCCATATTTTAATCCAGGAAAATGGGATAATTGGAGGCTTAGCGTTGCAGGCATTGGTTATCAAATTTCATTTACTGATGCGTGTAACTCTCACGACAAATGTTTCTACACGCTCAACTCAGATTTTAATACTTGCGAGGCCTCGTTTGAAGCAGATTTGCGAGCTGCGTGTGAGCGCGGTTTGCATTCTGCCTCAGGAATTCTGGTTGGCCTCGCTGGCGGTTTAGAAACCTGCTACGCGAAAGCAGAAGTTTTCTATGGCGCTACAGCCTCTCCCGTCGGAAGAGGTCTCTTTGAAGATGCTCAGAAAAAGCAGCGAAGATATTTCGACGTCGTAAATGCCATTATTCCCTGAAAGGATAAAAAAATGACTTGTCTTAAAGTGAGCCTAATTCAAATGCTTTGTTTGTTTTCTGCGATTTCGGCGCATGCAGATGTTGGTGTGTTTACAAACCTGGTACTCGGAGTCGCCCAAATCCCTTTGATTGTTCCAGCTTCAATTGAGGTCGGTTATGGTGAAGACCATTCGAGTGTCAGTGTTGCCTATTCGCGCTTGGAAACCTCTCTTCTTACTTTTGTAGATGATGAGTTTCTTGGCTACAGTGTTGTAGATACCGGGACATTTCTTTCCCTGCGGTCGCAATACTATACTGGTGAAAGTCTCATGAGTGGTTGGCTCGGCGAAGCTGGAATTCATTTTGTCTCTCTTGAAAGATTGCCTCGTGATGCTGAAGGGTATGGGTATCGGCCATTCATCAAGAAGAAGACGGTGGACGGGTCTTTAGATGTTGGCTACGGACACTCTTTTGGAGACAGCACGGTTCGATTTAATTTGGCGGGACTTGTGGGATACCGCTTTCAAACCTTAAAAACTCGAAAAGAACCCATCGATGCGAGAATGAGTCTTGGAATCGTTTGGTAAACTCTGAGCAGCGACAGCGGGCGCCTGTGTACAGCAGAAATGAGTCCTCCCTGCTTCAAAAACCAGACCGATGGTACGATCTTTGACACGTTCAAAACAAAAGAATTGCTGTCCCGAAACCCTTGTGAGCCATGCGCCACAGGCTTAAAAGTGCTGTTGCGTCCTCAAAGACCATCCCGCCTGTGATACGCTTCGCCTTACAAACCCCTTTTTAGCTTTGCCTGAGTTTGTGCTCAAATACGGTTTTCAGGCTACCCGTTCGAGGTTTAATATGACGCAAATCAAGATAGTTCTAGCCGACATAACTAAGGAAAAAGTTGACGCCATCGTTAACGCCGCAAACGAGACCCTTCTCGGCGGCGGTGGCCTTTTCAATAACCTTTTTGGTAGTTTCTTTGTTAAGAAAGAACGCTCATTTCTGGATTTGCGGAGCAGTATTGCTATGTATCGGGAAGAAGATTCTTACCCCGACACAGTTCTAGAACTCGAAATGAGTGCATCG
>CAIZES010000108.1 GCA_903932045.1 uncultured Silvanigrella sp. | reverse complement strand
CCGACGGATAGGGAAACATCACAAGCAAATAAAAAGGGTCGAATTCTTTACTGACGTCCATTTCAAAAACTTTGGACTTTTCCCAAAAATTTTGCCATTTGGGTTCTAATTGTTGAAACTCATAGCTCATAAATACTCCCTTCGGGACCTTGCTCGAAATGCTTTTTGACTTCGTTGCTGAAGTTATTGCCGCCGCTTGCCGTGTGAGCAATTTGTTTGCTCGGTTTGCTGGCTGCAGACGAATCTCCGCGAGTCGTTATACCCAGAATAGGGTGAAAGGGCAAAATCTGACCGAAGGAGTGGGTAGTTTTATTTTTTGGGCAGTGCTTCTACGTGGATTGTGATTTTCACATCCTTCCCCACAACGGGAGTGGCTTCAACCAGTTTGTTCCAGCCCAAACCAAAATCCATGCGATTCACGGTGGCGCTAGCTTCAAATGCCGCGCGGGGAATGCCATCCATGCCCTTCATTTGACCTAAATACTTAGCGTCAAACGTTATTTCTTTGGTTTTGTCGCGAATTGTGAGGTCTCCAAGAACTTTGAACGCGTCTTTTGTTCCAGGAATAATTTTTTTGGTTTTGAAGGTGGCCTCTGGAAATTTGTCGGCCGAGAAAAAATCGTCGCCTTTGAGGTGGTTATCGCGGGCATCAATGCCAGTATCTATGCTTTTTATTTCAACTTTTGCAGCGCCCGAAGAATTGGCTTGTTTTTTTTCATCAAAGGAAAACGTACCAGAGATTTGCTTGAACTTGCCGTCTACCGTTGCAATTCCCAAGTGTTTGACTTCAAAACGGACCGATGAATGCGCAGGATCAACATCGTAGTCGGATGCATACGCTGTTGTTATTGATAAAGGCGAAAGCGTTACAATGGAAGTTACTGCAGTGGACAGAAAATGAAGTCTCATGATTTTTTCCTTTGCTCCCTTTATGGGACGTCTACATGTTACTAGAAATATTTCTTCGCCATTTCCGTGAGTGAAACCGGTTTTATTTTGGATGCGTTTCCGGCCTGTCCGAATTCCATCATACGCTGTGCGCAAACTTTTCTCATGGCCTCGCGTGCGGGAGCCATATATTTTCGCAAGTCGAATTCCGCGGGATTGTCCTGAAACACTTTGCGAACAGCCGTTGCCATTGCGAGTCGGTTGTCGGTGTCCACGTTGATTTTGCGAACGCCGTTACGAATACCTTCTTGAATTTCTTCAACAGGCACTCCCCAGGTTTCTTTCATAGTGCCGCCAAACTTGCGAAACTCTGCTTGAAGTTCTTGAGGAACTGAACTTGCACCGTGCATTACCAGATGTGTGTTGGGTAGTTTGCGATGAATTTCGCGAATGCGATCGATGGCAAGCATTTTCCCGTCTGGTTTTTTAGTGAATTTGTATGCACCATGACTGGTTCCAATGGCAATTGCAAGGGCGTCAACTCCTGTTGCCTTTACAAATTCTGCGGCTTCGTCCGGGTTTGTGAGAAGTTTATCGTGTGAGAGAACGCCATCAAAGCCGTGACCGTCTTCTTTGTCGCCTTTTCCTGTTTCAAGCGAACCCAAACATCCGAGTTCTCCTTCGACAGAAACACCAAGCATGTGAGCCATGCGCACAACGTCTTTTGTGACGGAAACATTATAGTCAAAATCTGCGGGTGATTTTGCATCTTCTTTTAGAGAACCGTCCATCATGACGCTGGTGAATCCATGTTTCATGGCGGTGAGGCACGTGTTTACGCTGTTACCGTGATCTTGATGCATGCACACAGGGATTTCGGGATAAAGTTCTGCAGCGCCTAGCATAAGTTGTCGCAAAAAGACATCATTTACATACGAGCGTGCGCCGCGACTGGCTTGAAGAATAACAGGACTGTTGGTTTCGCGAGCAGCTTCCATGATGGCTTGAATTTGTTCCAAGTTATTCACGTTGAATGCAGCAATACCGTAATTGTGCTCGGCGGCGTGGTCGAGCAGTTGACGAAGTGATACAAGAGCCATTGAAAAAATCCTCCGTGGGGTGTTTGGCAAAAACGAAGGCGCTGCTTGAAGCAACGCCAGGGATGCATAACAATGGTGAGTCAGGGTTGTTCGTAAGTAAAAGGATTGTGGCTCAAGTGGGCAGAGATTGACCCATGAAAAGTGACGCGCGTGGAACGTCTATGCCACGGAGGTTTCTGTTCACGATGTTGAGTGTGTAAACCATGAGAGTTGCCTTAAAGCTCTTCCATGTGCCTTCGTCCAAAAGGCTTAAAATCTCATCATCGAAATACATTTCTGTATTTGTGAGAAGGCTTTCTATAGCTGCAAAAACTTGTTCGTAGCTGCTGGCCGTAGCGAGATCGGCGAGGTCGTCCTTCGTCCGAATGCTGTTTGCCAGGCGTGTTGCGTTGTTGCGAACCAACTCTACTGTTCTGCTGTTCAAAATCATGATGGCCTCCGTGCCGATAATGACGCATTTTTTTTGCGTCGGTTTTTTTGTGGAAGAGTTTTTCCGACCATTCAAGAATAGCGCGGGAGTTGCGCTGACTGCAATCTTTTTGCAGGCTGCGTCAAAAGAGTGTCGCTTTGAAAAAAGTGAGTTTAGAAAAACCGAACTTCGGGATCTTCTTGTTGCAAAGTGGCGTAAAGCGAAGGGCTGAATGAGAAGAGTCTTGGAGGGCGGTGAGCCATGCCGCGAGGCTTGTGTGGGGATTCTTCGAGGATTTTCATGGATTCCATTTTTTTGCGGAAGTTTCGCACGTCAATATTGCGTCCGATAACAATTTCAAAGGCCTGCTGAAGCTCGGACAATGAAAACTCTGAAGGAAGGAGTGAGAAAATAATGCGATCAAATCGGGAACGCCGCCGAAGTTCCTGCGTGGCGTTTTCTACCAACGCCTTTGCGCTTGGCACAAGGCGCTGAGTTTCGGAAATGGGGAGCCAACGAGCTTCCGTTCCTGTTTTGGACGCTTGGTCGGTGAGCGAGACTTCGTCGGTTGTGATCCATGTTGCGGCTAGGAAACCCACTTCGAGGGTGGGCGATGCCATATCGGGCGAAGTGACCACGCCAACTTGAAAAAACTCGCGCACGGGAATGTTGGTAACTTGTTTAATAGCGAGTGTTGCTGCGTCTGCCAGACCCATGCCCGACTGGAATGTGTAACGAGGGAGTGTCCAGGCAGCATGTTCCGAGGGTCGGACAGCGAGTATCCCTAAGTTGTCATTGTGAAGCGCAAAAACAACGGATGCGACTGTGACTTCCATGAGTCCGCGCGTTCGGTCTCGAGTGGCTTCGGGTTGCAGGATTTGGCTTGTTGGTTCCATGATTTTTTCCTCGCATATGGGCTTCAGTATCCCACTCGGGAACGT
>CAIZES010000107.1 GCA_903932045.1 uncultured Silvanigrella sp. | reverse complement strand
TGTTCGCGTTCGCTGACTCAGTCCTTTATATCGAAGTTCTAATCGATGTAAATTTGCGTTTTCGCTCTTACCAGTGCTACTTCGGATTCACTCGCGCGATATCTCTCTACCTCGCTTCACGAACCCCAAAATCCGTTTTGTAACCTAGGTTCTTTCCTTCTCTTTGTCACGAAAATGATATGCCTGCTGCAAAGGACAAGGCTGCAATCGACCAATCACTTTTTGCATAAACGGGCTAACACCACCAGCGATCTCGACATCAATTTGCAGGATATATGCGTTATAATCCTCGATTTGCTGAATTTCCTTGCTATATTCTTTGTAGGTGTCGTAGTTGTTGGCACGAGCAGATGCATAGACTTGCTTGCTTGTATGTACGTCGGAGTGCCGCATCAGTCGCTGTAGAGTCATGTCATCAGCATTGAGCGCAACTAATTCACTTGCGTATGTTTTTCTCCAAATGTGGACCCAGCGATTGTTGCGATGTTCGGCATCCCCGCCCTTAGATCCTAAATCCACACCTGCCAGGCTATAAAGTTTTATCAGAACTCTCAAAAAATTATCATATCGCCAGGCATGTCCTTGCTTATTGCAAACAATGAACCGCCGATCTTTAGTTTCACCACGGTCGTCAAATGCAGGAACCGGGTAGGCGGCAGATTTCTTTAGGCTTTCTTTTACTGCATCAAGCACTAACTTTGGAACGGGGACTCGGAAATTTGAAGCGTGTGTCTTGGGATCTTCTAGGTAGACGAGAGATTCGCGATCACGAGCCCAACCTGAATGCCCTTGACTAAGTGTGTACTTAATGTTGATCTCGTAATTCTCGAAATCTACACAATCCTCTGTGACTCCTAGCATTTCAGTTGCCCGCAAGCCCAATCGAAGCAATAGAATCGCCAAATGCATTTGAGGTGAGAATTTCAATGCCGCTTCATGTATGCGTCCAATTTCAGAAAGTTCCAAAACCTGATTTTCTGGCGAAATTTTCTTGAGGCTAGCCGTGACTTTTTGGAGCGATTTACTTGCAGCAAACAAGTTAGCTGTCCAATACTCCCTTTCGACTGCAAAACGCCCAAGACTAGAAAGGTGGGTTCGATACTTTTCAGCAGTTGTCGCGGCATGCCCTACAGTTGATCCATCTCCATTTTCATCTCCATGTACAAATGTATAAAAATGTTTGTTGAACAACTCACGTGAGAGTTGATTTAGAGGAATATCTGCAATAGAAGGCTTTGTTGATGCAGCTCGCTTGATGTTTTTCTTGAATTCTTTATGAGTGGCTGGTTTAGCACCTCTTGGGTTTCCAGATGAGTCATAAGATGTAATTTGTTTTAGATACTCCGAGGAAATGCTTCGAAGTGTGGGAAGCCTCTCTTCTGTCGTTCGAAGGTCTGCGGTGCCAGATAGGCGTTGACATTGGCTTGCAGCTCTACTTGCGGCTTCTGCTATTGCTTGTTTACCAGAAGCACCGTTCTTGGTGTCATAAGCGCGAGACTGACATTTACGCTTGACCCAGACAGATCCATTGACTCCAACATGCTCGACCCAAAATGGCTGGACATAAACCCAATAAGAAGCACCTTGTCGGCGGTGCTTTTCCTCAGGATAGCCAGCAAGATAAGGTGCACGTTTTCTACCTGCCATGAGCATAAATATACTCTCTACACGTATATATTTATGCTCTCTCCGGCAAGATCTTTTATGCCCTAAACGTGCTTCTGAGTTCAAATGAATTCAAAGTTTTGGTGGAGGCGGGGAGAGTTGAACTCCCTTCCAAAACTGTCGCATGATACATTTTGAACCTAAAATCTCAATAGGTTATCTACATTTCAAGCCTATTTCCACTCTCTGAGCTGA
>CAIZES010000106.1 GCA_903932045.1 uncultured Silvanigrella sp. | reverse complement strand
GCACTAGCCTCAAAAAATAGTCGTTCACTATTCGTTTTTTAAAAATCGACAGAGACATACGCGATTTGGAAATGCCAGTCATATAGCGTCCGAGCAATGGCTACGATAATAATGTTACTAAACTTTGTAACCTTTACCTTGTTTTCGTCGTAATAAGGGTGTGCTTGATTCCACCTGGGGCGGAAATCTCACTGATATGGTGCGTTTTGAGCAGGAAATGCAGATCGTGCGCGACGAAAAGCTCGTTGAGGCCGTTCCGGAAAAATCGGAAAAATTGGTGGCAGGCCTTAAAAAGTTGCAGGCTGATTTTCCGGGGCTTGTTAAAAATGTTCGCGGCATGGGCTTGTACCAGGGCTTTACGCTGGCGTCGCCGGCGCATAAGTCGTTGTTTCTTGACCAAGCCTTGGAGCTTGAAGAGCTGCTGCTGCTCGGGGCAGGTACGGATAGCATCAAGCTTCGCCCGGTGCTGGACGTTACACTGGCAGATATTGATTTATTGCTCACCAAACTGCGTCGTTTGCTTATTTTGCAGAGTCTTTAACGGGCAAGGTATGGCCAATGGAGGAAAACGAGATGCAGCTTCTCCAAATTAATGCCTAGAGCGGCCAGGAGATATGACCCTCTCGTCTTGCAAAGTATTGAATTGTCATTCCTTGAACGCTCATTTCTTGAAGTTTGGTTTCGCTTCCTATGGCAATGCGTTCACACCAATCGGTTAATTCTTGCGCGGTATTGAACACCGGATTTTTTGAGAAAAAAATGTTTGTATCATCATTCCAATGAGGAAGGCTGAGCGTGTTTTTTAAGGTTGCTTCAAGGTCTGATGCTGCATATCCGGGGTTTGCGTCTCGTATCGTTGCAACAGAATTATAAAACACGAGTTGGTCGGGCAAAGCTTTTTGCAGCGAAAAGCTTGGTTTTCGGGCATCGCGAAGTGCCTTTAAAATTGTCCAAAGCTTTTCCTTGCCGGCTTCGAGGCCATGGTTTTTTCGCACATCCGACGCTAATGTGAGCGCCATAAAGGCTCCCCAATCATAGCCACCGCCCATGGCTTCGTGTATAAATTGATCGGGTGTTTTTGCTTTGCCAACAAAATAATTTTTAATTCGAAAGATCGATCCAGCCCATAAATTTCTGATAAATTCGACGAGTTTTGGATCATTTTCTGCCTCTAGCAAAATAATTCGCGCAAAAGCTTCAGTGAAGCCTTCATAAAAATAGATTTGGTTTAATCTGGCATCGTTGAAGTTAAGATAGTCGGTGGTTGCAAGTTCGGTCGGATAAATTCGCTTAACATTCCATGCGTGAATGGCCTCATGGGCAAGCGTTTCAACAAAGTTATATTTTGCGTCATCGGCACTGGAGTCAATACCGAAGCTCATCACGGTCGCATCAGCGTGCTCTAATCCGCCCACAGAAGCACTTTTGTCTTTGGTTTGCAAATGAATCTGAAAATTGGTTCCAATTCCGAGGTCTCCCCATCGTTCGTTCAGGATCGTCCAAATTTTTCGACCAAGGTTGTGGCTCCAGAGAAGTGAATTTCGCACGTCAGCGGACATTGGGCGCGTCGGTGCCGAGGAAAGAATAAGAGGGAAATCGTTTGGCGCGCCAAGAATATCGAGTTTTTTGGCATACGAAATGGGACTATCTATGGCTTGGGCGTAATTGATGAAGGAAACGCAACCGCTGCCACACGATTTTCCGGGCGAGATAACGTCCAAAGGTGCATTGGCTGCGTCAACAACTCGTACTTCAATTTTGGAACTTAAATTTGTTGGCAATGCAGGCAAAAACTCGATGATATTTGTGGTAACGCCCGTTCCATTTTTCCCGTTGTCTGGAGTTAAATTGAGCGAAGGATCGCTGAAGCTGATGGTACCTTCTCCTGCGATGACTTTGCCAAATATTTCAGCCCAGGTTGAGCTGCTCGATATGGCCTTTTTTTGCACAACCAGCATTGTTGGATAAAATGTTTGCTGGTATGGCTCATGATAGCCCGGAATTGTTTTGATCGCTGCGAAATTGAGTCTTTGGTTATTGGCAAGATTAATAAAAACGTTGGGCTCATTTTGTGCAGAGAATGGCCTGATAAGAATGGATAGGGAAGCTGGAGAAGCTGGAGAAGCTGGAGAGGAATGATCGACTGATTGAACGGCATTGGACTGAGAGCGTAAGCAGTTTGTGAGAAAAATACAGGCCATGATCCCGGTGCAAAAAAGTTGATTTTTCACAGGTGCAACTCCTTTTTTGATTGGACTCTATGGTGCGATCATAGCATCAAAAAGGTCATTGTTCACCTGTCATCGGCGTTGCTAGGTGCGATATTTGACTTATCCATGACT
>CAIZES010000105.1 GCA_903932045.1 uncultured Silvanigrella sp. | reverse complement strand
CAAAAATGAGGCCACTTATGAACTCGTTACTCAGTTGAAGAAGTATTCTGCTCTTGCCAATTTCTACTTGGCAGCATGGCTTCAGTATTTCAATGCAATCGAGAATGGCACCACATTCCATCGTTGAACCTCTTGCAATGGCAAAGAGACGTGCGCGATCGTTTACGCCCACCTTTCCCGGTGCCTCAGCGATATTTAACGGAATGGATAACGCTGCCCGCGACACGCGACACCCTGACCACCACGACAGGCGTTGACGTTTACGCAAACCAAATTCGAAAATCGTGGACTTTGGCGTGTCGCGTGCGCCTGGACGTTGAAGTGAGCGATCCACTGTCAAGTTTTTTAGATGCGATGCCCCAGGATCGCCTCGTGGCCCGTTTGCAAAAAAAAGTCCTGATACCGATATCAAAGCATACCGCGATTTTTACATTCAACATATCATTGATAGGTCAACTTACTATGAAAGTTTAGCTAAACGTCTAGGGTTTTCTTCAATATCACACACGATTCTTTTGCATCATAACCTCTTGAATTCACCTTTTCTGAAGGATCTTTTGCAAGCACTCGAAAAAAATGACTGGAAGATTATAGATACCGAGGGGCCTATGAGGATAAAATCTTTCAGACAACTCCGAAAACCTTACCCGCAGGAGAAAGTCTCGTTTGGTCCTTAGCAAAAGAGACTGGCAAGTTTGACGTCGAACTGCGTTATCCAGGTGAGGACGAATCCTATGAAAAAGCAGCCATGGATTTGCGAGGACTTTAGATATGGGGCACATCAAAGATGGCGTCAGTCCTCAGGATTTTGACGAATCCTGAAACGCCTCTTTAAAGCTTGAAAGTGCGGCTGGAAAAGGTTCAAGCACACGTTCTAATACACCCTGCAAGCACGAAATCGCAACTCCATAGTTTGTGAAAGCAACACCGTGCCGACCCGCTTCCCAGGCACGTGCCAGCATTTGACGACGCGTGAACGTGCATGCACCACAATGAATTACCAAATCGAATTGCGAAAGATCGTCGGGAAAGTCCCGACCCGAAACATGCACAATATCCAAATTTGCACCCGTATATTGCCTGAGCCAACGCGGAATTTTAACTCGGCCAATATCATCTTCCAACGCGTGATGAGTGCATCCCTCAGCAACTAAAACGCGCGACCCATTTTTGAGACTATCAATTTTTGCTGCACCTCTCGCCGCATCTATGAGATCGGACTTAGCTCGCGCAAACAAAGTTGAAAATGTTGTGCACAAAACATCGCGCGGAATATCGGCAATAGTTTTTAATACCACCTGCGAATCGCAAACCACTAAATTAGGTTTGTCGCGCAGTTTTTGCAAAACAGATCCCAATTCACGTTCTTTCACAACAACAGCACAAGCATCATTATCGAGAGCGTCCCGAATAGCCTGCACCTGCGGAAGAATGAGCCTACCCTTGGGAGCCTGCAAATCGATGGGCACAACCATGACAATAATGCCACCAGCCGGAACAAGATCGCCCACAAGTGGCGGCGTGGCAAGCGCTTCTTCTGGAAGAATTTGCAGCAAGGCCTTTTTAAAAGCATTCAAAAAAGTTTCGCGGTCCGTTTCGTTTTCCGGAACCCCCGAAACAACAACTGCTGCACCGTATGATTTCATTGTTTCCAAGAATTCAAGGGAAGGAAAACAAACATCCGCTTTGTTCACAGCAATACAGATCGGAATTTTCTTTGCTCGACAATCTTGCACGAGTTGTTCTTCTTCTGTGCCCCAAACACCTGCTTCAACAACAAAAACCGCAGCATCGCAACGGGGCAATGCGCGTGTTGTACGCTCCATGCGAGCACGGCCCAATTCAGTTGTGTCGCCCAATCCGGCAGTATCTAAAAACACGACGGGTCCAATGGGCAACAACTCCATTCCTTTTTCAACCACATCGGTAGTGGTACCAGCTACTTCGGAAGCGATGGCAACATCTTGTCCACAAATGCGATTCAACAGCGACGATTTTCCAACATTTGTTCGCCCAAAAAATCCGATATGGACGCGATTTCCACGAGGAGGTTGCATCATTTAACGCCAAACCTTTCTGTGCCCCAGCATCAAAATTGACTCAGGGCGAAACGCATCTTCAACAACTTGACTCCCAACACGATCACAAAGAAACGCGTGCAATGATTTTTGCAAAACAACTGCAGCACCGACATTAGCAGCGCGGTCAGCACCGACATTAGCACCAACACTGGATCGAAACTCGGTAATAAGATCCGAACACATTTCATATCCCAAAACAGGAACCAACACCGTAATAATTCCTTCGCTGTTTAAAAAATTGTTGCGACATACAATCTCATTTGCTGCAATACGTTCCACATGCGCCGCAAAAGCAGCAGTAGCCTTATCCAACAGATTCAAACTCTCAAGTAAAGAATTGGCCAACAGCGGCAAGAATTCGTTGATTTGAAAACTCCCACGACTCGCACATTCGGCAATTAAAAAATCGTTTGCCATGACTTTCAATCCAACCTGTGCAATCATTTCGCAAATAACAGGATTTACTTTTCCTGGCATAATTGAACTTCCGGCCTGCACGGCGGGAAGAGTAATTTCACCGTTCATATTGAGAAGTCGAAGGTCGGACGATATCTTAACAAGGTTAGAGGCAAGAGCTTTTAGAATTCCAGAAACTTCAACAAGCGCATCGCAGTGAGCTGTTTCGCCAACAAGATTTTCGCCGCGCGAGAATCCGACATCAGAAAGTTCTCGCAGTTTATCGACAACTCGAAAAATATAATCACGCGGCGCAGTAAGACCTGAACCAATAGCAGTGCCACCCAAGTTCACAACACGAAGTCGCTCTTCACATTTAAAAGTACGCCATCGGTCGCGCGAAATAGCCTCTGCATATCCTCCAAATTCTTGCCCCAACGTCATTGGAACTGCGTCTTGCATTTCGGTTCGTCCAATTTTTACAATGCGCGCAAATTCTT
>CAIZES010000104.1 GCA_903932045.1 uncultured Silvanigrella sp. | reverse complement strand
TTATTCCTTTCGCTAAAGGCGGATCTTCATGCGATTCCGCAAACATCCTGTGAAATCAGATTAAGGCGCGTCCCTTCGGTCCGCTGAGGGGGTCAGCTTCCGCTGAAAAGGCGGGGGTCAGTTTGGTGAAATCCAGCACTTCAGCAAGTGCAGCCATTAACAACTGGCAATGCTTTTGTGATTCCTGCTGGAGTATTGCAGACAGGACAGCACGAAGTGAATGTTATTTCGCCAGAAATGAATAAGACATTTGCTTACTGCACAGATGGTAAGCTCGACCAAATGTTCACACTGGAACCAGTCAAGTAACTGTTGTGTTTTATGCAATTTCGACAGCGTAGAACGCGTAAAGTTTGTTGATGCACATGAACATGAAAAAACGTGGGTTTGTGTTGCTGCAGGTGGCGTTTTGGGGATATTAACGGGATATTTATTTGGATGAAATTCGGGTAAATAAAATACCGATGCAGCGCAACTTATTCTTCGTCTTTGCGAGGGTATTTGGCAAAAACGTCTTGTGCCCATGGCTCGGTTTCGAAGGGTTGAAGTTCACTGTCTTCTGTAATGAGATTGCGCTCAAGCAGGCGTTGCTTTGCGAATTCAGGATCAAATGGCTTTTGGATTTTTTGGTAGCGGTGCGAAAGAACCGAATCTAAAATTTCGAATTGAGTGCTGTCGCAATTGCGATACGTGAGAATGAATCGTTGTGTGAGCCGGGTTTCTGTGGCGCGTTCAATGTATTTTTTGATGTAAAGAGCTAGTTCCCATCCGGCAATGTCTAGCTTATATTGTTTTTCTGTGTCGGCGTGGGAGTCGCTAAAAGTGTGTTTCAGTGACTCTTCGCGCGTGTGAATGCCTCGCGCATTGAGAAGCGAACCATCGAAGTTTTTGATGGGGTCGTAGCGTGATGGGCCATCAAATCCGGTTGGATTTGCCGAAAAAATGAGTTCGTCGGTTTCTATTCTGTTTGCGGGATTTGCCGGCCACTGGGGAGTTAGGATAACGGGTGCATCGAATTTTACCCGCAATTGTGCATGTCCTCCCCGAACTCCTAATAAAACCATTTTACGGATGACAACCATAAAATTGGCTTCACGAGCGGCGTTAAAGGGAATAGATGCTGTGTACCAGCCGTCAGTGGCTCTTACGTTTGCAACAGAAATACGGTCGCTCCAATTTTCGAAACCATAGCGGGTTGTTTCTTCTGCGCTGAGAGTGAGGGTGGGGCGATAGTCGCGTTGGTCGACACAGGTTCCGGTATCGGAAGGTTTGAAAATAGGACGGTCAATGGGGCCGCTGCGGCCTTCCCCTGGCAAAAGACCAAAAACATAGGCTGGCACGGCAAATGGGTCGTTGTTGGTGCGGCAGCGTTCGACTTCGTTGAAGCCGGGGGTTCGGGGGGTTGCAAGTGCTGGCATTGTTCCAGCCAGTGCGGTTACGAAAGCGGTAATAGCAACAATTCTTCTGAACATTGTACACCTTCCGAGGCCAGTCCTCTAATATATGTGGCCTGACAATTATAGGCTAGTTTTCCAGAAAAGAGGAAAGTCGGCAAGTTTTCCGAGTTAAAAAAATTGTGTTGAACCTGGGGATATTAAGACAGCCGTGGGAATGGGGAGTGGTCACGTCTCTCGCAGGACTGTCGTTGATTCTGACACCGACACGGAATCTGACTCAGAAACTGACTCTGTATGCCGACATAGCAATAACTTCAGAGGAGGAACTCACGGGAATGTAAAGTGGTTCTTCTTCGGTAGCACCTATTCCGTGTTTGAAACGGAGAAAGTTGTTTGTGAAACCGACCGCAGAGAGACTTTACAAATTCGCGCAAGCTGATTTTACGGTTATTGGCGTGCGGCTTTTGTTTGTTGCACTGAGTTCGGCGTTTTGCGCTTTCGCACTGGCTGCAGAGCCCGTTCCCTTGCATACGCATGAGGCAATTTATCAGAATCCTTTCGACACTGCTGCCGGAGGAGCAAGCTTAACGCGCGCTACTCAAGATGGTGCTTTGTATGCCAACCCAAGCCTTTCCGCTTTAGGGCGTGGTTTTTTTCGTTGGTTTTTTGCTCGCACTGCTTTTCATTTGGGAAAAGATTTGGCCGACTTTGGAATCAGCTCCTACAAAACGGGTTTTAAGGGGGCCGATTTGGCGTCAATTGTTAGCAAAGCCATTAAAACACCTGTATTTGGTGGTCTCGATTTTACGTTGGGAAGTCTTACCCGTTTTGGTGGCGTTGGGGTGTATTCGTCCACTCGCTTCGACCTTGTGGCTCGCGAATTTGGAAGCGTTGGTATGCCTGAATTTCGGATTCGCGGTTTGGGATATGTTGGGCTGGCAACCTCGGGCGCTGTGGATTTGAGTGATCATTTTTCGTTGGGAATGGCGTATCGTTATCAGGCAACAGGCGAAGTGAATAAAAGCCTCAGTTTGGTTGATGTTGCCGCAAGTCCGGGGACAGCCGTGGCCGCTCTTCAGCAGAGTTTGGAATATGGATTTGGACACGCGGTTGATTTGGGTGCTACCGTTCAAACTCGCAGTCGCAATGTGGATTTTCGCGTTGCTGGAACAATTAACGATGTGGGAAATACCAAATTTTCGGGCAAAGTGACTCCTTGGAAACAAACCATGAGCGCGGGTGTTGGCGTTACTTTTCACAATCGCAATTCGGCTATGCACTGTGCTGTGGATAGGCGCGATTTGACGGCTGTTTATGGTGAGCATTGGACGCGTCGCACCTATGCGGGATGCAAACTTTTGGTTGATCAGCGAGTGGGTGTGGCTGCTGGTTTATACCAGGGATGGCCATCTTACGGTTTTGTTTTGTCGGCGTTGTTTATTCGACTGGAAGGTGGTGTGTATACCAAAGAAATGGGAGCGCAGGTAGGCACCGATCCTCGCAAAGTATATTTTGTGGCATTGGGGACCGAAATATGACTTTGTGTGCTAAATATTTGCGGTTTCTTTTTGGGTTTCAAATTTTTGTGTGTTTTGTTTTTTTTGTTTCACTGTCGCCGATAATTATTTCGTGTGGTTCAAAAAATTCTTATTCTACATACGCACCCAAAGATTTAGAAGCTCAAGCGGAGCTGGATATGGAAGGGAAACGTTATTCCGATGCTCAGGAAAAGCTTGCAACCGTGCTGAGCGAAGCACCTGAAAATTACGATGCGCGTTCTCTTTATGCTGCGAGTTTTGCGGGTCAGGCTGGGATTACGTTGTTTGATATCTTAATGAAGGCTGTGAATGAGCAAAAATCGGGAACTGCAAATCAGCTTGATTTGTTAAAAGGGTTGGTGGGTGATGCAACGGCAGAAAATGTTGCTCTGATGAAATCGGCAACCGATAATATGTTACTTATTCCTACGGCTGCGGAAACGCCTTCTATGAAATATCAAGCAGGAATTTTTCAGGCGCTTTATGGTATTTTGTTAATTAAAAAACTTCAGCAAGATTTAGCCACTTTGGGAACAATTGATCCGGCCGATGCACAGGCATTGTTGGATGCTTTGTTGGCTGCAAAGGGATCATTTGGAACCACAAGCGGCCCCGTGGACAGTGCAGTGGGAAAAATTGTTGATGATATTCAGGCAAAGGGTGGGGTTGCTACGTATATTCAATCTTTGCCGAAATAAAAAAAGTTTTTACATTGACACTGTTTAAAAATCTGCCATGGCTTCTGGATTGAGTTGCCATTGGATGGACTGCTTTCTAGATCGAGTGGCTAAATGATTCTGTTAGAAATTCCTTTGCAGCTTTCCAGCTCCGTTTGTCGGCGTTTTCGTTATACGCAGCACCTTTTGAGTTGTCGGTGCCGGCAGTTTTGTCGGTAAAGCTGTGAACAGCGCCCCCAAATTTTATCAGTGTCCAATCCACTTTGTTGAGTCTCATTTCGTCTTCGAATGCTTTGAGTTTTTCTGCAGGAACAAAGGGATCGTCTGCACCATGGAGAGCCAAAACGCGTCCTTTGATATTTTTTCCGTCCTCGGGCTTGGGACTGTCCAGTCCGCCATGGAAACTGAGCACAGCTTTTAATGGGGCGCCGGAACGGGCCAATTCAAGGGCTGTTGTGCCTCCAAAACAATAGCCAGCTACGGCATAGTTTTTTTGCGAGGGGCCAGAGGCTTTAACAAGTTGATCGAACGCGCCAGCAGCTCTTTCGCGAAGGAGATTCCGGTTTCCGTAAAATTGTGCAGTGGTTGCTTTGGCTTCTTCCGGATTTTTGGGGCGAATTCCTTTTCCGAAAATGTCTGCCGCAAAAACGGTGTAGCCCAATTTTGCAAAGTCTTCTACTTTGGATTTCGTTTCATCGGTAATTCCCAGCCAATTGTGCACAATTAAAATAGAGCCTTTTTTTCCGCCTTCCACAAGGTAGCCTTCAAATTGTTTATCACCAATGGAGTAGGTGATGAGCTTGCCACTGGCGTAAGCATTGGCTGAAGAAATTGAGAATAGCGAAAATAGGGTGGGTAGTAATTTTTTCATCGAAATTGCGCCTTTCGTTTTATAATAGCCAGCCGGTGGATAACCAAAAATCAATCATTGTGAATTGATAACGCTCGGGTGTTGAAAGGGATTGGTGAAACAGCGCCGACGTTCCAATGCGACGATTTCCTGACAGCAACCAGTCGAATGACATGCCGGCGGAATAGGCCCAGAAGTCGCCTTCCAAGGTTGATTTTTGAGGTAAGTATGTGACGTCGTTGTTGGTAAACGAATTGAAATCAAAATGCCAGCGTCCGATGCCGCCAAATGCGCGAAGAAAGTATCGGGGCGAAATAAAAACTTTGTCGGTGTCGCTTTCAACTTTTTGAAATGAACGCCCAAAAATGTCGTACGAAAAACCGCTGGTGAAGTTTGAAAATACCACAGCACCTGTTGTTGTGTGTAAATTTCCTTTGTAGTGCGTGGCAAGTGCAATGTCTTCGGAAAGATAATAAAGTCCTTCAACGCCGCCGCCGATAAGGGAATAACTGGAAACGGTTTTTGCTGTTTTTATTGACGATGTGTACAGTTGCATTGAATAAAAAGCGCGTATTTCCAGAGGTGAATCGCTGCGGAGCAAAAACACCGGAACTTCGTCACTGCCAATGGAGGTGCTTGCTGCTGATGTTACAGGTGTTGCTGCGTGAGATGTGTTTGCAAATGAGGCAAAACCTAGGCTTATTACCAATAAAATAAGTTTCGTCCCGGTATTTTTTTTCATGCGTTATTCTCCACCGTCTAGGGTGGGAAGCGTAACGCGTGGTGCTCTGGGTTGGGGGACGTCATTGGGCGAAGTCATTCCATTTGTAGCTGGCTTTTGACTGGGTGTACTAGGTTTGTTTTCTTTTTTAACGTCTTTTTTGGGTGCCTGAGCTCCACCCGCTTTGGGTTGTCTTTTTGCACTTTCTGCGGGGAAAAATTCGTCTAAATTTGCTGAAGCAGGGTCGTTTGTTTCGTACGCAACTCTGAGCACGATGCGGCGGTTTGCTGTTTGGTTTTTGGGATTTGCAACACCTTTTGAAACTTCATCAAGTACAGGCTTTGTATTTCCGTATCCCGCAATAGCCGATCGTGCGAAAGATGCACCTTCCGATTGAAGGAGCTCTAAAAATGCCGATGCGCGTGCGGAAGAAAGTTCCATAAGCGATAAAATTGGAGAGTTGCTTGGGCCTCCTGCAATCCCTTCTTGCTCGGCAATACTGGAATCGGTATGGCCTTCAATAAGCACACGAATGGGGAAACGGATGCGACGGAATTCATCGGTTAGTTTTTGTGCCAAAATAACGGCCTCTCGCGTTGGTTTGGCTGTTCCTTTTCGGAAAAGATTGTCTGTTGGCAAAATCATTTCAAAGCCACGGTGCGTAAGTGCAGCACTTGGAAGTGGAGTTCTTTTGAGAGTTCCGTTGTTGGCGTCCGCAACTTCTCGGACGGCAACTTCTAGGGCAGAAATTGCGCGGGCACGTTCCGATTGCGACGATGACACCATTTTGGCGTCTACAAGCACCATCATGCGGCGTGCACGTTCGTTTATGGGATCAATTTCCAACGCTTTGCGGAAAGCGTTCGATGCTTCGGTATATTGTTGATGTGTAAGGTGGTGCAAACCAATGATGTAATGAAATACGGGAAGACGCCCATACTTGGGCATAAGCTCTTTGATGGTGTTTTTTGCATCTTCTTCATTTTGGGTGAGCAAAAGTTCCTGAAAGCGCAAGTGGTCGGCAATGGCTATGTCTAGACTTTTTCCAAAAACATCTACGGGTTGACTTTTGATCCAAGTTTCTGTGAGTGGCGAAAGTTCAACGCTCACATTAACAGAAGAGGGCACACCCTGAGGAATGAGGACTCGTTCTAAAATATGACCGGCTTGTTCAATTTCCACGGCTTTAATAGAGGCAGAAACGCCACGCACTTCAAATGGCGTGCGGCCCAAAAGTTTTCCGCGTTTTCCATCTTTTTCAATGGCAAAAACCTGTGCATCGGGTGGCGTGGTTTCGATGCGAAGCTGATGCGCGCAAGAGGCAACGAGTAGAGAAAGCAGCAATGGAACTTTTTTTGCATTCATAATAGCCTCAGTTTGGGGGAACAACTTGCGTGTCGGGTGTTGCAGCCGGCTCTGCAGGTGCAGCAATAGCCTCTGCTGGTGCAGCAATAGCCTCTGCTGGTGCAGCAATAGCCTCTGCTGGTGCAGCAATAGCCTCTGCTGGTGCAGCCTCGGCGGGTGACGTTGCAGGCTCGGCGGGTGACGTTGCAGGCTCTGCGGCTGGTGTTGCAGCATCTGCAGGTGCAGCAATAGGCGCAACGGATGCAGAAGCTGTTTCAGAGAGTGCGGCTGGGGGTTCTGTTGCTGTTGGCGCAACTTGTTGTGTGGCAGGCTCGCTTGATTTTTGTGTTTCTTTCACGGGTACCTGTGGCGCAGGAACATTGAGTTTGGAAATTTTTTTACGGTAGGCCTCGTTGGGGGCACCCAGTGTGGCCACAGTGTCTATGGCCTTTTCAGCGTAAACAGATGCTTCTCGTTCCAAAGAGGTGATGTGGGCTAAAACGGCGTCGCGAATGGGGTCGGCCCCGTCGGTTGGTGCAACCGGAAGCGCAGCTGTAAAGGCTTGGTTTACCCTTTGTGCCAGCATGCTTGCTTCAAAATAACCTGCCGAGCACCAAGCCTGATTTGGCACTTCGCAAATATTGAGTAAGGCGTTTTGGGTATTGGAATACAATTCCATAATTTTGTCGTACACAACAATGAAGTTGGGTGCGGCCAAGCGCTCGCGCATGAGTTCCATGCGATATTCACCCAAAATAAAGTTTGCGCGCGCTACAGATATCAAGCCCAATTCCGAGCGTGGACGCGATGAGGTCATGGCAATGGCAAGCTTTTGAGCCTCGGCATGACGTCCGGCCTCCTTGAGAAGTTCTAGTGATTGCAGCTGTGCATCAAGGGAAACCTCCTCTATTTTATCGCCAGAAAGGCCTTTGGCACTTTCTCCAATACGATTCAAAACAATTAATGCCGACTCTGTTTGTCCTTTGGACCGCAGCAAGCGAACTTCGGCTTGCAAACCATCAATCTTTTGTTTGGGAGAGGGTGCTTGAGCCACAAATGATTCGTAGGCTTGTACGGCTTTGTCGGTGTTACCCGATTTTTCATACAAAGAAGCGGCGCGGAACCACGCGTTGCGACCTAAGCCTTCGCCGGGATATTTTTGTGCGAAAAGTGCGAAATGATCGGCTGCCCGTTCTTTTTGTTCAAGCGATTCGGCCAAAGTGCCTGCCTGCCAACGAGCTTCCATTGCCAAGTCGGAGCGGGGGTAATTTTCGAGCAATGCTTCCAAATACGATATGGCCTTGTCTGTTTTTTTATCGGCGAGAGAGACGTCGGTTGCTTTCCGCAAAGCCGATGCCGCTCTTCTGCTTGCAGGAAATTCTTGTTGGAATGCTACATATGTTGTTGCCGCATTTTCCAGTTGATTCTCGTTGCCGAATTTTTCTGCCCTATTCCACATGCTGTCTTCCAACATGGCGCGAGGACTTTTGTGATTTGCTGCCGAAGGAACAATTTTTGCGTTGACAACAATGCGAAGTACTTTTTCTTTCTCAATTTCGTCGTTATGATTTGTTGCACTATTGATAAGGAAAGATGCTGCTTCGGGGGTATGTTTTCCCGTTGGAAATTTTTTGGAGCTTTCTTCAAAAATTGTACTTGCCTTTTCACTTTGCTTGGAAAGGACTGCGGCGTAAATGGCTAATGCACTGGCGTTTTCGGCTTCACTTTCGGGAACACTGGCTTGAGAAAGCTGAATTGCCGCTTCAATAAAAGAATTTGTGGTGTCGGTATTTGCGTTGAGCTTGCGTTTTGGATTCCAATCTGGAGTTGCTGGAAGACCTAAAACAACAATGCGCGAGTTTACAGAAAATCTTGTGGCGGTGAGTTTTCCTTCGGCAGTGTTGGCCTTTTTTCCAAAGGCGTCGGCACGCTCAGAAGCAAGCTTGTGCGATTCCACATTTTTCAGCGTGTTCAAGAGGGAAACTTCCCAGTCGTCGTTTTTGGCGTACGAGTCAAATTCTTTGCGAAGAAAGTCGTGCACGCGAACAAAAATAGTGGCGTTTTTGAGGGCAGTGTCAGGCTCGTTTGCTTTTTTGGGGGCGGCATCCTGGTCGCTCAGCTTTTTGAGTTTGTAGTGAATGCTGGGGAGTCGGTCTTCGAATCCAATAGACGCGACTTGAGTTTCTTTGAGCACCTTGGTGGCGGCGTATAAGCGTTTTTCTATGGCTGTGGCGTTGGTTGAAAGCAGTGCGAAATCCAACATGCGCGTGGCCATTTTGAGTGTTGTGGCGTCGGGAATGCTTGAATACTGAAGGGCGTCTTCGTACATGCGTTGGGCTGTTTCGGGCTTGGTTTCGCGGTTGTTGATGGCAACCGATTCTGCGTAGTACCGTGCTCGCTCAAAGTCGCGGAAGTGAAGGAGGAACTCAATCACTTTAGGATCCAGCACTCGTGGACCCGATGCAAGCGAAACGTCAACAAGTCGGCCCAAGCATCGGCCAATAAGGGGGCCTCCTGTGGGAATTTCTGAAATGCGCCCATATTTAATACACTCAACATACTGGTCGCGTGCTTGTTCTATTGCGCCTTTTTTAACAAAGTTTTCGGCTTGAAGCATGGAAAGAACTGCTTTTGATACGTGATCCATGGGGAGCTGTAATGTTGCTTTTACGTCGGTGAAATCGCCTTGCTGCTTATTTTTGTTTTTGTATGCAAAGGCCAAGGCTGCAAGGCGAGTGCGCGTGGCGGGACCAAGTTTGGCGTTTTTTTCTACAAATTTTTTGCTTTCGTCAAAAGCTGCCAGTTCGCCCAAGTTGAGTCGTGAAATAAGAACTTGTGCTTCCCATTCCTTGATTTGTTGGTGGGCGGGGAATTCCCGTAGCAACCATCTTCCTATCACAATCATTTTGCCGTGATACGCTTTTAGAAAATGCTGTGGATTTGGAAAATTTGCGTCGGGTTTGTTGAAGGCCATGGTTTGGTCCAAATACAGCGCCTGTGAGCCATAGAGGCTCAGGAGCCCCAGGGCAACATCGGGGGTGCGTGGACCTTTACCTGCAAGAATGCTTCTCAGTGCAGCCTCTTGTGTGCGAATTCGAGATTCACGCGTTGCTGCATTTGTTGGATTGAGATCGATGTTGCGAACAAGGGTTGGATTCATACCCAGAAAAGCAAGCATGGCGCTTTCGCTGGGCAGGGATTGTAATGATGCAATGGGCGAATAGGTGCTTGTTGGTTTGATGTCGGCAAGCACGGCTTTGGTTGTTGTTGTTGTTGTTGTTGTTGTTGTTGAACGAGGTTTGTCGCTTTTTGTGGTTGCGCCTTTGGAGAGTTGTGTTTGTGTGTTTTGTGATGCTGTTGTTGCCGTTTGAGGAGGCTTTCCTGAGGCTGACTTTGTGGTGCCCGATGGCACACTGGAATTTGTTGCTGGCGCTGAGGTTGTTGGTGTCTTATTTAACCAAGGAATGGATGCGCACGCTGTAAAAAGAATACTTAAAGTGGCTCCTAGGAAGTAATATGATGGTGTAAATTGTAATGATTTAGATTTCCGCATCTGTGTTTTCATTGTTTTCTCCTGCACAGCGTTATCATATAACGCTATGATTACAGCGTTTTTTAAAAACGAATGCAATTCGGCGCTTTTTGCAGCTGCCAAAAAGGTTGCACATTAAAGTCCTCACAGATTCTGCCGATGGAAGGATCGTGAGAAGGCGAAAATTTCGCTGGAGGCTTTTATGTTTGCTTGGAACAAATTTTTTATGCAAATACCGCTACTTCTGCTTTTTGCGGCCTGTAGCGGCAAAACACCCTCGGATTTGTTGGGTGGTGGCGAAGACAGCGGCGAGCTGGCCTCTTCGGGTGTTATTGCTGTGGTGCGGGGCGATAACGGCAACGTCCGCATTGATTTTCGCGGCATGACAGGTTCCGACCAATATGTTTTGGTGGAGCAGGCTTATCCCACCACCATCGCCGATGCCGACCTCTTAAAATCCACTGCAACCCGTGAAAAACAAATTCAGGTTATCAAGCACAGTCCGGGTCAGGCCAGTTATTCGTTTTCAACTTCCAATATTCCTTTTGGAGCCAAGTTTTGTTATCGAATTGACTCAACGGTAGCGGGTGGGGCTGCTCAGCGTACGTTGCCTCGAAAATTGTGTCTTACAAACGACGACTCTTGGCTTTTTCAGGGTACAAAAACGGTGAGTTCCGACGACTTAGGTAGAGTTGTGATCCGTTGGACGCAACTGCCGGCCCGTGGAACGTCGTACGACATTTACAGGCATACCGGCACAACCACAACGTTTTCCGACACTCCATACACAACTGTGAACGACGCCGGCAGCTATGTTGAAGAGCTTGTTGGAAACGGTATTTTTCCACGTTGCTACAAAGTTGTGGCGCGTCAGCAGTTGTTTTCTGATCCCGATTTGAACGTGCGGGAAGTGTGTATCGATCACACTCGTTATCTTTCTGAACGCAATTCCAACGATGACACCCAGCCCCCCGTTTTTGCGGGTTTAAAAACCTTAAATGCCGTTCCAAATTCATCTGCGCTTGGGCAAGTAGGACAGGCTGTTGGCTTGAATGGAAAATTCAAAGCGGTGTTGGCGTGGGACGCTGCAACCGACAACGTTAGCCGCACTCCCGACCTTGTTTACAGGGTCTACCGAACCGACAAAATGTGGCAGTTCGATTTTACAAAACCTTTGGCAACAACATCTCCGGGTGTGACCAATTATACCGACAACACTTTGGCAGACGGAAAAATTTACTACTATGTTGTGCGCGCTGTTGATGAGCGTGGCAATGAGGATTCTAACTTCACGCAAGTGGATCTCCCCATTGATATTCATGCTCCCAATTTTGCAGGTTTGAACGATAAAATTGGCTTCCGTTTGGACAACAACATGCCGGTGGCGTTGTTGAGTTGGCCTCAAGCAAACGACGACAAAACACAGGCCGGTGGAATTTTGTATCGCATTTACCGAGTGGAACAGCCCGCTGCAATGGTTTATTCCAATCCTGTGGCCGAAATTCAGGGGGTGACTTCTTACGAAGACAAAACCGTGGTTTCGGGAAAATTGTACAGCTATGCTGTGCATGCGGTTGACGGTGGCATGAATGAAGATGCCAACGCCGTTGTGCGTGGGTTTAATGCCGGCCAAACGCCTCCCATTTTTGCCGGAATAACGGGTGCATCATTGCAGGGTTTGGTTGTGGCTTTGCAGTGGCAAAGCGCAACAGATTCAGAAACATCTGTTGCAAATATACGTTATCGCGTTTACCGCCGCGACGCCGATGCAATTCCAACGTCCACATACGATTTTCAGCATCCGTTGATGGAAACCGCTGGCGGTGTTGTTAAGGTTAATGATGAATCAGTAAATACGAATAAAAGTTGGGCCTATTGTGTTCGAGCTGTTAACGATCGCAATTTTGAGAGCACAAACACTCAAGAATTCCTTGTGAATGCAAATGGTCGTCCGTACATGACGGGATCTGTTGCTGTGACCTGGGATAAAGATTTGCAAGGTGCCAAACTAACGTGGGCGCCTGCACTTGACGACCGCACATCGCCAACAAATATGTATTATCAAATTTTCCGTTCCCAACAGGGAACATTGAATAGTTTCGATTTCACCAAGCCTTTGGATTCCACTCAGAAGGGCGTAAAATCGTATACCGATACCACGGTTCTTCCTACGCAAACATATTATTATGTGGTTTTACCGGTGGACGAATCTGGCGCAGTTGGTGATCCTGCTTCACAAAATCCTCCTGCCATGTTGACACTCAATCAGCCGCCCCTTGCGAACGGGATAAATTCGATTACGGAGGTGAGTAATCCACGGGGGATTCAGTTGGTGTGGAGCCAGGGAACGGACGATCGCACGAAGTCGGAAAATTTAACTTATAACGTGTATCGCTTCGAGAATATTTCGGGCCAGCCGAATCCCACTCGTTCGTTTTCCTCCACCTTGGTAAAGCTTGGGCAAAATGCACTGATCTACACCGACACTTCTGTAGACTGGTCTAAGGATTATTCCTATGTTGTGCGCGCTGTAGATGATGCTGGCCTAGAGAGCACAAACGCCAGTGAATCCAACTTGGGAACGAATTTTCCGCCTCAATTTTTGGGATTGACTTCCCTTGAAATTGTGAATCAGAGCATGGTGACATTGCACTGGAACGAAGCCACGGACGACCGCACTCCCAAAGAGAAAATGACATATAAAATATATAAGTACAGGGTGCCAGCTGGAACCACTGCAACTGCGGACCAGGTTTTTATGAACGATAATGTTGCACTTTCTATTCAGGGTTCCGTGACTCTTCAAAATATGGCTATTGATGACCCATCGCAGTCTTATTATTTTGGTGTTCGTGCCTTTGACGAAGCAGGGCAGCGCGATACACTTGGAACAAACACGGCGCCTGTTCCCGGAAACGCGCCCCCAACATTTACGGGCCTGTGGTCCGCGGCGTATGATGTTCCGTCACGCAGCACACAACTTGCTTGGAACTCCGCTGCCGATGATCGCGATGCTGCTACAACCATTCGTTATGCTATTTACAAATTGGCCGACTCTTCACAATCGGCAAGCGCAAGTGCAGTGGCGTGTTCCAGTTGTCTGCTCAAAATCACTGCGGGCGGAAATTTGAGCGCTTCCGACAACGCTGTGGATAGCTCAAAGTATACCCACTATTTGGTAAGAGCTTTGGATTCGCTGAATGCAGCGGATACAAACGAAGTTGTGAAAACCATTGCCCCTGATACTGTTAACCCAGGTTTTGGGGGTATTTCCAGTGCACAAATGAACGGCACATGTATTGTTTTAAATTGGAATGCAGCCGTTGACGACCGCACCCCAAGCATGAATATCATGTACAAAATTTATGAAGTGAACAGCGTTCTTTATAACGCAACATCAAATGGCGGAATCACTGCGCTGTTGGCTTCGACGCCTGTAACAACTGTTACGGGTGGTGTGACTACCGCTACGCGTTGTCCCGATACTGGAAATTCAACATTCTATTACGTTGTTCGCGCCTTTGATGAAGCTGGAAATCAGGATACGAATCAAGTTGTGAAGTACACCCAAGACGTAGTTCCTCCTATTTTTGCTGGACTTGTGTCGGGCTACGCTGTTTCGGATACCAGTGTTCAGCTGTTTTGGGATACCACTGTTAACGAAGATATTAAAGAATTTCGAATTTACGACACATCAAACACATCTGTGCCTTTGGCAAAATTACAAACACGCGATGGTTCTGGAAAATGGCTCACGTCCTACATTGTTTCGGGTTTGCAGGCTGCGCGTCAATACTCTTTTGTGGTGCGTGCGGCAGACAGCTCGGGCAATGAAGATACAAATACGAAGTATCAGGTTGTAACCACCTTGGCCGAATCTTCGCCCTCGTTTGCAGGTTTGCAGTTTGCAAGTGCTTTGCCCGGTGTTGATGGTTTGACGCAAATTCAGTTGCGATGGAACGCTGCAGCCAATGCAACTCACTATCAAATTTTCCGAGTGCCTGGAGTTTCGCTTCGAGGCGTGGAATTTGATTTTAATTACAATACGTGTCAGCTGAATTGGTCCGATGCCACAAAGCCAGGGTGCATAGAAATTGTGGCAAGCGGCGAAACGTATACCGTTGCTGCCTTGTCTCAAAATACAGTTTACAGCTTTGTGGTGCGAGCTGTTCGAAAATCGGGGTCTAATGTTGTTGCAGGGGAATACAATCGCACGATTTTGTCTACGAGTACGAATCCAATGCAGGCTCCCACTTTTGCGGGGCTCGATACCGCAAATCCGGCAACGGGTAACGAAGGTCTGACTTCAGTTGTGGTAACGTGGTCGGACCCAAGCTCCGATGGTGTGTTTGATTCCTTTGTTGTTTATTACTTGCAAATGGCAATAGGGAGCAGTGCAACAACCTTTAATTTAAGCGATTCATCGGTGCAACAAAGTGCTGTTTTCCAAGGAACGGTGCGTTCGGCAACCATAACGTCGCTGACAACAAGTAAACGTTATTGTTTTGTTGCGGTGGCAAAATATCAGGCGCAAAGTTTGAGCAGCGTGCCTACAACCGCAGGATTTAAATGTGCTACGCCGGTGGCGGTGCCTCCTACTTTTGGTGGTGTTTCCACTTTGGTGCCAGGAGCCGAGTCCAGTGCTTTCCATCAATTTGCAGTCAATTGGGCAGCGGCGTCGGGTTCTTTTTCGCGTTATGAAATCAGTTGGGCAACGGCCAATACCTGGACGAGCGACATTGACCCCGGCGTATTCTTCCAGTCTGGAAATACCATAAAAATTCCTGGCGACAGAGCCGGCGACATCACAACAACGCAAACGACGCTTTCATCACTTATGGCAAATAAAACTTATTTTGTACGCGTTCGCGCTGTCTTTGACACTGGAAGTGGAACTGTTTTGTATGCCGGAAGTAGCGTTGTTGCAAACGTTGTTACGGCTCCCAAAGAGCCCGGTGGTGACGGCTTGTTTTCTGCTGTGCTGCAGGCCGACTCCAGTGTGAAGCTGACGTGGATTCCACCAAGCAACGGTGGCGGATTCAATCGCTATTATATTTTCCGCGCAAAAGGGTCTACAGCCGCAACAGATGTGGTCACAAATGCGGGTCTTAACGCCACCCAATCGCCTCCGTATAACTCGGTGTTTCGCACAGTCACAGTTTCCGACACCACTCCTAATTATGTGGAAGATCGTGACACTTTGGTCTCCGGAGATTATGTTTGCTATTTGGTTCGGGCCGCATTTATTGAACCTACAGGCGTTCCGCCCCTTGGCTTTGTGGGTTCGTCAAATTCGGTCACAAAATGCGTCAATATTGTGATTCCTCCTCCTGTTTTTTCGGGGCTTGATTCCATCAACACCATCAATGCGGAGTCGGGATTCACGTCGCTGCAATTGAACTGGACCCCGGCAACAGGAAACTTTACCCGATACGAAGTTGCTTACGACACAACAGCTTCGCCTTCAAATTGGACAACCATTAGTGGGGTGTCGCAGGCATCTACGGGTGCAATACTCACTGGCCTGACGCCAAATACAAGTTACAATATTCGCGTTCGTGCTGTTTATGATCCGGGTGTTGCTGGTGGCCCCTTTGTTTCGGGCGATCAGACTATTCGCAGTGGTGTAACAACTCCGCTAAAGCCCGTGAACTCGGGATTAATTCTCACTCCCGGAAATTCTGTGGGTGAGGTCACCCTCTCGTGGGCTCTTCCCAATTCGAATCCCAATGTGGGCGGATTGTACAATATGATCCTGCTTTGGAAGTGGACCGACGGAAGCGAAGCTCTGATCACAAATGAAATTGCAACTTTGATGCAAGATAGCGTGATCACAACAACTGAAATTGCAAGCAGTTCGAATCACGTGGAGCAGCTTGCGTCCAATGCAACCACGCGTTCCTATTTGTCTACAAATGCCCTTCCAGCAAACCACACAACGTGCTTTTTGGTGCGCGCTGCTTTCCGTAATACCTCCCAATCGTTGTTTTTGCTTTCCGATGACACAACATTCAAGTGCTTTACGCCCACACTTCAGGCACCTATTTTTGCGGGTATTCGGGAATTGGACAATATTCCCGATCAAACCAACGGATTTTCGCAAATTATAGCAAAGTGGGATGCCGCCATGGGATCGTTCACTCGCTATGATGTTTTGCTTTCTGAATCTTCCGATGTCACAAGCACAAGTTGGAGTGTTTTAGCGGGGCAGAGTGCAACCATTGGCACAACTCAAATGACGTTGTCGTCTACAAATATGGCCAATGCAGCCGGAACAAAAATTGTTCCCAACCGCACATATTATGCTCGAGTGCGCGCTGTTGTGACCCAGAATGCAAATGTTTATACCAGTGGCGAGGGTTTGGTTGCCTCACAGGTTTTGCGTCCCAATTTACCCACTGGCGACGATATTATCAGTGTTGTTCCTACTAAGGTTGCCGGGCAGCCTACGCAAGCAACAGTAACGTTTCCCGGTAATTTTTCGGGATTTTGGAATAAAGTTTCTGTTTTCCGCTATACAAATCTTGATCAATCAACGGCACGCGCTGGTGCGATTTCTGCTTCCACGGTGAAAGCCGATTTCACGGGTTTTGTAGGAACACCAATAGGAACTGTTGCAAATCCTGGTAATGCGCCCGCGCAAATGACGTATGTTGATACCAATGCCACCATGGGCAGCTGGAACTGCTATATTGTGAGAGGCACATATCAAGACACAAGTTACTTTTTGGCCAGCACCGATGCAAAAACGCCCGTGTGCGTGAATCCCGTTTATAACCCTATTTTCTTCACAGGACTTGCAAATACGGGGAGTGGAATTTGCGACGACACGGGTTGTAATGCAAGCTTAGTGTGGCCAAATACCGGAAACTCAAAAATTCGCTTGAAGTTTTCCAGTGTGCCTCAAGGTGACATTGACTATTATGATGTGTACATGTCCAAGATGTCCGACTCCGCCACTTTGCTGAGTGGAACGCCGTTTCAGCGTATTTTGAAGGGCGATTCTATTCATGACCCCGTTCCCAATGACCTTTATTTGTACGTCGGTGGTTTAGACACATTGCGTATTCCACAAGGCACATATTATTTTGTTGTGCGTGCGGGTTGTATTGGATGCCCCTTTGTGGACACAAATACTGCTGTGAGCAACTCGGTAACAACATTGCCGCCGTCGTTGGCAACAAATTATTCGTTTTCACAGTCAAATACGACGTTGAATTATGTGGAAAATGTTTATGGTGGTGGCCGCTTTACCGATGTTTTAAATAAAGCTGTTTTTGCTACGGCTCCGGGTCTGGCAACTCTTGGTTCGGTTGACGACTACCTGCGTGCATCGCGCCCAGGTCAGTTTGTTCCGGCTCCAAATAAAAGCTTTATGCTTAAGTTTTCTGTGGCATCCGACTCCTCGGGATTGCAAAATGCTACGGGAAGTGGTGTGTTTGCGTTGGATACGGGCGCACGAACCGCATACTGGAATGGTTGGGACAATTTTCCCGTGAGTGCATCCACTTTTGGCGTTGCCAATGGCGTGAGTGTTTTTGATGAGGCCAACAGGCAATGCTTGTGGATGGGGGCCGAAAACCGCTCAGGGGCAAATGCGTGGGACTATAACATTGGTTGGATTAATAACCCATCGTGGCAGTACCGCATGAATGCGTGGGACGGTCAGAATTTATCGGACGTTTACCCCGAAGGCACAACGCCGTTGCCTCGGTTTTTCCCAGAATTGGTATTTAATCCATCCACGCAGCGTGTGATGCTTTATGGCGGTATTCAAAACGATGTGGTGATGTCTGATACTTGGGAATACGACGGAAAAACCTGGACACAACTTTTTGGCAACCGACCCACCACACAAGCCAATGTGAGCGAGCCCGGGCGCTATGGTTCGCAAGCGTTGGCATGGGATCCGTTTAACAACAAGATGATGATGTTTGGTGGCCGCTATATGCTGCCTAATGTGAGTTGGACATCGGTGCGTACAAATTCCATTTGGCATTTTGATCCAACTGCAGGTTGGACAAAAGATGCCTACACAATACCCGCAGCATTGCCCACATACGCAGGTTTTAACTCGTCGCTAGTGACTGTGCCAAGCGGTCCGTACAAAGGTGTCTACTACTTTGCAATTTCCAACAACTCTGGTTCCGATTGGGTGAACACCAACGTTTGGAAATGGGATGGCAGCACATTTAGTGCCTTTGCAAACAGCGCAATGCCGTACAGTACGGCACGGGCTGTTTCTAATTTGTATGTGTGGTGGGACGATTCGCGGCAACGTTTTGGCGTTTCCATTGGTTATTGGGAATCCCAATTTAAGCGGATTTTTGAATGGTCTCCCGCAAATCCCACAACATGGACTGTTCAAAGTCCGGGTGTGCAACCACAAGCCATGATGAACACCTATCCGTGCTTTGACAATTACCGTCGTGAACTTGTGGATTATGATGGTCGTGCGGTTTCGGGCGTGAGTGGTGCGCCCAACAGAGAGCAGTCCGACATTTGGATTTGGTCAAATTCTCTCACTCAGTGGCGCCAAGTGCCATTGAATTATGAACCCAATTTTTATGGGATGATGATGCCTCTCTTTGGCAGCAATAAGGTGTGGGCTATTGGCACTAATAATTACCAGTATACGTTTGCTGCTGGTTCGTGGAAAAAAACTCTGTTGAATTTGCCAACGGATATTAATTTGAGTTCCAACAGAGTGCCTTTCAATTTTAACTATGTCTCCAATCTCACAACCGATGTCTCTACGGGTGTTCGGCAACCACCACTGACAAATTTGAAATCGTTGCCGTCCAGCGTGCCGGCTTCAAACGACCCCGATGCCTATGCAACGGCGTCAGGCGAATTAGCCGATCGCATGTATGTGCTGCAAAATAGTGATCGGTTCGACAACACCGCAGCTATAGGACGGGGGCGGCTAAATGCGTTGAGTCTTTACGACCCCTCACAAGGGTGGTTGAATTACCCACTTTCTTCCAGTGATATATGGGTGCCGCAACAGGATGTTTGCTCTAATGCAAACGCTAGCGAACAGCGTCCGTATTTGGGAACCTGGTGGAACAACGGACGGCACGTGTGGAGTTCTGTGCGTGTGCCTTGGAAAGGTGGGGCTATTTTAGCAAAGGCTGCTCTTTTTGCAGGAAATATTCCTTACGATATGCTGAATCCCGACCCCAACATGTGCAATTCAGCGCGCACTTGGCGCACAGCTTACAATCCTCGCTTTAGCATGGTTGTTGCCGATGGCTCCGGTGGCTACAAGGCCCGTGAAATTAAAATTCCCTCGGTAGATGCGGATGCTGCGTCGGGGTGGGAGCTTTGTAGTGCAAACGATGCGAACCCCGGCGGCGTCAATGCCTTTTTGCCTATTTTTCAATATCATCATGCTGTGATGGCGTACGATCCTTCGCACGATAGGGTTGTGGTGTATGGCTACAAAGATGCAAGCAATAACTGGACATACTTTTCCAGCAAGATACAGTACATCACGTACGATTTAACAAATCGGTGCTTTTTAATTACCAATGCCACTGCGGGGCCGGCAAGTTCGGGCCTGAATTCTGCAGAAGGCATTGCTGCTCCTGCCTGGCGTGGCTCATCCACGAATGTTAATGTTGATGGTTCATCCATGTCCTATTCGTGGATGGAATTTTATGACACCGATGCTGTTACAGACACCAACCGCAATGTTGTGATGTATCCAACGAACTACTGGTCGTACGGATATGCCTCAACAATAGGCTTGTATGAATTTAATTTGGCAAACCTCACATGGGTCCGTCGCGATGTGCCATCAAAATATCAAAAATACAGTGTGCTCACGGGTAACTACAACCAAGTGATCACTCCGTTGCCTGGAGTTCCTGGCACATTTTTGCTGAAACCGCTTCAAGAGATTCAAACCAATCGTGCTCTTAGCGAATCGTATTATTTGCGTCTACCCGATCCCACCAAAGCGCTTGTTGTTGAACCCACTCCACCCGCATTTGGTCTCACGTTAGGCGACGATGGCCAAACGGGATACCTGAGTGTGCCGGGTGATGTTGGAGAAAATTTTGCAGGAACAACTGTGGCAAGTGGCAGAAGAACGGTTGGCAATGTCAGCGGATCGCACTCTTTTGTTGTTGTTTTTGAAACCGCTACCTACGATGCGTATCTTGACGGCACAAAAGTGATCAATCAGGCGTCGTGGTCGGGATCGGGAAGTGTGTACGGTGGTGAATTTATTTTGGGAGCGCGCTACGGTTACTACGGAATGTATCGCGATATTAATCAGCGAAACTACCGAGGGTATGGCAATACAAACTCATCGTTCCAAAGTTTGCGGACCTTTGATAAGGCTCTCACTAGTTCGGAAATCACATATTGGCTCTCAAAATAGCGGGAACTTCCCTGAGTGATTTTTGTTCCAAAAGTGATGGCATAAAACGTTTTTCGCCTCCCACCCACAGAGCCTTGGGGGCGGCACCAGGTTCGGCAAACCACGAAACAAACGTGCGCAGTGAAACTTCGCTAAAAATATGAATTGCATTGTTGTGTGCTTGTGCTTCTGTTTGAGTGTTCGTTTGATTATTTGTTTGAGTGGTTGAGAGTGGCCAGCTTATTGTTGTGTTTTCTTCCTCTTTTCCCATTGTTGAAAGACGCACGAGCGAAATAAATACGGGGCCAATTTGGGAACGGGTTTTTGTGTTGGCTATGCCTTCGCGCCAATGCAATCCGTTGGTGGCACTTTCACTTGCGCTTACCCACCACACGCCTGAGTGAGGCGGAACGGATGCAGAAAATGAAATAGGAATTTGCCCTAGCACCGAGGTGTTTGAAACAAGTGAGAGAAGCCATTGTCCATTTCTATTTTCCAAAGATAAAATAGGCCGAGGTGTATCGCGAAAAGGGGTTGGAAACGCCTTTTGCATTGCACGGGTGAAGAGCTCCCTATGCCAACGATTTGTTGCGCAGATGTCGCCGGCGCGCAATTGTGAGCGGCAAATTTCTACAAGTTGTGCATCAAAAGGGCCGCAAGCCCAAATCCATGGTTCTTCGCCGGACTGCAGGCAGCTTGTGCTGAGTTGAGGGAGATCGCGGGCCACGTTGATGAGTGTTTCGCGTTTCCAAGCGGCGCGTTTGCATTCTGGATTTTGAGTGGCTTCGCAGGCTTTTGTGAGGGCTGGGCCGAAGGGGCCACAAGAGTGGGTCAGAGGGCCTGATCCCGCAAGGCAAGCTGTGCCGTGGGGTATTTTTTGGGGACTTCGGAAGTAGGCTCCGGCAGCTGCTACAACTCCAATGCCAAGCAGTGTTAAGCCAAGAAGATAAGACTTTTTTGTCATTTTGGGAGTCTCCAATCGGGATGCGATTGAGTCATGTTTTTGCCACTTCCAGAACCGCATCATCTTATACAGCAGCATCCTGCTCTCAAGTATTCCATCAATGCTGCCGAAAGTACAGGTTGAGAAGACTTCTGTCATTCTGTGAATGAGGAGCAGTTTCGTGCGGATGATTTTACGATCCAAAACATATGTGGCATCGCTGCTTTTGGCAGCCTCGGCCCTGGTTGCTGCGTGCAAAGGCAGCGATGGGCCGTCACCATTGTCTGGTTTCGATGGCTACGCGTTTCCCGGCGCACAAAAGATTGCAGAAAACGACGACGGCACTTGGATTGTTTCTTGGACTGCAGCGCCGGTTCCAGGTTCGACGTATTTTGTTTATTCGCGCACAGCGCCGGCTGCATACGATTTTTCTAAGGCAGCCGGACCCGGCACAACCGAAGCTTTTTTCAAAACCCCCGATCTTCGTTACGCTGCTCAAACATGTTTTGTGGTTAGACTTTCTGTAACAGGACTCAATCCTGATACAAATACAAATGAAGTTTGTTCTGTTCCCAAACCACGTGATTTTTCCGGTGCAAAAACCGCAGAAATTGGGGCTGATGGGCGAGTGACCGTGTCGTGGACTCAGGTGCCTCAAGGCCGCGGAAACTATTTGGTACGTCGAATACTGAATGATGTTGTTGATGCCACAGTGCTTGCCAAAACAGCCGATGCCAGTACAACACTTGGACCATTTTCATTGGGACAGGAGCTTTGTTTTCAGGTTCAATACGCTGAAGCCGGTTTTCCTGATACCGCCAATACTGCAAAAGCCTGCGTGGCAAAAAACTTGTTGGGCGATTTTTCGGGCGTGGAGCGCATTGCTTCAACAGACACCGAAAAGGTTTCGTTGGACTGGAATCCCAGCACCAATTCTTTGGTTGCGGGATACAATGTTTATTTGGGAGACGATTACAAAACAAGGCTGATGTCGCTTCCGGGCAGAGAGCAAGCCCGTGTGACGTTGTCTGGGCAAACAAAAGGGCGCCGGCTCACTTACGCAGTGCGTGCGTTTACCAGTTATGGCGTTGAAGACACGAATACAAAAACACTTACGGTGTTGGTAACGGATTTAACGGTTCCGCGTTTTGACGGCATCAAAGGTGCAACAGTTTTGCCCAATACATTGAATGTGGAATTAAAATGGAATCCCTCTCCCGATGCACAATCGTTGTCAAAGTATCGCATTTACAAAGGGACATCCAACGTTAATGGCGTTCCAGTAATTGATTGGAGCACAGTTGTGGCGGAGGTCCCGTGGGACTCCACAAGCTACATTGTGCAAAATGTTGGTGATGAACTGCGTTACGGTTTTGGCGTGCACGTGGTGAACGATTTTGGTGTTGAAAGCATTAATACCGACTCACTCACTGTTGTGACGCCCGATGCAGGGGCTCCTGTTTTTGCGGGAATTGAATCGGCTTCCTTGGATGGCGAGCGAGTTGTGCTCACCTGGAAAGCTGCGGTTGGCGAAACTCGACGCTACTTTATTTATTATGCAAAGGGTTCGGCAGGTGCCATTGATTTTTCAACGCCGAAAACAACGGAACCCGGCACTTCAACAATGTCCATTCTTTCGGGATTTCAATCGGGGCAGGTGTATACTTTTTCTGTGCGTGCCGAAGATTCCCACGGAAATGTAACTGCAAACGTAACCAAAGCGTTTTCTTTGAATGTGGGAACTCAAAGTCCTCCAAAGTTTTTGGGTTATGTTTCGGCTTCGGGTGTGGACGAAAACACCGTGCGTTTAGAGTATTACCGAACTCCCGATACAAATATTTCATTTTATAAAATTATTGCGCGTTTGCCCGGTTCTACAACGCCGTTTTTAACACTTTTCCAAGGGCAGCCCGCCAGTGGGCAAACTGTTGTTTATCAAATTGGCAATTTGCAAGCTGCCACAACGTACGAGTTTTTGGTTGTGCCCGTAGACACATTTTTTAATGAAGGCGACAACACAACGGTGATTCGTGGTGCGACGTTAAAGCTCTCACCACCTGCGTTTGCGGGTGCGACTGGGATTGGGCCCCTTCTTGGTACGGCAAATTTAACTTGGCAGCCGCGTTCAACCGTGGAAATCACAGGATTTGCTGTTTATTGGTCTTCCGCAAGCATGGTTGGAACGCCACCCAAGGTGATGTCGCAAAAGCTTCCGCTTCCTACAGATGTGTTTTCCAGTGGTCCGCTGCCGGCAAATGCCAGCAACTACAAAGTTGCAGGGCTTTTGAAAAATCAAACTTATTATTTTATTGTGCACGCCTTTGATCAATTTGGAAACGAGGACAGCAACACGAGCGAAAAAAGCATGGCGATTCCCAACTCGCCTCCTGTGCTTGTGGCTGATGTTGCAGGACGCAGCACGAATCCACTCATTCCCGCTGCAACCATTACGCTCACAGCCACGGATGTCGACTTGTACGACACCCTCACATTTGATGAAATCACAAACACGTGTCCCCCCGATTCGAAACCTGTGCGCACGGATGCTTCTCAAATTGCGAATTCGGGGCGTCGCACGGCTAGTGTTGTTTGGCAACCCAGCGCAGCCTTTGTTCCCCTAGGGGCAACGACCAACTCGTGTCTTGTTCTTTATCGTGTGGCAGACGGAACTACATATGCTTCTGCTGTGCCAATTACTTTTACAGCAACAAATAGAGCACCTATAAATCCGACAGTGTCGTTTGTAACGCTGCCCAACCAAACGGCGTTCAACCGCTACTCGCCCTTGAAGTGCACCGCTCAAGCCACAGACCCCGATAACGATCCCCTCACAATAACTTATGAGTGGCGCAGGAATGGTAGCCTTATTGCGGGTGTGAATGGCGACACTTTAAGTCCTGTTTTGGGAACATTCACTCCCGGAGCTGTGATACAGTGTTCGGCACTTATTACGGATGGCCACTCAACAGTGATTGCGGTGCCAGCTTCGCCGGCAACTTTTGGGAATAGCCCCCCAACAAACCCAACGGTCGCGATATCCGATGACGATAGTTTTGGTTATGCGTTGTCGGGGCATAAAGTGCGTTGTGACTTTGCGGCAACAGATGCCGACAACGATGTTCTTTTGTTTGGTACGATTTCCATTGAAAGAAATGATGGAACCGTTTCCGCTCCTGCATGGAACGATGCTAATTTATTGGAGGGGCCGTGTGCAACTCCAGGCTCACAGCGGAAGTGTTTTGTTGTCACGGGATCGTCCAATTTGCGTGGTAAGGATTTGCGTTGCAGGGTGGGAAGTGTCACCGATGGCTACTCCACGGCACTGGCGTCTTTTTCGTCCACAAATACTGTGAATGTGCACAACTCGACTCCCACAATTTCCAACGTATTTGTGACCCCTACAACCGGCTTGGCTGTGGGCAGCACGCTCACATGCCATCGCACTCTCGATGACGCAGATGGTGACAGTTTGGTTGCGCCAACCATAGCCTGGACTCGTGACAACACTCCCATTGCGGGCGCCGTTGGAGACACTTATCAAATTGTGCTTGCCGATCGCAATCGCGACATTAAATGCAGAGTTTCACTGGCTGCAAACGCCGATGGCTACGGTTCTCTTGCTGTGGACCCTGTTCTTAGCAATGCCGTTCGTTACACAAACAGCAATCCTGTTTTGAGTAATGTTGCTGTGGTGCGTCAGGATGCTGGTTCGCTTTCCAGCGTTTATCTTGGCACAATTTTGCAATGTGGAGGCACTATTTTTGATCCCGATGGCGATATCGATGGAACAACAGTTTCGCCTTCAAAGGTTGTGTATCAGTGGTATAAAGACGATGTTCCCATAAGCAATGCTGCTGGACAGCTTTATGTTGTGCAGCCCAGTGAACGAACCCATGGCTTAAAGTGCGCCATGAGCCTTTTGCAAAATGCCGACGGAAATGGTTCGGATGCGCAAGGACCTCTTTTTTCGGCAAACGTGGTGACACCCAAAAATAGAGACCCTATTTTTACGTTGCCGCCCACTATTTCCTATCAAGGGAATCTGACAACGGGTGCGTCGCTGACGTGCAATTCCAGTGGCATTTATAACGACCCTGACGGTGATACATTGGCAAATCCAACCTTTTTGTGGAAGCGCGATGGCGCAATTGTTTTTAGCAGTGCAATTACGCCTTTGTATCAGGTGGTTTCGGCGGATCGCAATCACGCTATAACCTGTCAGTTGTTATTGGCAGCAAATGCCGATCAATGGTTGTCGGCAGCTGTTTCTTCTTCGAATTCAACCTTGGTAACGCCTCTCAACTCCAATCCTTCATTCACAAGTGTGAGTGTGGATGCAAGGGTTGGCGATTTGTACCCAGGCGACGAATTGCGATGCCTTGCACCCACGGTTGATCCCGACGGAGATGCGGTGACTGTGGTGTATGAATGGCTACGTGATAACGGAAGCAGCCAGACCACAATTGTGGGCGAAACCAAATACAATTACATTGCGCAATCAATAGATAGAAACACGAATATTTTGTGCAGGGCAACTTTGCCTGTGAACGCCGATGGTCATGGTTCTACCCCTGCCGTAACGGTAGCGTCGCTGGCAGGAAAACTCATTAACAACCGTGTTCCTGTGGTTTCGGGGGCGGCAATTAGCCCTACAGCAGCATTCCGAGGTGATCAACTTTCGTGTTTGATTTCGGGAACCGATCCTGATGCCGATGCTTTAAGTGCAACTTATCGTTGGCGGGTGAATGGAAGTATTGTAAAAAATAATGACGCTGTAGGAACGTTGAAAGCGGCGGCGGCGGGCGGCGATGCCGGTGTTGTGCTCACTCCAAATACTGTGGTGACGTGCGAGAGCTTTTTAAGTGACGGCATTGCAACTGTTGCGGGTCCGGTAAAAACGATCACAATTTTGAACAACCCTCCTTATGCAATCACAACGGCAACGCTATCGGCTCATGGTGGTGGCACAATTTACAATTCAAGCGCCACCACACAGCTTGATTGCTCTGCTCAGTTTGGTGACGACGATGGAGATCCTCTTACGTTGTCGTACAAGTGGTATGTGGGCGGAGCACTGCAAAAACAAACAGCGGTGGGATCGCTGAATGCTGCAAGCGATGGTGTTTCATGGGCGCGTGGACAAACTCTATCTTGTATGATTACGGCAACCGATGGCTACGATATCACAAGTTCATCGTCCGGGAATTCCACTGTCGCGAATAGCCCTCCCACAGGCATATTGGTGTGCAAAAGGAACAACGTTACAATTTCAGCTCCTGTTGAAATTTTTTCGGGCGATCCGGTTTCGGGAATTGTATGTTCGGGAATTTCTGATCTGGATGGCGACTCTCCTACTTACTATTTTGAATCAACAACATGCGGCACATCTATTGTGATGGACCCAAGTGGTACTATTTTGTCTTCGTCGGTTATGCCCTCGACCGACTGCCAGGCGGTTGTGCGTGCGTACGATTCCGTTGACTCTAGCGTGATTGCCGCCTCTACAATGACTCTGAATTTTGCTCAACCCTTTTCTTTAGCCTCCACATATTCAGTGGATGGTTCCTGTATTGCAAAAGCGAATTTAATATTTATTGCGGGAACTCAACATTGCGATGGTATTAACGTGCAATCGGGGCAATTTGGGGCGGCAACGTCGTCGGTGTGGTTCGATCCGGGGGCCGGCAATTATGGAACATATACCCAACTGGGAGTTGGAAGTCCCACAGCTCCGTCCTGTCAAACAACGCTTACGCGAAAGGTTTCGGGCACTCCGGGAACGGGAACGCTTTCGTGGACCTTGCCCACGGCATCGTTCAGTCGCACGCTATCAAAAAATTTGAGTCTGACAAATTATCCTGCAGCACCAACAATTCCATCACTGGCAGCACCGTTAGCTGTTGAAGGAATGCAGCCGTTTCCCGCAATGTCGGGTGGCTCGGCAGTGGGATGCAGCGCAAGCGCTTGTACCGGCACGCAGGCGCAAATGGCGTTGGGTGGTTCACACTCCTGCGTCATTGGCTCCGATTCCAAGCCCTATTGCTGGGGCTCAAATGCGGCAGGGCAAATTGGTTTGGCCCTCACCACAACAAAGTCAACAACTCCTGTGCCCATCACTCTTGGTGCGAACGCTGTTGGAATATCAGGGGGGGGATCGGGCACCGCCACAACCGGATTTGCCTGTGCCCTTCGCAGCGATGGGAAAGTGATGTGTTGGGGTGCTAATAATTATGCTCAGCTGGGGCGAGGTGCGACGGGTACGGCAACACCAACTCCGGATTATGTGAGCGGCCTTACTGGTGTCACTATTGTTGCCATTGCCTCTGGTGTCGAACATTCGTGTGCACTGGATAATGCCGGAAAAATATGGTGCTGGGGCCGCAATCCAGAAGGGCGAATTGGCGATAATTCTCAAACCGATGCTTGGGTTCCAGTGAATCCGGTTACATTGGGAACCACTTTGGATAGCGGCGCTAAAGGGTTAGCTCTAGGGGCCAAACACACATGCGCTATTAGCAATACCAACGAAGTTTTTTGCTGGGGCGATAACACGTACGGGCAATTGGGGACGGGTTCCTATTCCAGCATTGGTCATCCCGTGATTGTTTCTGGTTTGTCCAATGTTGTGCAAGTTGTTGCAGGTGATTATTTCACATGTGCGCTTTCTAACAACGCAGGTGTGTCGGCGGTTTTGTGTTGGGGTCAAAATGGAATGGGGCAGCTTGGCATTGGAAGTGCAAATATTTCCAAAAATACCCCTCAAACAACTTTGTTTGATGCCAGTGAGCCCGTGGCAAGTTTGTCCGCCAGACAAAGTTCAGCCTGTGCATTGCTGCAAAGTGGCATGCTCAAATGTTGGGGCGATAATTCTTCGGGGCAGTTGGGAATTGGAACAACGACGGGCTATCAAACGCGCCCTGTATTTTCGCTGGATGTGATTTACGATGCCCGCGCGGTTGCACGGGGTGCTGCTCACACCTGCATTGTGAAGGCTGCGTCTGAGGTTTATTGCATGGGGGCAAATACCTACAACCAGCTCGGTGTGACGTCCACGCAGTCGAGGCCCACGTTGCGAAGCATGCCAAATTCTTCTGCAGGTGCACCAGCCCCTCAGTTTAAACGGTGTGATGTGTTTTCTGTTATTCCGCAAAATTGATGCGGCCAGGCTAGTTTGTTTTGTTAGAATCGCCAGCGCACTCCAGCAAGCCCAGCTATAAGAGTTGTTGTGAGAGATGGCGAAGTAATGGGTAATTCATTGGCCATCACACGGGCTTCGGCGAACAGCGTTGCACCCCAAAAAGAATCGTAACTTGCTTTGTTGGAAATCAGCGCGTCCAGTGGAACGTCCACTCCAATGCTTCCCATGGCACCAAGTGATGTTGCTGTTACTTTGGTAAGCAAACCGTCGCGGTTCCGAATAATGGAGTTGTACTGGCTATAGCTGCCCCCCAGCAAAATATATGGTAAAATTAAGCTTTGTGAAGCAACTGCCACCACGCTTTCTCCGGGTTTTCCAGAAATCACATTGAGCGGAAACCAGCGGCCACCTACCGACCACGTTGACAAATCGACGCCGGCAAGTGCGGGCGAATAGCTAGCGCATCCGTCCAAAACAAATCGCAGTGATTCGTTTCCCATGTCCATGGCTGCGTGAAACATTGTGGGAAAAGAGACACTTGTTGTGCGCGTCCCCGTTGATGTTGTTGACACGCTGGTGGCACTGCCCATGGCGTATCCGTAACCTGCTGTTACCGAAAAAACGGTTGCCTGTGCTTTTTGTGTTGCTACAATCGCGGATAAAGAAAATGCTGATAGAAAGAATGCGGATAAAAAGAACGCATGACTGAATAATTTTGCGGGGCTGGTGGTCTGTTGAAAATCAATTTTGTATTTCATTTGACTGTTTCCAGCAGTGATTTGGCTTCGGTTTCTTCGGGGGATTTGCGGGCTGCCTGTTCAAAATCCATGCGTGCATCCGACATTTGGCCTTTTAAAAGGTGCAGTTTTCCGCGCAGAGTCCATGAGGCCGCGGGGAGTTGATCTTGTGGCAATTCAAAAAGGCGTTTGAGAGTGTCTTCGGCGTCGGCAAAGGCTCGCAAATTGAGATTGCGCTGTGTTGCAACCAAAAGGCGTGCAACTTTGTCGTAATTTTTGAGCAAATCATCTCGTGTTTGTTCTGTCTCTGTTAAAATTCGCGTCAGCGATCGGACCTGATTTTCGGCCTGTGCTAAGCGTGCTTCCGCGCTTAACAAAGGTTTGGGAAGTGAAAAATCGAGCACCACTTTGGGATCGTTAGAAGACGGAAAATAGGTGTAAACAGTTTCGTATCCTGGGGCAGAAATGCGATACAAATTTCCATTGAGTTGTTGTCCCGATAAAATCAGTTCTCCAGAACTGCCAATAAGCTTTGGAGTTGCCTTTGTATCGCGGTTGGGGACTTCCGAAACCTCGGCATTCTTGGGAGCGGTTTTGATGGTTACCGTAGACGCACAGCTTATCAGCACTGTGCAGACGGAAAGGGTACCCGCACAAAAGACGCACACAGCAGAGGCTCTCGCAGGAACAATTCGCCGAATCAACATGCCAACACCATTAAATAATCAAAAGTTCTTGAAAAAGATCCTAAAGTACGACTCAAAACATCCGATCCACAGCACGGCATAAGGAAAATCTTGCCCAGCTGCTTTCAGGAGAGTTTATGAAAACCCCACGTCTGTGCATTGGCATCGCAAGAGCTGTTCCTGCAGTGTTGCTAATGGGAACTTTACCGACTCTTTCCATGGCAGAGAATAGCACAGCTGCCAAAACTACGACAGTTGGGAGTAACGTGAAAGGCTGGACCACAGCGTATCGGGAAGGTTTGGAGCGTCGCGCCCGTGAATTGTTAACCGAACGTGTTGATGATTACCTATCCAAACGCCTCGATAGAAGCTCATATATTATTGAATTTGAGTTTACATTTAATGATAAACTTATCTCCACCGAAGTTACGGCGCTTCAGGATGCAGACTTCGACATTATTGTGAGCAGTGTGGCAAATCGTCGTTACGACGACATTCGAAAATATTTTAGAGAAGCTTTGGTCATTGTAAAATTTTCAAAGTCAATTTCAGCCGCCGAATCGGGGCCAGTTGTGAAAAGCTTGCAAAGCTTTTTGGCGGTGGGTTCTAAGCCTATTGAGGTTGTGAAGGCTGCAACCATTGTTTTGCCTCCTGGGCCACGCGAGCGCGCTTTGGAAGAAAAGCGCAAGGAACAAGAAATGCGTGGACAAACTGACGCACGCCTTCGGCAACTGGAGCATGAACTGAAGTTGAAGGAATTGGAGCGTGAATATCAATTGCGAAAGGCGGGACTTGCTGAGGGTGACGAAGGAGGATTAAAAAGCCTACTCGATCAGGAACGTAAAAAACGAGAAGAGCTTTCCGAAATTGTAAGCAAAGAATCGCTTAAAGACAAAATCAGTAGAGAGATGCCCATCATACTAAGATTTTCGTCTGTTGCGGTTATTTTAGGTGTATTTTTAGTTGTGGGGCTTGGTTTGTTCGGTTTTGTGCTTTCTAGCGGGATCAAAACCCTTGCCAATAATTTTCGTCAGGGCTTGGAGGGTTTGGCAGGTGCGGTTGGGAGTATGGGCGGTGGACGTGGGGCAAGTGGCTTCCGTTTCCAGGCGGGCGAGGAAATCCAGGCCGGGAATCGAACGCTGCTGGTCCAGCGCCCGCACTGCTCCCAGTCGAACGTCGGCCTTTTCGTCCAGCAGTTCCGTGATGGCAATCGCTTCGGTGAGCGCTTTGCGGACCTCCGGGAATTTCTCGTCGGCCAGCCGTTCCCGGAAATGGGCAAGATAATCGGCGTTTTGTTCCTGGCCGAGTTTCGATGCGGCGTCGCGGCGAACATTGGGGTTGAGGTTCGAGAGGGCGAGGAGGTCGAGGGTGGTCTTGATCACGCGGCGCAGTTTGGAGCTGGTATCGGCGGCGGTCAGCTCGGCGGCGGTAAAGAGCAGGGGTTGGCCGGCGGCGTCTTTGATGAACTCGCCCGTACCAAGATCGATTCCCCGGGACTTACCCGTGGCATCGGTGCCCGACTCAAGCAGAAAGGGAACTTTGGGTTGGTCCTCCGGTTCGTGGAGATAAACGGAACCCTGCCGCCAGGCGGTCAAAGCCTGCTCGATGATGGGGTCAGGCACTTTGGCGAGGGAGCCAATCAGGTCTGCCTGGACCGCGACATCATTCGTCGTGATGGCTTGGACAAGCACCGCGCGATGATTGGC
>CAIZES010000103.1 GCA_903932045.1 uncultured Silvanigrella sp. | reverse complement strand
TGGTGACGAAATATCCGACCTACAAATTCTCATTTTTAGGATTTGAATTTCGGAGAAGGATGGTGCACAGCGAGAAAACAAATCAAACGTTTCTCGCTTTCACGCCGGCAATCTGCCCCAAAGCCTTAAAAGATATCAAAGAGCAAGTTCGTGAAGTCTTCAAAAATGCAGAGACACAAACATCTATTGAGAAATTGAGCAGTGAATTAAATCCAAAGCTTCGCTGTTGGTTCAACTATTATGGTTGATTCAATCGCAGTGCTACGGCTAAAATTGCTCTATTTGTTGATCATCGGTTGATGCATGGACGGGCCATAAATACGCCAAGCTGTTTCGATGCCGAACGCCAAGATGGAAGTGGCTCAAGCATTGTTTCAAAGAGCGACCACGGCTATTTGTTCATTGGGAGATATTTCCGGTCAGTTTAAGCGGAGCCGGATGAGGCGAGAGTCTCACGTCCGGTTCTTGTGCGCCGTGGCGCAACTCCTCCGGCTTACTCTCCGGCTTACTCTCCGGCTTACTCTCCGGGAAATTTATCCCGAAGCTTGAATCACTTTCAAGAATGTGTCTAAGCCAGGATTGCTGTTGTACTGTGAGGCAAACTCAGGATTTGAAAATCGAAGGAACGGATTTGTGTCGAGTTCTTCTTGTAGTAGAAGTGGAACTGTAGGTGTTCCGGTGTTGCGAAGTTGTTTGACGCGATGGGTTCGTTCTAATATTTTTGAATTGTGGGCATCGAGTTTTGCGGCTTCTGGCATAAACATTTCGGTGTATTCGTGGCTGCACCAAATTGATGTGTTTGGCGGAAGTTGTGCAATTTTTTTGAGAGACTCAAACATTTGTTCAGGAGTTCCTTCAAATATTGCCCCGCAAGTTCCACCAAAAATGGTATCGCCCGAAAAAAGCCAACCTTCCTTTTCAAAATAATAGGCGATGTGGCCTCGGGTGTGGCCCGGAATATCTAAGATTCGGCACTGGCTTTCGCAAACCGTAAAACAATCATTTTCAGCTAGAAACACATGTTGCGAAGGGATTCTACCTTCGTTTTTGCCGCCAAACACTTTTGCGCTAGGGAACATTTCCAGCAAAATGTTGTTGCCTCCCACATGATCGTGGTGGTGGTGAGTGTTTAAAATTGCTGTGAGTGAAAGATTGCGTTTGTGAAGGGCTTCAAGCACGGGCGCAGATTCGGAGGGGTCGACAACCACCGCAGTTTTATGGAATGTGTCGATAAGGATATAAATATAGTTGTCGCGCAAGGCTTCGAGTGTTAAAATTTCCATGAGCGTGCCCACTTGTTCGTGATTAGATTTTGAATGCGTCGGTTAAGAAGCACCGAAACACTTTGATGATGTTTCCGTGATCGGATGTTCCTGCTGTTTCGCGGACAGAGTGCATGGCCCACATGGGATTCCCAACATCTACTGTGGGAATGCTAAGATCGGACGATGAAATGGGACCAATGGTGCTGCCGCAACCAACGTCGGCACGGTTAATCACTTTTTGGACTTTTACCTCGCATTGCTGACACAGGCTCTCAAAAATGGCGGAGGTTTCGGCTGTGGTTGCATAACGGTTGTTTCCGTTTTGCTTAATAACGGGGCCTGCGTTGAGAAGTGGAGCGTATTTGTCGTCGTGTTTGTCGGCAAAATTGGGATGAAGAGCATGTGCCATGTCTGCAGATATTAAGAAGGAACGAGCTGCAGCACGCAAAAATTCTTCGCGGGAGCCTTTTTGTGCGAGCACAATGCGCTCGAGAACATGGCGTGCGAACGAGGAATCGGCGCCTTGAAAGGTGTGGCTTCCGGTTTCTTCGTTGTCAAAGAAAAAGCCTGCCGATGTGTGGTTTGAGTTGGGAGCATTTTCCAGTGCTTTTAAAATGGAGTGGCACATTGCCAAATTATCGAGGCGTGGTGCAACTATGAAATCGCTGTTGATGCCGGCGGTGCGAGCGGGTGTGGCGTCGTAAAAAAACAAATCGGTGTCAACAACGTCGGATACTGAAACTCCGCATTCAGATGCAATGAGCTCCATGAACGCTCCCGATTTTGCATTGCCCGGTGCAGCCACGAGTATGGCAGGGAGATGAGAATGGGGATTGTATTCGAATCCTTTGTTGACTTCGCGATTCATGTGAATGGCAACATTGGGAATGATAGCTATGGGGCGCTTGATATTGACAAGAGAAGATTGCAGGCCTTGTTTGGTACGAATCAAAACGCGACCAGCCAAGGAAAGTTCGCGATCGAGCCATGTTGAAACAATTGTGCCGCCGTAAAGTTCGACACGGACTGAAACATATGCTTCACGCACAAGCTCGGCTTGAGGTTTAACGCGCAATGCCGGACTGTCTGTGTGTGCGCCCAAAATGCGAAATCCCGATTCCCAGGGAGATTGTTGTCCACACACAAAAGCAATGATGGCTGAGCTGTTTCGTGTTACAAAATAGCGGCCACCTGGAACCAGAGTCCAAGAATTTTTTTCGCTGAGCTCGGAAAACCCGCTTTGTGCAAGTTGTTGGCGTATGTTGGTTGCAGCGTGAAATGCTGTGGGAGAATTGTTAATAAACGCGACGAGTTCTTCGTATTCTAGGGGCATGGTTGCATTCTCTTTTGTGTTTTTTGTGATTTGGTTCTTATGATTTGGTTCTTACGATTTGGTTCTTGGGGTGGCTTATCCAAGTTCCGTGATGCCTGCTTTGATGGCTTCCGAAATGGATTTGCCATCTGCACGTCCGGTGAGCTTGGGTTGAATGAGTTTCATGAGCAAGCCAAAGTTGCGTTCTGGTGTGCCGCGAAGCTCTGCGAGTACAAAGCTCTTGAGTTCTAACGCCGACATTTGCTTGGGTAAGTAAGCTTCTACGATAACAATTTCATCTTTGAGTTTCTGTTGGCGGTCGGGCGGAAATTCGGTAACGGTTTTGACAAGATTTTTGTGATAGGCAGCCACAATGGATGTGATTTCGGTATCGCTCCATTCGCGATCGCGCCCGCCAGGTTGATTCACCTGTGCATTTTTGATTTCGGCTAAAAGCATGCGGACGACATCGAGGCGAGGACGGTCGCCTGCCTTTAAAAATTCTTTCATGTCGGATTGAAGCTTTAATAGAAGTTGGCTCATGATGTTTCTCCATTGCGCTGCTGTGTTAGAAATGCGTTTCTGCGTCATAAGATGCAAGGCACACCTTACCATCGTGTTGTGTGGCGTCAACTTTGCTTCAGTGTTGAATAGGTGTAAGCGATGTGGGCATTTTGCCCGCGGCGGTTTCTTCGGCTTTGCGCTTTTCGGATTCAACGTTTTCTTTGTTCTGTTTTGACTCCATATAGAGCGGAATGACAATGGATTGCGTTGTCCCCTCGTTGGCTATGAGGTCAAATTTTGTTTTGGGACGATCCAGTGAAGGGTCGCCCACAAAATAGGTTAGGGCATAATGGCCAGCTGGAATGTAGATTTCGTCGGGTTTGCTAAAAAGCAAATCCAGTGAACGGCCGAAATTAGGGGCTCCCCGCGACTCTATACGTGCCAAATCGGTGCGAACTCGTCCTGTTGCAGTGTGCACTTCCCACTGAATTTTGATACGAGCAAGTTTTTCTCGTTTCAAATTGGTGTTACCCGTGGGCAATGTGCGGAAAATACCGCGGGTACCGTCGACTCCGTATTCGTAGGGTTCGTCGAACACAACAAACGGAACGCCGGGATCAACATACAGCAGGGAGAATGGCCGTTGTTCTTTGTGCAGTGTGATGCGCGACGGATTGCGACACGTAGCGCCGCTTGGGCATGGCGGTGCATCAATTTGAGCAATTCGCGTTGTCACAACTGTTTTTTTGTTGGGTTCAATGGTGATATGTTTGCGTATGTCCGAGCCCTCAATGCTCACATCGTATTGGCCTGGGAGCAGAAGATAATCGTTTGCAAGATTAAAAAGTACGCCCTCATTAATAAATGCGAACACAGGCTGGCCGCCGGCCTTTGCGCGTTCTTCGGCGGAAAATGCGGCAGGAACGTCTATGCGAATGGTTCCCGCTTCAATTTTGTTTGTTCCTTCTGCAGTGACTTCAAATTTTTTACGAGTTCCATTTACTTCCACGGAAAAAATGCCGGGTGGTAGCCAAATGCGTTTTCCTGCGGATGCCGAAACAACATACGCGCTTTTTTTTGCTTCGGATGGCTCAGAGGTTTCAGGTAGAATAAAATATTTATCTTTGGGAGCCAGTTCTCCGCCTTCAAGAACAATTGAGACCAATGGTATTTCGTGGGTTTTGGGTAGATCGGCGGGACTCGTTACTGTGAATGATTTTTGTGTCAGCGAAAACGTGGTTTCACCCGGAAAAACGGCAATAGATGAGCGATTCGTCCAGCGGGTGAGCTGCGCATCCACCGGATCAGAACATTCTAGAAGAAGGGGCTCTTCTGGATCTTCCGGGGTGTCGCCTTGTCCTTTTCGCACCAAGTTGACCTTGCTCATAACAATTTTTGTGGGAGAATCGGCTTTGTGCTGAAAGGCATAGCCCGAGCATTCCGTGGCAATAAAATAGTGGCCTGCAGGAAGCTCAATGGACGAGCCAACAAACACCCGCTTGACGGGTTGAAAAGAATCGGGGTCCGGTTGCTGAGGATTGGGAACACGATAAAGAAAAACGTCCCGTTGGATGTCGCCGGTTATAACCACAACTTGTGTGGGTGGCTTGAATCCGGGGCAACCGGTGAGAAATGAAATTCCTAAAAAACATGCGCAAAGGGCGATTCTGTTCATTGCCTACTTTCGTTTGATGGTGAAGTCTGACATTCGTGGACCTTGGTCATCATAAAGTAGGTTTGTTCAATTGACGAGTTCTTGCGCAAGAAACCTTCGATGAAGATGTTTGCGCCTTCAGGACAGGTAAATCGTTCTGCAACAAATTGCGTTGATACAAATACGCTTCCCGAGTCGTCTGTGAGAAGAAACCCAGCCCCGGCTGGGATACGTGTTGAAACTTTGCCCTGAGTGGATACCTTTTGTTCGAGATAGGTGTCGGGCGTGAGGGCGAATACCTTGGTTTTTACAACGTCTCGCGCGCCGGCTGTGCATCCGCCTGCGAACAAAGAAAAAACGGGTGCAAAAAAGATCGGTATATAAAAAAGCGGTGTATGAAAGGGTGAAGTTGAAAATTGTGTTTTCACGACATTTCCTCGCTGGCAATGATGCTGTCTTGATTGTTCTGTGCTGGAATAAATCGTGCGGAGAGTTTTTCGACATCAAGTACGCCGCACATCTTAGCTCCAATTTTGGAAACGCCAGACAGAAAATGGTAGCGTTCACCAAAAAAGTTTTGATCGAGAATTTGAATGGACGATTCGTTGACCCAAACAAATTCCGTGATGTCATCGACAATGAGACCAAGACCACCTCTTTCTGTTTGCAGAATAATGGCCCGAGTTGATGCCTCGCGTTTTCCTTCGGGCATACCCAATATTCGACGCAAATTAACAATGGGTATGATTTCGCCGCGAATGGCAAAAACTCCTTCTACAGCACGATCTGATCGTGGCAAAAACGTAATTTTGGGCAACATGATAATTTCGCGTACAAACTTCATATCCAGAAGGAAGTCGTCTGTATTGAGGCGAAAACCAATATGCCGCAAACCGGTTTGGTTGATGTGACTCACGTCGGGTGAGTTGGGATCCTCTCGATGTGTGAGAGGATTTTCTAGAATACTTCCCGTTGCAGGATTCTTCTGAAGTGGCTGTATTTCGGATAGCCCTCGTGCTCCTCTATTCATGGTAAACTCCCTTGACTCGGCCTCGGCCCATTTCTTCTACGATTTCTCCCACATCCAGCACAAGTGCAACTTTTCCGTTTCCGAGCACACAGCCGCCCGCAATTCCCTGCGGTTTGGGTAAAATTTTTCCGAGTGATTTGATGACAATTTCTTGTTGTCCCAAAAGCTGATCCACCACTACACCAACTCGTTTTTCGCCAATGCCAACCACAACAAAAATAATTCTTGGCTTTTTGTTGCGACGATTGCTGGCGGAAACTTCAAGGGTTGGGCTGTGTTCGCCGCTGGTTTGTGAGTGGTGAGGATTCTTGTCACCTTCGGTGCGATATCCTGAGTGCGTGGATGAATCTTCAATGCCAAACATTTTGGACATATAGAGAAGAGGCATTGCTTTTTCGCGAAGCTTGACAAAATCCACGGCACCTACGCGTTGGATTTCATTTGGAGAAATTCGTAAACTCTCCACAACATTTACGAGAGGTATTGCGTAATTTTCGTTTTGAACCTCAATCATCAAGCTTGGAATAATGGCGAGTGTCAAAGGGAGCTTGATGGTGGTTGTTGTGCCTTCTCCTATTCCGGAGTCGAGTTCAATAACTCCCTTGAGTTTTGTGATGTTCTTTTTAACAACATCCATACCCACGCCACGTCCAGAAATGTTTGTGACTTTTTCGGCGGTTGAAAAGCCAGCCTCAAAAATCAGGTTGTAGGTTTCTTTGTCGGTGAGAACTTCATTTTCTTTGATGAGCCCGTTTTGTAGGGCTTTCTTGCGCAATTTGTCGACTTGAAGTCCACGACCGTCGTCTTGAATTGTGATAACTATCATGTTGCTGTCTTGTCGGGCGCGCAACAAAATATTTCCACGGCGCGGTTTTCCAGATTTTTCACGTTCGTCTGGTGTTTCAATTCCGTGATCTACGGAATTTCGAATGAGATGAACAAGTGGGTCGCCAATTTCTTCCACAAGCGTTTTGTCCAGCTCAGCTTCGCCTCCTTCAATGTGTAAATCAACTTCTTTGCCGCAATCTTTGGCAAGGTCTCGCACCATTCTCGAGAATTTTGTGAACGCGTTCCCAACAGGAACCATGCGAATTTTCATGATGATGCTTTGAACTTCGTTCATGTGGCGACCAAATAGCAAAACCGCTTCGCTCATGGAGTGGAGGAGTTCGGAGTTTTGTCCGCGGGCACGAATTTCGTCTTCAATAAGTGCGAATCGAGTGCGATCGATAACAAGCTCACCAACAAGGTTTACAAGGCTGTCTAAGCGCTTGAGATCAACACGCAGTGTGCCAGAACCATCGTCTTTTTTGGCGGGAGCGGCAGCAGAAGATTTGCTCGTTGCGGCCTGAGATGTTGTTGCTGTAACGGCTGTGGGCGTGCTGGCTGTGGGCGTGCTGGCTGTGGGCGTGCTAGCTGTGGGCGTGCTGGCAGTGGGCGTGCTAGCTGTGGGCGTGCTGGCAGTGGGCGTGCTGGCAGTGGGCGTGCTGGCAGTTACGGTGTGAGATGTGCTTGTCGCGGTTGGAGGAGCATCGCCCCGTAAACTCGCGTTGAGTTGGGCGAGGGCGTCATTAATGGGAACTTCGGGAAGTGCATTTTTTCGCAACAGATCGAACATGGAGCGAACGCGATCGAACCCAAAAAGCACTGCGTCTATGTGTGATGGAGTTGCCAGAAGTTGTCCCTTTCGAACGAGGTCGAAAAGATTTTCCATCACATGGGTGAGTTTTTGAATGGCTCGAAATCCGAACATTCCTGCCGTGCCCTTAATTGTATGCGCGGCGCGAAATATTTGTTCGATGGCGTCTTTGCTTGTGGGATCATTTTCTAAATCTAAGACACACTCAGAAAGTTTTTCTAAAAGCTCGTCGGCGTTTGCAAGAAAGTCTTGAAGCATTTCCGGATCAACAGTTGAGAGGTCTGAGGGAAGTGACAAATTTTGTGTGTCGAAATCCTCATCAACGGGCTCTTTTTGCGGAGTTTGTGGCGTTGCTTGTGCAGCTTGCGGAACTTGCGCTGCTTGTTTTGTTGCTTGTGGTGCTTGTGGTGTTTGTGGTGCTTGTGTGGTTTGTGTGGTTTGTGGTGCTTGTGGTGCTTGTGGTGCTTGTGCGGTTTCTGTTGTGTGAAAGGCAATGGTATTCCAGGGGGCGATCAATGTCGAAAGTGGGTTGTCTTTCGTAACAGCCGTAATGGGATGACCAGCAATATCTGTCAGAACAGAATCGGGAAGTTCTGCTGCAAACAGAATAATTGAACCTTGTGGAGTGGCACGCACGAAAATTATTTCGGCAACCCGGGCGAGGTTATCGTAAGTAGAAGATTCTGCAACATCAGTAGCTGTTGCATGGATTCCAGCAGAAAAAAGTGCAACAAAAAAATCGTCTGCTCGAGGTTGGTATTTTTGGAAAGCTGCAATTTCGCTGGCTGTGGGAGATAGGGATGTTTGGGTTTCGTTGTTTACGAGTTCGGTCGTGTTGCCTATTGGTTCGCTTGGGATTTTAGCACATTCTGCAACAATGTTGTTGGAATACTGTTTGAAGTTTTCCTGTAACGTAAAGCATTGGGAGTACAGATTTTGGAGTTGTTCCTCTGGCGGGCAAGTTACAAACTGAAAGGCAATATCGCCGAGCTCGTTAAGTGACAAAAGAATATCCGTGCTCAAACTTTTGGGTGAAGCCAATAAAGCGTCCAAAACTTGGCATGCAACCTGTATGGCCTGATTGAGCGATACCACTTCAAAAGGGGCAACGGCATTCTTTATTTCGTTAACGATTTGTTGAATGTCTTGAATCTCGCCGAGAGTCGCTTCCATGTTGTGCTGTGTGCGGTCGAGTTGTGCTGCGCATATTGTGGAAAGTGATTCGCTCAAATCGGCGCACGTTTGCTCGGGAGATTTCTCGGTTTCTTTGGTGGCCATGGTGACTCCTGGGATGGGTTCGCTAACATCATACCAAAGGCCACTTGCCCTTTAATGCCTAGGGTGCCATATTCCCTGCGTTCGGAGGTCATTTTTATGTTTGCTGCAGAAAAAAAGGTCATTCTTGCCAGTGCATCGCCCCGTAGGCGCCAGTTTTTTACCGATCTGGGTATTTCGTTCAGCATTTTGGTTTCGGGTTTTGAGGAGAAACATATTCCCGGTGAGCGACCCGAAGAGTATGTGGAACGCAATGCTCGCCAAAAGGCGGTTTCCGCGTGTCAGCTGTGTTCGTCTGTGGAACGAGAAGGCGTCGTGGTAGGTGCCGACACCATTGTTGTTTCCCCTGAAGGACATATTCTTGAGAAACCGCGAGATGTGGAAGATGCTTATCGGATGTTGCGGTTGCTTTCTGGACGAAAACATCGAGTTTTGAGTGGATTTGCTATTATTGATGCGTCTAGTACTCGTGTGTTGCATTCTGCGGTTGTGCAAACTGCTGTATCGTTTCGGCGCATTGAGGAAGCAGAAATTCGCGCTTACGTTGCCACGGGTGAACCTCTCGATAAAGCGGGGGGTTACGGAATTCAGGGGCGTGCTGCAGTGTTTGTTGACACAGTGGAAGGCAGTTACACAAACGTTGTAGGATTGCCTTTGTGTGAAATTGTGGATGCTCTAAAAGTGCATGCTGGACTTCGTCTTTTCTCGCATCGCTGATGGGAATTTTGTTATGTCGCAGTGGTTTCAAAAGCGAAATTCTACAACTGCTGTCAATAACGCAAGTGTCTTTTCGCTTTCAGTTCGGGCGAAGCCCAATTCCAGTCGGTCGCAGATTTTGGGTGTGTCTGCGTGCGGCACACATCTGGACATTGCTTTGAATGCGCCGCCCGTAGATGGTGCTGCAAACGAAGAGCTTGTTGCCGTGATTGCAAAAGCTCTGAAAATTCTTGCGATGTCATC
>CAIZES010000102.1 GCA_903932045.1 uncultured Silvanigrella sp. | reverse complement strand
TGACCAAGAGAGCAAGAACTTAACCCGCACCGAAAAGCACTTCAAGGTTTTCGCAGTTTGAATTTTTCGCAGTTTGAATTTTTCGCAGTTTGAATTTTTCGCAGTTTGAATTTTTCGCAGTGCAAAGGTTGGTTTGCTAAGCAAAAAAACATTTGAGGTGGGCAAGACTTACCCAAATCATGACTCGTTTCTTCTTTGCACAAAAAAAGAGCGTTTAAGGAAAACACACCGCTTTGCAACCCTTATGGAACGAATGCCATGTTACTTTCAAAAAATCCGCTCCAAGCCTAGACAACTTCTGCCCAGTGTGGTCAAATTCTCGCCGCGAAGCTTGACCTCCTTAGGGTGTCTGGTTTTAAAATCTTAGCCTGTTTGTTTGTTTGTTTTTTCGGACTAGCTGTGGAGCAGGTGCACGCTGCGATGTCCAAAACATATGGAGTCTCGTTATGACAAAGCGAGTTTTTAAGTTCTCCGCTAGCGGTTGCGACGGCGACCGAGAAATGAAGAATCTGCTGGGCGGCAAGGGCGCAAACCTTGCTGAAATGTGCAAAATTGGTTTGCCCGTGCCTCCAGGATTCACCATCACCACGGAATCTTGCGTACACTACTACAAGAACAACAATACGTGGCCCGAAGAACTCGAAGGTCAAATTAGAGAGGCCATTGCATGGCTCGAAAAAGACACTGGCAAAAAGTTTGGCGATGCTGAAAATCCCTTGCTTGTTTCCGTGCGCTCGGGCGCTCGCGCCTCCATGCCCGGCATGATGGACACAATTTTGAACCTTGGCTTAAACGACAAAGTTGTTGAAGGCATTGCCAAAAAAACCAACAACCGCCGTTTCGCCATGGACTCCTATCGCCGCTTTATCAAAATGTTTGGCGACGTAGTGCTTGGTATCAAAGGTGAAAAAGGTCACGAAAATCCCTTTGAAGAAATCCTTCACAGCGTAAAAAAGAAGGCTAAAAAGGAATTCGATAACGAACTGAACGATAAAGAGCTTGAAGAAATTGTGAATGCTTCGAAAGAAGTTGTTCTCAAGAAAACCGGAAAACCTTTCCCCGACAACGCATGGGACCAACTCAAACTCTCCACGAACGCTGTGTTTTCTTCCTGGATGAACGAACGCGCCATTGAGTATCGCCGCATCTATAAAATTCCAGAAGACTGGGGAACCGCCGTTAACATTCAAACCATGGTGTTCGGCAACATGGGTGACGACTGCGGAACCGGCGTGGCCTTCACACGCGACGCTGCAACTGGTGAAAACGTATTCTACGGTGAGTTCTTGATGAACGCACAGGGCGAAGACGTTGTGGCCGGTATTCGCACGCCCAACAAGATTATTGAACTCAAAAACATCATGCCCAAGGCTTACGACCAACTCATGGAAATCCGTGAGAAGCTCGAACAGCACTACCGCGACATGCAGGACATCGAGTTCACAATTGAAAACAACAAGCTGTTCATGCTGCAATGCCGCAACGGTAAACGCACAGGCTTGGCTGCTATTCGCATCGCCCTTGACCTTCTTGATGAAGGAAAAATTGATGAGAAGACAGTAATGTCGAAGATTGAAGCCGACCAGGTAACATTCCTTCTGCGTCCAATCTTCAACGAAGACGCAAAGAAAGTCGCTAAAAAAGAGAAGCGTGACATTGCCAAGGGCTTGGCTGCCGGCCCCGGCGCTGCTGCTGGCCGTGTGTGCTTCTTCTCTGATGAAGTGGACGCTATGAAGAAAAAATACGGAAAAGCAGTGCTTGTCCGTAACGAAACTTCGCCAGAAGACATCAAGGGCATGGAAGCTGCTGAAGGTGTTCTCACCGCTCGCGGTGGAATGACTTCGCACGCTGCCCTCGTTGCTCGTCAGCGCGGCAAAACATGTGTTGTGGGCTGTAAAGAACTGGAAATCGATTACAAAACCCGCATCATGACAGTGAATGGCCACACCGTGAAAGAAGGCGACCCAATCTCCATCGACGGATCCACCGGTGAAGTTTACCTTGGTGAAATGCCCACATCTCCTTCGGAAGTGATGGAAGTCTTAAACGGCACCAAAAAGGCATCAGAATCTTCAACCTTTAAGCGCTTCTCTCGCTTGATGGAAATTGCTGATAAATTCCGTCGTCTTGACATTCGTACCAATGCCGATGCTCCTGGCGAAGCAGAAATTGCTATCGCATTTGGTGCTAAGGGAATTGGCCTTTGCCGTACAGAACACATGTTCTTCGGTGGCGAACGCATTTGGGCTATGCGCGAAATGATTCTTGCTCACACTGAAACAGATCGTCGCAAGGCCCTGGACAAACTTCTGCCTTTCCAACGCGAAGACTTCGCCGGAATCTTTAAGGCTATGAAGGGTTACCCAGTTACAATCCGTACCCTTGATCCACCTCTTCACGAATTCCTTCCCCAAACTGAGAAGGACCAAAAGGAACTTGCTCAACGCGCAGGAATTACACTGGCACAAGTTCATGCACGCGTGGAAGAACTTCACGAGTCTAACCCCATGCTCGGCCACCGTGGATGCCGTTTGGGCATTACCTATCCCGAAATCACCGAAATGCAAGCTCGCGCAATTTTTGAAGCAGCATGCGACGTGAAGAAGGCCGGCATTGAAGTGAAGCCCGAAGTGATGATTCCACTTGTAACATGCTTGCCGGAATTCAAGAACCAAGAAGCCGTTGTACGCCGCGTTGCCGAAGAAGTTTTCAAGGCAAAAGGCATGCGCGTGGACTACATGGTTGGCACAATGATTGAAATTCCTCGCGCAGCCGTAACTGCCGACGAAATCGCACAGGGCGCTGAATTCTTCTCGTTTGGAACAAACGACCTCACGCAGACGGGCTTTGGTATTTCTCGCGATGACTACGGAAAGTTCATCAAGGACTACATGGAAAAAGGCGTAATGAAGGTTGATCCTTTTGTATCGATCGATCCAGGAATTCAACGCCTCATGAAGTACGCTGTTGAAGGCGGAAAAGCGACACGTCCCAACATTAAGCTCGGCATTTGCGGCGAACAGGGCGGTGATCCCGACTCCATTCGCTTCTGCCACGATGTTGGCTTAAACTACGTGAGCTGCTCTCCCTATCGCGTGCCTATTGCTCGCGTTGCCGCAGCGCAAGCTGCTCTCGGTGTCGGTAGCGAAAAGTGATCTCTGCTGCCTATTCAGAGTTGAAAAAGACCCTCAACGGTAAAAAACGCTGAGGGTTTTTCTTTTTATCCATCGACCTCGGCATGCTTACAATGGAGTTTTTGACTCCTTACTTTTCATTTATCTTCACAGTTTGCTAAAATTCTCTTCGGAAGACGAAGAGGAACAATATCATGGTCACAGAATTTTTCGCGGGAAAAACAGCTCTATCGGTACGTGTTTCACCAAGTGTACGGAGAATTCTAGCTGTCGCGCTGCTTGGATGCTTTACAATTTTTATTGCCACCATTGAACTCGAACGAAAAACACTCGATCCTAACCTAGTGGAACTTGAACTTAGATCCAAAAATAACATGCTTTCTCTCAGCAACTGGACATTTAGTGTCTTTGATTGTCAAGGCCCAACACTCACATCGCGATGTAAAAGAGGGCCCACAACAACGGGAACTTTCCCCTTGGATTGGCCAGAAGCAGAGACCTTTTCCAACACTGCAAAAGGATATGCTATTGCAGCGGCAACGCACGAGCTCACGAAAGAACAGAAAGCATGGATCACAGATCACGGAGATGTTTCGCTAGTTCTTCCAAGAAATGTGCAACTGAGTTCGAGTGTCATGGGCGAACCCATTGCTCGCTCTTACGGAATTGGCACCGCCAGTGAATATACCTTCGAAAAAAGCGCTCTTCTGAAGCGAGGTTCGATCAATATCCAATTCGACTATACGGGGCTTCCCTCGTTTGGGCCGCACGAACTTTCTGGCGCAATTCTTTCGGCTGATTCCATAGGAACGTATCAATCGCTACCCGCGCGTCAAATTGCAGCCAACCATTTGGTAATGCAACTTGGGGTTGGATTTCCTCTTTTCATTGCAGTTATGGCCATAGTTCTTGATCATAGCCTTGCCTTTACTCTACTGTCAGTATTTGGAATTCTTCGCAGTTTGCGCTCATTTGTACCTTTTTGGGTTGAAAATGCGCAAGGCGATCCAAAATATTTTGAGCCTCTCTTTTTTATTATGAACGGCCTTTGCTTTATTGCCTTCATTCTTTTTACTTTAGAAATGACGCGATTCTCAAAAATATCACAAAAAGTTCTCTTCAGGATTGGCGCTGGATGTGTTGTTCTTTTCACAGCACTCGGCTTTGTGATTCCCAAAGCATGGCTTACTTTAGACCTCTACGCAGACATAGGAATGGGAGCTTTTGCAATTGCAGCAGTTGCCGTTTCCGTATACCGCGTCAGGAAAAGACAAAGCACACCTGTAAGCTCTGAGATTCAAAGCGACAACGAAACAGATGACGGGAACGAAAAAAGAAACGAGAATCAACAAGAAAACAAAGAAGAACACCCTACCCAAGATGCATTTATCTTTCATAAAACAAACTGGAATCTTTTTGCTCTTTTTCTTTTTGCGGTGGCAGTATTTTTGCAAATTTGGGTAAATGCTGAGGACCTCATTGCCACATTCAACGGTCATTTCAAGACCATCATCGATTGGAAACACATTGCAGTATTCCCCGTAATGGCAGCTTCGGCTCTTTTCGAAGTTGGATTTACATCTAAAAAAGTGCTTTCCGTTGCGCAGGAAATGACAGAAAAAGCTCTCATAGATAAAGAACTTCAAACTGCCCAAGAGTTTCAGAGACAAACGCTTCCCGTGATGCGTTTTCAGAATGAAAATTGGAAATGGCGAGCAATCTACAAATCCGCCTCAAAATTGGGAGGCGATTGGTTTGATGTGCGTGAACTTAGCTTTCGCAACGGCAAAAAACTTCTTGCAATTGGTCTTGTGGATGTGACCGGACACGGTATTGGAGCCGCGATGGTAACCACAATTGTGTCGGCCGTTTGGAGTTTATGGTGCAAAGACAGTTCCAAAATAAATGCGCCGGAGGTGGACGAAGAAAAGGCGGCATTCTTAAGCAATGCGTGCGAACGCCTTCAAGCGGCGCTTTCAGCCAGCAGAAAAGAAGCGTCCGGCACGGGGGCATTTGCACTTTTGTGTTCCGAAACACGGACAATAACATATTGCACAGTTGGACATCCAGCAATTATTGTCACAAACAACAAATCAATCACAACACTTTCCACTCCAAATGTTGCTTTTGGTCATCAATACCAGGACGAAGACACGGATTGGAAAATTATGCACAAAAAAATTGAACTTGCCGAACAACTTATTTTCTATTCGGACGGTATTATTCCAGCAGATTCCGACGCATCGGCATTTATTCAGGCCATGAGGAGAAAACTTAAAAAAGAAAGTTTTTCAGTTCCAACGGAATTCTATAAAGCCCTTCGCAAAGCCAAACAGGTATTCAGAACAAACAGACAAATTGAAGATGATATGACACTTCTAACTGTTAGCCTAAGAAACGAAAACTAAGAAAACAAGGTTTAGAATTCCACGGCTGTCTTATCTAAAACAGGCTTGACATGGGGCGATCACTTCTAAGTCCAC
>CAIZES010000101.1 GCA_903932045.1 uncultured Silvanigrella sp. | reverse complement strand
TACAATGCGCGCAAATTCTTTTTCTTTGCGCTGAAAAGCACCTTGCAGCAGCGCCACAGAATTGGCCGTTTTGCGCAACAACCGCACAGCAGCTAAGCGCAATGCCGTGGGATAAACGTCATTTGTAGATTGATGAAGATTCACATGCTCAATGGGGTTAACCAAATTTCTGTCGCCGCGAATTCCACCCAAAATTTCTGCTGCACGAGCCGAAACCACCTCGTTCACATTCATGTTAGCGCTTGTACCAGCCCCACCCTGCAATGCATCCACGGGAAACTGGTCGTCCCATTTTCCGTCGGACACCTCTGAGCAGGCAACAACAATTGCGTTTGTCAGAGAACACGATAAAAAACCAAGTTCACCATTAACCTGTGCCGCTGCGCTTTTCACAACAGCAATAGCATGTACCAAATCACGTGATACGGGCTGCTGTGAAACGCTCATGTGATTTACCGATCGTGCCGTGTGAACTCCCCAGTACACTTCCGCAGGAACTGAATACTCACCTAACAAATCTTTTTCAATTCGTGTGTTCGTCATAATCAAACCTCAAAAGTAGAGGTCACGCTCATCTTTTTCAGCAATTCTTCGAAGTCTGCCCAGCAAATCAATTTTACGTGAACCATCAGGAATTTTTGCCAATTCATTTTGCAAAAGAGCTTCCCCAATTTTTTTAGTTTCAGGAGATGCATAATCCTGCAAATATTCTGTGAGTGTGCAGAGTGCATTGGGCGTGCAAAGATTTGCAATGAAACCCGGAACAGCAAACTCCATAAACTGTTGGCCAGTACGTCCCTTCCTATAACATGCCGTACAAAAACTGGGAACATAACCGTCACGCACCAAATCGCGCATCACTTCATCTAACGAACGCATGTCGCCTAACTGAAACTGCTCGCGCTCTTGAACCTGATGATTCATGTCTCCCATTTCGGAATAGCCGCCAAGCTCAATCCTACTTCCTGCGTCTATTTGAGAAACTCCAAAACCAAGCAACTCACGCCTGACATCTTCTTTTTCACGTGCCGTTAGAATGAGCCCAGTATAAGGGATACTCACACGTAAAATTGCCACTATCCGTTTAAACTCGTCATCACTAACAGGCGTGAGTTCGTCGCCATTCACGCCCGACGCTTTACACATTCGAGGAAAACTGACGGTATGAGGGCCACATCCATATTTTTTATCGAGGTGCCGAGCGTGCTCTACAAGGCCCAAAACTTCGAAACGCCAATCACCCAAACCGAACAACGCACCAATTCCAACATCATCACATCCAACTTCCATTGCGCGCGAAAGCGAATCGAGACGCCACAAATAGTCTGCTTTTCGCGTCCCTTGAGGGTGCCACTTTGCATAGGTTTTGTGATGATAAGTTTCCTGAAAAACCTGATAAGCTCCAATGCCTGCATCTTTTATAATCCGAAAACCTTCGTGGTCGAAAGGCGCAGCATTGATATTTACGCGGCGAATTTCACCGCAACCTTCTTTTGTTTTTGCAACAAGTCGAACACTCTCTGCAATATATTGAGGATTGTATTCGGGATGCTCCCCAAAAACCAAAATCAAGCGCTTGTGCCCCACCCTTTCCAAAGCCTTCACTTGTGCTTCAATTTCTTGAGTGTTGAGGGTTCTACGAATGGCATCGCGATTGGTTACGCGAAAGCCGCAATAGCGACAATCATTCACGCATTTATTACCAATATAAAGAGGTGCAAAAAGCACAATACGGTTGCCGTACACATCCACTTTAAGTTTGCGTGCAGCAGCAAAAATTTCTTCAATCAGGTCGAGATTGCGAACATTCACAAGAGCTGCGGTTTCTTCCACTTCAAGAGGAACCTTAGACAAACTTTTTTCGAGAATCTCGCGCACACGAGCCGGACTGGGCTCTGTTTTAAAATCATTGCTGTTGCCGAGGAGTGCTTCGAGCTTGTTGTCGTCAATAAAATCGTGGCCATTTTGACTCAATTCACCCAATGTGCTCATTAATGATTTCCTTTTCTTGCAAGATAACGCAAGGAATCGCCCTTGCCCGCTCCAACGGTGCGCCCAGCCTGGGCAATTGCCGACACAGCGGCCGCATAGGAATCATCCGGACCCATACTGGTTCCTGCTTTTTCAGGATAAATACTATATTCTGAGCGATATTCTTGAGGAGTTATATTTGGCATCAGAATATTTGCTCCGCGCTGCAACCCTAACACTCGTCCGTGCTCTCGATTGAGTGTTGCAAGTGCCGTTGTGGACGGAATATTTGCGTCGGGCAATATAATACGCGTCAGCGCTATCATCTTGTATGTCAAAAGCTCGCGATTTGAACAAACATACGAGCTTTTATGGTCCTCAAATTCCAACGCAAGCGGAGTTTCAGGATGAGGCATGTACGGCCCTATTCCAACCATATCCAAATCGAGCTCACGAAAAAGCAGCAAATCGTTAACAAGATCATCAACCGTTTGCCCTGGAATTCCCACCATCACTCCGCTTCCAACCTCAAAATTAAGCTCACGCAGCTTGCGTAGCATGCGAATGCGATCACTATCGGTGTGATTGCCGTTTTTCTGATTTCCTTCGACGCAATTTTTTTTAGCGGGATGAATGTGATTGTATAACGCTTTATTTGATGTTTCAAAACGTAAAAGATATCTATTTACTCCAGCTTCCCGAAAAGCTAGAAATTCAACATCAGATAATTCACCAACACTGAGTGTGAGAGCCATTTTTTTTTCGTGTCGCACGAAACGGAAAAAACGAAGAAGTTGCTCTGTTTCCAGCGCAACCCCTTCGCCCGACTGCATCACCAAGGTTCCAATGCCTAGCTCTAACGCAACTCCAACACACCCAATCATGTCACGTTCGCTTAAGCTGTACCTGGCGATGTCTCCATTTGCTGCGCGCAAACCACAGTATGTGCAGTTACGAGCGCAACGATTGGAAAACTCAATAAGACCACGCAGAAAAACATCCTGCCCAACTTTACGTTCTCGTACAAAGTTCGCCATATACCAAAGTTGTTCAAGACGGGCGCTGTCCTCTTCAAGCAACCAATCTCGCATCATCCTTGGTGTTAGCTCAGGAATTTTCACCGGCAACCTCATTTGTGTTCTATTTTCCGGTCAACTTTGAAACCAAGCCCAACAGCTCGGCCTTTTTAATGGGTTTATTAACAAATTGATCAATAGGAAGCCACGAATTATCGATATCTTTATTACTGAATTTGAGTGTGCTGTAATCATTTACCGATGTCACCATAATAATAGGAAGTGTGGGATGCTTGGAGCGAATGGCTCGAGACAATTCAAAGCCCGCTTCCGAATTTCCGGGAAACATCACATCAAGAACCAAGCAATCGGGCTTCATACTATCAACATGAGCAACCGCCTGTTTCTCAATCAACTCAGTTTCAACCTTATGCCCACCCTGTTCGAGCATAAGGCTAGTTGTAGTTGCAATATCCTTGTCGTCGTCAATAACCAATACTCGAGCCATAAAACACCTCCAACAAAAGGCCCCAGGCACCTGCCCAGAGCAACATTTAAATACTCAGTTTTCACCCAACTGAACACTTTCCTTGAGCGTAACAATAAATTCACTACCTTCACCAAAAACACTCTTAACCTGCACATCGCCGCCATTCAGGCGAGCGAGTTTGCGGACAGTAGACAATCCAAGTCCGCTTCCCATAACATTCATGGTTTTCTCGTTGCGAATACGCACAAATTCGCCAAACAGCTTTCCAGATTCTTCCAAGGTAAGCCCAATGCCGGTATCTTTCACCGAAAAAACAATTTCGTTTCCTAAGCGCACCACATTAACATAGACGTTTCCATTGTCGTTGTTATATTTAACTGCGTTGGAAATGAGATTGTTACAAATAATTTCAAATTCACCTGCATCAGCCATTATTTCAAACACATTGTGTTCGGGAAGCGTAATTTTTACGCCTTTTTCTTGACACAAAGGTGCCACAGTTTCTGTGGTTCTTTGAATAATATCCATTGCATTGAGGCGCACAACTTCACGTTTTTTTTGCCCCGACTCAATGCGCGTTAAATCGAGCAAATCGAAAATGAGCTTACGCATTCCGTCGAGCCGCAACAAGCTGCGATCAATCATCATCCGTTTCTGGCCTTCTTCGCCATCTTTTAAGATATCCAAATATCCTTCAATAGCATTCAATGGCGCTTTCAATTCGTGGGCCAGCACTGAAAGAAATTGAAAGCGAATTTGACGTTTTTCTTCCTCCGCCAATCGCGCGCGTTTGCTCAAAATAATTTGATGCGCAATTTTCTTCACAACATAGCGAATTTCGTCGGGAGTGAATGGCTTAGACAGAAAGTCGAATGCTCCCAGCTTTGTGGCTTTTACTGCGGTATCTAGGCTTGCAAATGCCGTTACCATAACAATAAGCAAGTCTTTATTTGAAAGTCGCAATCTATTCAGAACATCCAAACCGCTCATGCCAGGAAGTTTGTAGTCGAGAAACACAAAATCGGGAGTCGCCTCAGCAATGCACGCTAAACCTTCTTCGCCACTTCCCTTCCACGACATTTCAAACGAAACATGAAAATCAATGTCCTCAAGGTACACAACATGCGCCTCTAAAACACGTTTCACACCATGATAAAGTATGGGCTCATCATCAATCATGAGCAATCGAAGTGTTTCACGTGTCATTGCGCACCTCCCCCAAAATTCAGAAATTCACTTTGCTGCCAACAAGATCTCCACTTCACGCTTCAATTGCTCGAAGCGAATTGGCTTTGGCAAAATTTTGTTAGCCTTAAGCCAAGAACGCTCTTCTGTATTGGAGCTATCAATGATCATTCCCGTTTCGCGCGTGATTCCTGTTACCATCACTATGGGAAGGGACGGTTTTTCTCTACGAAAGTGGTGTGACAAAACTATTCCAGCATCCTTTTCTTCCATCATCAAATCGAGCACAACCACATCGGGATTGTGTTCGGAAAAAGCCTTGCGAGCAATTTCCATATTTGTTGCAGTGCGCACCGCATACCCTTCCGCTTGAAAACGAAATTCATTTTGCACCAGGAAATCGGTATCATCGTCCACCAATAAAATTTTTGTTCCGTTCGTCTTTAAAGTATTCATTTCACATACCCTCTTATTAAGGTTCATCCCTTGGAATTGTGACAGTAAAGCGAGTTCCTGTTGCTCCTTGCGCCGGATTTGCATTTGACTCCACCGCAATTCGTCCTTGGTGCATTTTTACGATGCCATGCACTACGGCAAGCCCAAGTCCGGTTCCCCGTCCCACTGGTTTGGTTGAAAAAAACGGATCGAAAACTTTACCAATGTTTTCTTCCGAAATTCCTGTGCCATTATCTTCCACTGACAAAGAAATATTTGATTTATCGCCACATACTTTTACGTGCACCTTACCACCGCTGGGCATAGCAGCACATGAGTTGCTCACAAGATTTGAAATCACCTGAACAATTTGATCGGCGTCGACATTTGCAATTGCGCAATTTTCCCGAGTGTCGTTGAAAACATCCAAAACAATATCATCGGGCTTTTGAATTTCTCGCAAGGTTTTTTCAACAAGCTCAACTATATCAACTTCCTGCCTGAAAACCTTGTTCTGCCGCGAAAAATTAAGAAGCCCAGTAACTATTTTTTTGCAGCGATTTGCTTGCTCAGCAATAACTTCAATATCCTGACGAACACTTGAATGCTGCTCACACTGCTCCAACATAATATTTGCGTACAGCAAAACAATCCCCAACGGGTTATTAACCTCGTGCGCAATTCCTGCAGCCATTTGCCCCATACTTGCAAGCTTCTCGGATTGGGAAAGCGCCTCACGAACTTTACGGAGATCTCTATTTGAGTTTTCGAGTTGACCAATGGCATCGCGCAAATGTTCAATTGTATAAGGCAAACACATTTCGGGCTCGGCTAAGCCACGCGCAATAGCGTTAGCGCATTGTCGGCATGTTGTGTAACCACAGGCACCACAGTTGAGTTCGTCGTCTGCAGAAGTTTTCCCCATGCTGGCAAGAATTTTTGTAAGTTCTAACGAAGAAGCATCGGAAAGGCGAGTATCTTGAGCAACAAAATGACGTCCTAAGTTGATTTTGCAATAGTCAACAATATCGTCACCGATTTCTCCAGCACGCATCTCGCGCACTCGGTGTTTCACATATTCAGCAACGCGCTTGCGACGCACAAGCAGTGGTTCATCATTGCTAAACCCAACTCCCATAATGCAACCGTTGCACGAAAGAAGCTCCAACAAACGGATGTTGTCGCCTCCTCTATGGAATTCGTTAATTGCTGTAATAAATCTCGGGTTTCCCTCTGCTGCAATGATGTCACATGCTAAAATATCTTCTTTTAGACCCGCAGCCTGCAAAAGGCCCCTTGTTACAGCAAAAAGTCCACCCACGCCCCCCCTAGGCGAAGCAAACACGCCTAGCGGCGAATGTGAAAGCTCAATTTTCTCGTTAGCAAAAAGATCACGAAGCTCCGAAAAAGTAAGAACAGCGTCAACTTCGCCAGCAACAGAAGGATCGTTGGCTTCTCCCTTTTTTGCAATGCAAGGTCCAACAAAAACAATTTTCGTATCTGCACCGTATTTTTGTTTCACAACCCGTGCCGTTGCAATCATTGGTGAAACTATGGGAACAAGATTTGAGACCAATTCCGGATAATATTTTTGAATAAACGAAACAACGGAAGGGCATGTTGAGCCAATATAGCGATCACGAGTGGATTCTAAAATACGAGCGTATTCGTGCGCCACTAAATCGGCACCAAAGGCAACTTCATGAACTGCGTAAAATCCTAATTTAGTAAGGGCTCCCGCCAAACGATTCGGTTCAATATCCAAAAATTCCGCAGGAAAACTAGGAGCCAGAATAACCACTACGGTTTCGCCGCTCTGCAGCAATTTTTTAACTTGTGAAATTTCGCAATGAACCATTTTTGCGCCTTGAGCACACACTCGCACACAGTTTCCACATCCAATGCAGCGTAGGCTTTCAATACTTGCTTGTGCATCAGCAACACGAATTGCTTTTGCCGGACACTCACGTATGCAGGTGTAGCACATTCTGCATTTTTCTTTGCGAGTTGAAACAAGCGGACTTGAACCTACGCGCATAAAGCGCTCCTTTTAAAAAGAACTCAGTTCCCTATTTTTTGTCATGTTTTGCCGAATAGTGCGTGTGCAGCAGATGATGACTTTTTTCTCCAAGTGGTGCTCCCAGAAACTCGCTGTACAATTGCTGAACGTACTGATTGTGATGCGAAAGGCGAAGCTTTTCTTTTTTATCGATTTCGTACAGCGAAGCCATGCGCGCTTTCACGCGCTCAGGATCGGTAAAGTATGGCTGGCCTCCGCCCGCAATACATCCGCCTGGGCAACTCATGACTTCCATAAAGTGATACCGTCTGTATCCCTTCTTCATTTCGTCCAAAACTTTTCGAGCATTCCCAAGCCCCGAAACAACGGCAACTTTAACTTCGACTTCTCCAAGTTTTACTGTTGCTTCTTTTATTCCTTCTAGCCCGCGAACTTCTTTAAAAACAAGTACGTTGAGTTCCTTGCCGGTAACAAGGAAGTGCCCAGAACGAAGCGCAGCTTCCATCACCCCACCCGTTGCACCAAAAAGTTTTCCCGCGGAAGAACGCTCGCCCAAAACAAGATCGGATTTTTCTGGTTGCAAAGAATTAAAGTCGATTCCCATTCGCTTAATAAGGCGCGCCAATTCGCGCGTTGTGATTACGATATCAACATCTGGTAGTTTAGAGTCGCCCAACATCTCGCTGCGAGACGCCTCACGTTTTTTTGCAACGCAAGGCATAACACTCACAGACACAATTTTTTCGGGAGAAATATCTTCCTTATTTGCAAAGTAGGACTTAATAACAGCGCCCATCATTTGCTGAGGACTTTTGCAGGTCGAAAGATTGGGAATGTGTTCGGGATAAAATTCTTCAACAAAATTAATCCAAGCTGGCGAGCAACTTGTCATCATGGGAAGAACACCGTTTTGGGTAAGCCGTTGCACAAACTCACTGCCTTCTTCCATAACTGTGAGGTCGGCAGTAAAACTTGTATCAAAAACTTTCTTGAAGCCAATACGGCGCAGTGCTGCAACCATATGACCATCAACATCCTTACCCGGTTTCAAACCAAAAAATTCACCCAACGTGACCGATACCGCAGGAGCGTGCTGCACCACAACATACTTTGTGGGATCCATAAGGGCGACCATGACTTCATTCAAGTTATCTTGTTCGGTAATTGCGCCGGTTGGACAAGCAACAATACATTGCCCGCAAGATACGCAATTTGAAGTATTCAAACCATCGTTAAATGCGGGTGCGACCATGGATTTGGAACCGCGTTGTGCAAAATCAATTGCTCCTACACCCATGACTTCTTCGCAAACGCGCACGCAGCGGCCACAAAGGATGCACTTGTTTTGATCGCGAACCACAGAAGGACTTGCATTATCCAAATGGGGTGCAAGTTCTTTTTTTACAAATCGACGTCTACGCACTCCATGTTCAGCTGCTAATTCCTGCAATGTGCATTCGTTGTTGCGAGCACAAAACAAACAGTCGTCGGGGTGTGAGGCAAGTAAGAGTTCAAGAATTGCTTGTCGCGCTTTTACAACTTTTGGCGAATGGGTTTGAATTTTCATACCCTCACCAACAGGAAAGGCGCAACTGGGAACCAAGTTGCGAGAGCCATCCACTTCAACCACACACATGCGACATGCACCACTTGGGAAAAGATCTTTGATAGCGCACAGCGTAGGAACTTTAATTCCTTCGCGTTCCAAAACCTTCAAAAGAATCTCGCCTTTTTCGCAAGAAATGAGTTTGCCGTTGACTTCGATATTCATAAATATTCCTTCCGTTTTTCAGCAAACCGCAACGGCATGCTTCGGACACACCTGTGCACAGTTTCCACATCCAATACATTTCTCAGAAACAATTGTGTGTGGGGATTTTGGAGCTCCAACAATTGCGTCAACCGGGCATTTGCGTTTGCAAATTGTGCAGCCAATGCAAAGCGATTCTTGAATTGAATACGTAAGCATATCGCCACACACTTTTGCAGGACAACAGCGTTCGTAAATATGAGCTTCATATTCGTCCATGAACCAGCGAAGCGTGCTTAAAATGGGGTTAGGAGCCGATTGCCCCAGTCCACACAAACTTGTTTCCTTAATTACGCTCGAAAGTTCGCGAATATTCATAACTGCCTGCATACGCGCAAGAGCGTCGTTGTCTTTTTCGCTGCGGCGACCGCGGGTGATGACGTTGAAAATTTCCAAAAGTTGCTTAGTGCCCTCGCGGCACGGAATACATTTTCCGCAGCTTTCGCGCTGAATAAAGTCCATAAAGAACTTGGCAACATCAACCATGCAGGTGTCTTCATCCATGACCACTGCACCGCCCGAACCCATCATTGCACCCGCTGCAATAAGTGATTCATAATCGATTGCGATATCCAGTTGTGATTCGGGTATGCATCCGCCCGACGGTCCACCAAACTGTACGGCCTTAAACTTTTTGTTCTTAGGAACGCCGCCACCAATTGTGAAAATAAGATCGCGAACCGAGGTTCCCATAGCCACTTCAACCAGGCCCGTATTGTTTACCTTTCCGGAAAGCGCAAATACTTTGGTTCCTTTGCTTGATTGCGATCCTACGGACGCAAAGGCTTCTGGGCCTTTTTCCAGTACAACAGGTAGGTTTGCAAGGGTTTCCACGTTATTAATAATTGTGGGTTTGCCAAACAAGCCGCTCACCGCAGGGAATGGGGGACGGGGACGAGGCATGCCACGCTTGCCTTCGATGCTGTGCATGAGAGCGGTTTCTTCACCGCAAACAAAAGCACCAGCACCCATTTTTATCACAATTTGCAGGTTGAAGCCGCTGTCCAAAACGTTATTTCCCAGCAACTTCATTTCTGTTGCGCGCGCAATAGCTTCTTTCAAGCGCTGAATTGCGAGAGGATATTCGGCACGAATATAGATGTACGCAACCGTTGCACCAATGGCATATGCACCAATAGCCAGACCTTCAAGCAAGCGATGCGGATCGCCTTCAATAACAGCTCTGTCCATAAAGGCTCCAGGATCGCCTTCGTCCGCATTACAAATAAAGTATTTTTGATCCGAAGGAGTTTGCAAAGCAAATTTCCATTTTTTTCCAGTGGGAAATCCACCGCCGCCGCGCCCACGCAACCCGCTTTTTTCAACTAAGTCGCAAACTTCTGAAGGGGTGTTTCCCAACAACATTTTTGCAAAACTTTTGTATCCGCCTCGGGCGATATATTCTTCAATGCTAGATGGATTAATCACACCACAGTTAGCCAAAACCCAACGTTTTTGAGGCTTAAAAAAAGGATGCTCACTTAGCAAGGGAACACCATCCCAAGCCTTCATTGCTGAGCTTGTGGGAACAAATTGACCTAAAATATTTTCGGCCTGATTGAGATTTCCGCTCAACGCGTTGTTCAAAATTTTTTCGACATCAGAGGCTTTTACATTTCTAAAAGAAACGCGCGACCTTCCTGGAATTTGAACATCTACCATAGGTTCAGCGATGCAATATCCAATACAACCAACTTCAACAACATCCGCATCAACGTTTTTGCTGGAGAGGTATGTTTTCACAGCTTCAAGAGTTTTTCCCGCTCCAGCGCCAAGTCCACATGTGCCTGCACCTACAAAAATAACGGGGCGCTCAACATTATCGCGACGCATAGATGCCATCGCGCGCTCACGCTTTTCAGTACATATTTTTGAAGAATGACAAAGCGGCCCTTCACTAAAACACGAAACAAATTTAGGACACGAAGCTTCAACCCCATGCCAACATTGATCACAACAGAGATCTTTCATGGTCCAATTTTTTGTCATTTTAGATCTCCTTTTTGCGGTAGATATCAACAATTTTTGAAACTTGGTCGGTATTTACTGCTGCATGAAACTCACCATCGATACACATCACAGGAGCCAGTCCACATGCACCAATACAAGCCACAACCTCCAGGCTAAATACC
>CAIZES010000100.1 GCA_903932045.1 uncultured Silvanigrella sp. | reverse complement strand
AATCGCCATTACCACTCAGAAAATTTGCAGCTTAATATTTCCGATCCATACTCAGAGAGTGTGCAAATTTGGAAGGTCCGCGCCGCAAACTGAATTTGAAATATGACCATAGCACCAGCATTCAAGCCAGGGGTGAACCTCCAGCATACGACGTCACCATCACACAGCTTATCGACCTGGAACCCAACCAAGACATCACGCTTCCCGTTATGGGCAAGCGGGCAAACCTCAAACGGACCGACTGGGTTGAATTTGGAAACACCCTTGGATTGAATGCCAAAGCTGTTGAAAATCGTTTTTCCCATTTTCAAAAAAAGATGCCGGAGTTTTTTGAGGCCATTGAAAGCTCCCTCTTGCCCGGCGCTCAAAAAGAATTTCTGAAGGAATTCGTTTCGGGGCGCATGGAAAGAATTGTGTAGAACCGTAGAACCAAACTCAGTGGCGTCATCCCACGGGGACTTTCTCCGATCGCCGACAGGATTCTAACCTGGCAGGAATTGCGAAAGCCTATCCGCGCGAACAAATATTGATAAATAAGCATAACTTTTTCGTAATGAGACACCACGGAACGTTTCGCAGTGTTCAACTTTGGACCGTTGTTCACCCGGAACAGCGGTGGAACGAGGTGGTACAGGTGGAACAAACGGCTGCGGCTAGTTGCGTGCAACGAATTGCGCTTTGCTTGGTGTAACTCTGTGAATATATCCTCTGCATTCTCGGATCTTCTGAATACCGCGTGATAGCGCGCTAACTAGAGCAGAGCATTGCTGAACAGAACAGTCTGTGGGCATAATTTACTCTATTGGGAAAGGATGGTATTTTTGCACAAGTAGTTTAATGGAGGGCATATGTTGGAAAAAGATTTCCTCGTTCCGCGGCGTTTGCAAAAAGGCGATACCATCGGAATTTTCACTCCATCTTCGCCAGCGTACCGATTTAACCCAGAACTTTTCGAGAATGGTGTGCGGAATATCGAAGGCATGGGTTTTAAGGTGAAGCTGGGAAAACTCACCGCGGCACGAGCAAGCGAAGGATACCGCTCGGCATCGGGGCTTGAACGCGCAAACGAATTTATGGAGCTCGTTAACGACCCCGAGGTTCGTGGGCTCATCGCAACCATTGGCGGCTACAATTCCAGCAGCATGCTGCCGTTTCTCGATTATGAACAAATTCGCAATGCGCGCAAAGTGATTTGTGGATACTCCGACGTCACTTCGCTTCATATGGCCATCTATCAAAAGTCGAAGCTTCAAACTTTTTATGGCCCCGCAGTTATGACGTGGCTTGGAGAATGGCCAAACGGAATTCCCGAGAGCACGCAGTGGTTTTTGGATGCCATAATGGAGGGCGTAAATACCCCTCGCGAAATTGGAGTGCCAACACGATGGAGTTGTCATCGTCGCGCATGGAACAATGGCGATTGGAAAAATGTGGAAAGGCAGTGGATAGAAAATGAGGGATGGTGCGTGCTCAACCCCGGCACGGTTACGGCACCCATTCTCGCATTGAATTTAAACACCATGCTTTGTTTGGCTGGAACGGAATTTTGGCCAAACTTTCAGGGCCGCATTCTCCTCATTGAAGAGATGGATGCACCCATGGCACGCACGGAGCGCTGCTTGCGGCAACTGAGTCTCATGGGAGTCTTTAATGAAATTTCTGGACTCATTGTAAGCAAGCCTGAAGTTTTTGATGCTTTCGAAGCACCCTTTGGCAGAGACTCTCTCCTGTGCGAAATTATTGGCAAGCCGAATTATCCTGTTGTCACAAATTTCGACTGCGGCCACACCGTTCCCATGATTACCGTGCCCCAAGGGGCTATGGTAAATCTTAACGCACAAGCAACGGGATGCGCGATCTTTCGATTTGTTTAGGACCGAGTAATAAACGCCATCTGCACGCGGCGAGTGTCATTTCGGGGAGGCTCACTTATGAAGAATCAAATCGCTGAAACATTTGAGAATCAAAAAATTCGCAAGATTTATGATGCGGAGACTGACTCTTGGTTGTTTTCTGTCGTTGACATTATTCAGGTGCTCATTCAGCAGCCCAGTTATCAGACAGCAAGAAAATATTGGAACAAGCTAAAAGAGCGACTTAAAAAGGAACGCAGTCAGTCGGTGACAAAGTGTCACCAACTGAAACTGGAGGCTTCTGACGGGAAAAAGTATCTGACCGATGTTGCCGATCCGGAAACAATCCTGCGCATTATACAGTCAGTTCCCAGTCCCAAAGCTGAGCCCATTAAAATGTGGCTGGCAAAAGTGGGGCACGAAAGAATGCAGGATATGGCCGATCCCTCCAAATCAATCGACCGGGCAAGAGAGTTTTGGATTCAAAAAGGCCGAAGTGAAAAATGGATCCAACAGCGCATGATGGGCCAAGAGACTCGAAATAAACTAACCGACTATTGGAAAAGCCACGATGTTACAACCGACGATGAATATGCGATTTTGACCAATCTTATTCACCAGGAATGGTCTGGGGTATCGGTTAAGAAGCATAAGGAGTTGAAGGGGCTAAAATCACAAAATTTGCGGGATCATATGAGTGAGGCGGAGTTGATTTTCACGGCTTTGGCGGAGCTATCAACTCGACAAATCGCCGATAGTGTGGATGCAACGGGGCTGGAGGAAAACAAGGATGCGAGCAAAAAAGGCGGAAGAATAGCGAAAAGAGCACGACTCGAGTTGGAGTCAAAGACCGGAAATAAGGTTGTCACCGCAGACAATTTTTTACCGCCAAAGAATAGTTCGAATCTAAAAAAGCTTTCGCCCAAAAAATCAAAAAAGTCCGGAAAGGCTAAGCAAGAATGAACCCTTTTTCGAGGAGAAGCGAGCAGAACGAGGAAGGGTCCTGACGAAGTTATGCGAAGCTGATCCGAAGAAAAAAATGGCGTCATCCCACGGGGACTTTCTCCGATCGCCGACAGGATTCTAACCTGGCAGGAATTGCAAAAGCCTATCCGCGCAACTGAGTATTGATAAATAAGCATAACTTTTTCGTAATGGGACACCACGGAACGTTTCGCAGTGTTCAACTTTGGGCCTCTGTTCCACCGGAACAGAGATGGAACGCGGTGGTACAGGTGGAACAAGCGAGCACAGCTTGCTGCGTTCAGCGAACGTCGTTTTGTTTGGTGTAACTTTGTGAATATATCCTCTGCATCCTCGGATGCTCAGAAATTTGCGTGATGACCCGGGAGCGGCCGCAGACGATTTCTGAAGAGGGCGATTCCTGCGTTGGGTTTACTGTATCGGGTGCGAATGGTACTCTTGTGTTGTTGGTTTGTCGGAGGTAGTTATGCCCGAGATTTGTCGTTTTTTGGGAATCATTATTGTTATTTACTATAATGAGCACAACCCGCCCCATTTTCATGTGAAATACAATGAGCACCGAGCTACGATAGACATCCGTGAGCTTCGCATTTTGGAAGGCAATCTGCCGCAGCGGGTTTTGGCTCTCGTTTTGGAGTGGTCATTTTTGCACCGGAACGAGCTTCTGGCAGATTGGGAACTCGCGCGCGAAGGAAAGCCTCTCCAAAAAATCGATCCATTAACATAGGGTTCGCATATGAAATATCTCACAAAAGCTATTTATGTTGGTGGATACGTTGTTCGCGTTTCTTTCAATTCGGGCGAGACCGCAGATATTGATTTTGAGCCCTTTCTTGTGGGCGAAGTCTTTGAGCCATTAAAGGCGCCGGAGATTTTTGCGACCGTCTCGTTCAATCCCGACATTGACACAATCTGTTGGCCAAACGGTGCGGATTTCTCGCCGGAGTTTTTGTTTGATGTTGCCTTTTCCAAGAACCACGTTGCTTAGATTGATGAGAGCGGTGCGGCCGGCATGCGCCCGGGCTTAGGACTCAATCACGCTCATTGCGCGGGACCAACGCACCGCACTTTGCCGAGGGTGAGGTCTGCGCGGCCGGCATCCGCATCGACCACGCCCTCCCTCTCCCATATCCACACTTTATAGCGGTTGCTTGAGTGAACCGAGGAAGACCACACGAAATCATGAGTGTCGTTAAACTTAAAAACACACCGGCTCTTCTTGTATTCTCCTCCTCCATTCCGAGTGTCCGGCCAAAGGACGGCTCCTATTGCACAGAAATCGAAAAGTTCGCGCACTGTTGGCAAGCGAAGGCCCTGATTTTTACAGTATTGGACGGCATCGGCATGGCTTAGTGGCGTTGAAGCCATCTCCGCAAACTTTAACTTGAGCTGCTTGCGGTTTCTTACGGGGTACTCAATCACGTCATCTACATGTACAACCTTTGCACCCTCTGTGGGCGTGGCAACAAAAGCCTCCCCACGCCACCACCCAGCGCCGGATTGATAGAACACACCATCGGAGCTTATTCTTCCTTCAGGCCAAACATCATAGCCTGGCGGGTAATCCAAAACCTCGATTCCTTTGCCGTCGCTCCAAAGCCAAAAGGCATGCTATTTCGTCATAAGCTTGTCTGAAGATAAGGGATGGAAACATTTCATCTCGGTAACGATAACTGTTACGTTCCACGGCAAATGGCATAATTTTGACGATTCCGTTCCACGTTTGATGGCATAGCTAACGGAATAGGCATTTTGGTTTCAAAGGTCAGGATGAGAATCTTCGTAAGTGATCACTAGCCGAGTCGTGCATCTCCAATTTTAAAAAAGTAAATAGTCATAAGTTGTGTTTTCCGGCCGGAAAGCATTGTGGCAACGTTT
>CAIZES010000099.1 GCA_903932045.1 uncultured Silvanigrella sp. | reverse complement strand
CCGTTCCGGATTCCAAACACCTATGCGCACGCCGGAACGGAATTGGGAACGACCCTCCGTGCGCAATCTGTGCCAACGAAAATGAAACGCGCCCGTGTCAGTGGGCATGAAACGCAACACCATCCAGCATTTGCCATCCAATCGCGATCCACATTTTTCCAGTCGCCGTTATTCCATGATCGGCGATGATGGCTCCAACGTTTTGGCGCTGTTATTTCGCGTGAGCCTTCCCGACCTTCCAATACCGCGTCCAAAAACCAATTGGTGCTTTCGGGAATGCCGTTGGGCCATTCACCGAGCCAAGTCATCACCGCGGGGCCATATAAAGTTTGAAGCTGCGCCTTTGTATGAATGGCCATGTGAAGCGACGTGACGTCGGAATATCCACAGATAACCTTTTGAGCAGCGGCAATTTTTTCGTAGTCAAGAAACGGGATCATGCTGCTTGAATTGGCGCCCCCGATGGTGGAAATGAGTCCTCGTACGATTGGGTCGTCTATGAGTTCCATAAATTCTTTTGCTCGTTCCGAACCGGATGCAGAACGATATCCTTGATGAGCGCGCGCTGCGGTGAGTCTGCCAAGCTTCACTTGAAAGCCCATTGCTTCGAGATTTTTAATGCCATTGTCGAAAAGTTCCGGGTTAGCAGTGTATGCGGGAGACGACGGTGTAAACACTCCAATAGTATCTCCCTTTCGAAGTCGATGTGGAACAATAAGATCGCATGGCATAATATCACTCCAAGGGTTTTCAGATTGTGAACAATTGTGCAAAAAATACATGTTTTTGTTTAAGAGAATCTTGGATGTCACTTTATCATAAATCCCTGGTGGATCAAGGTAAAGAAAAGGGTTTGGCAAACCGCATAATCTTGCTTTTCGTTATTTTGCCAATTTGGCATTCTTCTTGCTGAAACGAAATGTCGAAGCAGTTTTCGACAAAAAAATTCAAATGGCAATATGCCTGAAAGAGGACAATTATGAAGTTAGGATACCTAACAATTTTTTGCATTGAAGTTGTTGCATTTTCACAAACCCCTGCAAGCGCCGTAACAATTCATTTGGCGCCATTCCCACTTGTCTGGAATCAGCCCTTGGAGCAGATTCAATTTGACGCAGCCTGTTTTCCGAACGATCAGATGGACGGAAATTGCATTATCGATAAGTACATTAATGTTCCAGAAACGGTTAACTCTTGCCATCGAGCTGATGGCAATTCTGTCTATTGCAGAGAGTGGTTCCGAAGTAGTGTCACATTCCTGGCAAAACCCTCGGTAACGGAACTCTATTTGCGGCAACAACTGGAGGTTTCGAAAAAACAATATGTTGCATTGGTTGCTCAGGAATCACTCGAAAAACTAAATGCTGGCTACGATCCTGCGCGCGTTGACGCGGCTGCGGTTTCTTGTAATCGGTGCATGATTGCAGCTCCTAATACAGCGGCGGCTCAAACGTGTTTTTCCATTTTTCTTGAAGAAATGAAATAGCAATAAAGTATAGGGGAATAGTAATGAATAAGAGATCTATTGGAAAAATATTATTAAAGAAGACAGTCGGAGTTTGGGGAATTTCTTCTTTTCCGGTTTTTATGCTTGGATGTTCCGGTATTGAAAACCCCGTGTTTGGAAATGGACCTAAAGTCAAAATGGAATCGAGTGTTCCTATGAGTGTGGTTCGTATTCCCAGTTTTTCTTCTGGAGTTATGTTTGGAAAAGGGGTGAATACATATCTTGGATTTGTCGATCTTGAAAATCAAAGAAGTTGCGTTATTGCAGATCAGACAGTGCCGCCGCCACAGTTTAATGGAGCAACTGTTGAAATGAAAATTTATCAAATTAAAACAAGTCAAGAATTGTCCGACACAATCAATCAGAATATCTCCGTATCGCTTGGTGCACAAGCTATGAAGTCTGGGGCAAAGGATGTTGTCGACAAAATTCTTGGTATTTCCGGAGAAGTGAGTACCAAGGATTCCTTTTTTAAGAAAGTTACTGCCGACAAATTGTTTGTGAAAGTTTCAATTTCCAAAGACTTCGAGTTCTATAATATTCCAAATGCTGTGATGTCTGAAGATGATGTTAATTTTTTTGATTCGCATCCCGAACAATTTATGATGAAGTGCGGGAACGGATATGTCTCCGGAGTTCGTTCGGCTGTTCGGGCTGAAGGTGTTTTGGAGTGCAAGAGTCGATCTCTCGATCAAAAAATGAGTATGGAAAGCGCACTTAAAGCGAGTATTGGAGCTGGGGGATTAACCACACAGGGGGCTTTTAGTGAGGCTGTAGAACGTTTACAAAAACTTTCCAATAATGAGTGTTCATTCTATTTCTTTAGCCAAGGCGGGCAAGAGAGCAGTATTGATGTTTCCGGAGATTTTCAGAAATTTCTTGTTTCAGCTATGGATTACGTTCTGAAAGCGCCTGCTGAAAAAGCGATTCCTGTTGAAATTGTGACATCCCCATATTCTACAGTGAGTAATAATTCATTTGCTGAACGCGTTTATCCGAAGTTGAATAAGTATGAATACCAGGCTTCCCTTTTGGAAATGACAAAATCAACGGTGGAGTCTCGAATTCAAAGGATGATAGATATCGATAATTTGTTTTTCTACAAAGCCGACATGACGCAGGATGAACTTAACAAATGGCAGGCAGAAAAGCTCAAGGCTGCAAATTCTGCTGTGAATAAATCTCTGTTTTATTATAAATGTGCATCGCAAATATGGAATGTTGAGGCTTGCAAACTTTAACTACTGTTTGGCGTTGCCACTTTGTGATACTATTTTGTCATTAGCACAAGCACTTCATCAATTTCGCCGCGTGCGCTTGCCTTTGAATTGATGTTCCGTTTTGCCTTAATGATGCGCACATTCCACTCTTTATAAATTTCCTTGATAAACTCTGCCGATGAATTCGATACGGCAACAAAGGCGCCTCGCTGCACAGCTGCTGCGCAGGCATCGCGGAGTCTGACTTGATCGTTTTGCGAGAAACCTCCAGCTGTGTATGCATTAAAGGATGATGTTGTGGAGAGAGGTTCGTAGGGAGGGTCGCAATAAACGAAGTCATCCTCGCCCGACTGCTTGATAATTTCCTCAAAGTCTAGGTTTTTGAAGTCTGTTTTTTCTAATTTTTGGCTCACCAACATTAAATTGTCGTAATCATAGAGAGCAGGACACGTGACTCTCTTTCCAAAAGGCACATTGAAATTTCCCTTTGAATTTTGCCGGTACAGACCATTGAAACCCGTTTTGTTTAAAAATACGGTGCGTGCCGCTTTTTCTATTGCATCATCGGGATTTTCGGAGCGCAATTCGTAGTAAAATTGTTCCGAATATTTTTTTGTAAGAGTGTTTAAGGCGTTCATGAGTTCTGTTGGGTGATTTTTTGCCACCAGGTATAAATTGAACAGTTCTTGATTTCTGTCGTTCAAAATAGCTGGAATATTAGTGTTTCTAAGTGCGAAATAAACGGCACCACCGCCAAAGAAAGGTTCCACATAGCGATTAAAGTTTTGGGGGAAGTGAATTGTAAGTTGTGGCAAGAGGCTGGATTTTCCACCAGCCCATTTTAAGAGAGGTCGTGCGCGGTCTTCGAAATCAAACACAAGAGAATTCCTTACGTTGTGTAAAATGAATTTATGTTTGATTAACTTACATGTGTGGAACTTGAACGTCAAGACTGAATTCGGTTTGCGGATGTTGAGCAAGGATATTCCATGCGTCGCGATACAGTGAGAGTTCGATGGTGTTTCGGATCGAAGTTTCGTGACTGAGGCGTTCATTGATTTGTTTGACACAAATCGTTGCGGTTTGTGACACTTGTTGTAGTGTTTCGGGTTGCAGAAATCCGTGTGCGGATATAATTGCTCCAATGTGAGCTATTTGTTGTGGCGGCAAAAAACAAAAAGAATCTTCTGACGTATAGCATGTTGCGTGACTCTCGAATGCAGCGAGTCGGAGATTGGTACAGGTTGCATTGTCAGAATTTATCAGATAGTGATCTATTGCTGAGTGCAAACAATTTGCTGTTTTATCAAGCCAATGATTCCAATCCACCGGAAACAGTTCTTTTTCATGTGCATCAATAGATTGGCTTGGATGATACGAACGAAAGTTTTGACAATAGTGATATCCGTAGCCAAGAGTGTATCCATTTTCGCCACAGGAAATGAGGTCGTTTTCTACGCAGGTGTAGTATTCGCAAGATCCAATGAGATGTCCGCAGGAGGATGATTGCGCGAATGCGGATGCTGAACAACAAATAAGAGTCAGTGCTAACTTCTTAATCATAATAATTGCCTTTTCTGCTCGTTTTTACTTTGTTTTGAAGGATGAAGCGGTAGAGCAGTGTTTTTTGAGTCTGAACAAAAATAGGTGTGAAGGCAAGTAAAATTTGCCAGTCCGCATGATAAAGAGTGACGGGCAGTGAAAATGCGCACATCGACGAAGCACAAAAGACCTGAACGACGAACTTGTCCATATGCTCCCGACATACAAAATCGATGAATAACACAAAACTGCAATTTCACGGAATTCGTACGTAATAAATGGGAAATTTAGTTATGAAGAAGCATTACGTGAAGATTGACAAAGACTACGAAAAGCCGTCCGAATGCGATGAGAAAAAAAAAAAAAAAAATATTCACACGGAGTATGCACATTCCGCTTTGTTGGGTGGTTCCATGCGTGGATGATTAAACAGGTCGCCGTGCATTAAAAAAGAAAGGAAGCTCAAGAATGGGTTAAATAAGTAGAGGGTCTTTGTAGCGATCGAGTTGTGGTTGGCATATCTGGCTTCAAATACTATTCTCGAGCAAAGTGCACCGCTTTCTTGACACTACCTTTTAAATCGTGGCAAAAAAAGCACGTAAACACGGCTCGTGATTTTGAAATAGAAATGTTGTTGCGATAACGTCCGACTTGTATTTCGGAAAGGTTGTCTATGACAGATAAAATTCACTCTTGGCGGAAATGCCTACTTGAGCAGCCTTGGCGAAACAGTCATCCGGCGCGCCTGCAGGAAAAGCACTTGGTTTTTCGCAAGGAAATAAATTTGACAATGAAATTCGCGGTTGGTGAAAATATTGGAATGAGGTTTTCGAGCAAGTGTGAGAATCAAAGACGGTAGCGGACAATGTCACGCAACTGGTCTCATACAGATAACGGATGCAACGCGAAAAATTTTGCGCCTAACGAAAGAAAAAGGGCAGAAAATTGTTTTTATATTGGACGCTGCAATTGGCCGAGAACGAGATCCCGCAACAATGGTTAAGCGAGAGTTGGTGGCCGGGTTTGTGATCGGGCCAGCAGATATTTTGAAGAACGACGCAATCAATAGACAGCATAGATTGATCAACGTCAATCTCCTCTAAGATTCTTATCCCAGTTCTCGCGCAACTGATCTCATAAATTGAAATCAACACAAAGACGTGCAAAAATTCATCAATACAAATCTCTTTAGCCTTGGTAAAAATGGGAAAAGGAAATTTCAAATGAATTTTCGCTTGCGGATTCTTTTTTGGACACCTTTTACTCTTTGCGCAGCATGCAAACCAATAACCAATAATGCAGAAAACAAAGGGCTTTATCAGGCCAATGCAATTTGGCGAAACGGACAAGCCAACGTCTGCTTTGACGACAACAATCCAGGAATCAAAAACCTTCGCGAAAAAATTGCAACCATTGTGGAGCAAGAAATCAATTTTCGAACTCGCTTCCGTTTTACGGGGTTTACCCTGTGTTCAGACAATCCCCAAGCAGACATTGCGGTTCAAATTCTTTCCAACGGGCGAGCCAATGCTGAAATTGGTTCCGGCAGCCAAGCCGCGCAACTCTTGAGTCACTTCATTCCAAGTCAGACACTCCGCCAACCCATGCATATCTTTTCCCACTGGGGCGATGGCAGAGACATTAACAAGGAAACCTTTCATAATATCATTGTGCATGAATTTGGCCACGCACTGGGCTTGCACCATGAGCAACTCAGAGCAGACAACAAAGCTGGCTCATACTGCAATGACAAATTGGGAGAGGGAGATCCAGGCAGTCAACCTGCAGGCTCTGTTGCCGTCGGCCCTTACGACGTGAAATCTATAATGAACTACTGCGTTGACGGATATTTCACCCGTGAACTCCCGCTTTCTAAAGGCGACGTTGACGCAATCAACACAATGTACCCAAACTCCACCGCGGGCGGAAATTTCGGATACCAACTGCGATGTTTGCAAACGCCGTTGCTAGAATGCGCACAAAATCAAGAAGCCAATAGCTGCATTCTGCGCTTCTGTGCTGGAGGCCCAACAGTTTGCACCAAGCCAACAAAACTTACAGAATGCCTTCGCAACAAAGGTGGAAACAGTTGCCTGAGCTCATCGACAGGAAACTGCCGCATCGACAATTAATACATGAATCAATTCGCTGGACTCGTTTGGATTTGGGTAAGTGATCAGGACGCATCCACTCATTCAATATAAACAGGCCACACAAAATTGGTTTGTAATCCAAATTTCGTTTCCACTCGTGCATAAAAGCTACTAGCTTACGCAATGTGTTTTATTGCAAAACATGTTTTCATCAATAGGAGGCTTCTATGAAACAGAATTATCGCACAATCTCGCTTTTTGTTTTTGCACCCGTTGTAGCCATGAGCATGGCATCATTGGGACTTGCTGATGATGTTAATTCCATTCGCATGGATCGCCCTTTGAGCGCCGAGGAGCAGGCCCTTATGGGTAAGTCTATTCTTTGCACTTATGAAACAATAACACCTGAAATCGCCGAGGTTCCAGATGGCGTTTTGCCCGAGCCAGGTTCGGGTTTTGGCCTGAGCTGGAAACAAATCACGGACGCAGGCTTTGCGAAGCAAAATCCCGACGCAAAACTCAAGGTCCGCTACCCAACGTTTACATTTTCGCTGGAGGTTTGGGATAACTCGTCTAGGCTCCTAGGGCATTGGGAAAAGCGAAACGCTTTTACCGAAAAAAACACCATCAATGGTGAAGATGGTCTAAGGCAAAATGCAACCTGGACTGTTGAAACTCTGCCAAACGGCGACAAACAGCTGAACCTCTATCACGACGACGTCGAAGAATCTTTATCTAGGAATCTTCCGGCCAAGAAGTTTGTTTTTGCGGCCGACACCATGACTATGATTCGGAAAAACACTATGACGTCTCATGGCCATTCTCACACAGGCCCCGATGGGCGGTCGTATAGCTGGTACTATCATGAAGTGATGACCTACACCTGCAAATATCCGCTCTAATGGGCCCAGCGACACTGGGAAATGGACAAAGTCGCTTGATAGTTATCTGTCTTGTAAAAAATTCCTTGCCAATTCAAAACACCGACCCCGAACCCATCAATTTATTCGGCGGTCACAACTACGATGTGATTGGCAAAATAGTAAAGCCAGTCGTATTCTTTAAAAACAATCTTTTTTGAATAGGGCGATTCCTCTCCATTATTTGCAGGATCGTAGTCGTAAATCGGGCCTTTTTCATCTGGATAAATGGAATCACGAATATAAAACACCCCCTTAGAAGATGTGCAGCCTCCGTGACGAGTGTAGGTATTTTCAATTTTCTGTTGGGCTTCATGCGAACGCTTTGCGCGAACAAGATACACCTCCCGTTCTGCATCTGTTTTTGCATCGCGGGCAGCTTGCTCTAATTCGGCAATTCGAGTGCTGATGTTTTGCCGAAAACGCTGAGTATACGAACAATTGCCATTGTCAATTTCATCGTTATAACCAATCAGATACACCGTGTGCCAATACGAATTGTGATTATAAATAACAAGAACAGGTGCCTTGCTTGTGGCGAGTTTCTTCTTCACAGTGTCAACAATATTTTCGGGTGCCACACCAATGTTCCATTGATTGTGTTCAGGGTCTGCAAACACAACTTCGCGTTTAAAGTGAGGGAGCACAACTTCCCCCCCCTTTATAGTTTGAAGCTCCGAAATCCAGTTATAATTGGTTCCATATTCCGCACCGTTTTCATGGGGCTTAGCAGGCTCTAAATTATTTCCGTAGGAAGTTCCTTTGTACCATCCTTTTGTAAATCGATAGCTGGAGTTCAAAACACTCTTGCTGGCAGCATTATTAAAAAGATAAATGGAATCGGTGCGCCAATCGGGTAAATGCGTTTCATTTTCGTCCACACCTGCCACATTCATAAGATAACGTTCACTCAAATCAATAGGGCCATCAGGGGAACGCGAAACTTTAGGATTAAGACGCGCCAACCACCATTCCGCAATGCCCGTTGTAGCCATATACAAGCAACTTCCGGCCTCATCCTGATCGGGCGACGCCAGAACAAAAGGCACAAGTTCATCAAATCCACCAAGGCGATTCTGATCGGTAAGCATCTGCATCAAACGTTCGGGGCGCCAAAGTTCGTTACGCTCAAAAACATTTTCTTTACGAAGATCGCTTCGTATAGGTTGCGCCACCGCCTTTGTGGCAAAAAGGGGAATAAATGAATATGCCAGAAGAGAAACAACGAACACATTTTTTCTTACCATTCCTAAAATTCTCCTTGTTTGCGCAATTGCTAGAATGATACTTATCATGCCCCCCGTGAGACATCAATTATGAACGAGATATTATTCATAAACCGCGACTTATTATTATTTAATAAATTACACATGAGACATCTCCATACATATTGTTCAACCGTCCCTCTCTTTTTTCTTGCAGCGAACACCACGCAAACTCTATACTGACTCGCAATGCTGGAAACCACATCCAACATCCAGCAAGGAGGAACTCAATATGCAACAAAATTATTACGTCACAAGCATAAAACTTTTGATAGCGGCTGGTTATTTTCTGAGTTTCGAAAGCGCGCTCGCAAGTTTTTATCCACCTGGATAGGGAGTAGAAAGCACTTGCCAAGAGCAAGGTCCCATCAAGGTTTGCGCCCTCAACCATATCTCTGCTTTGCTCCCGTTACCGATCCCTAAGGTCCACTGCCACAAACACCTCCATATGGAGACTTCTGCTGGTGCAAGCATTCAACACCTCCAATTGACCTCAGTTTAGTGTGGGAAGTCCCCGAAATTCCCTCCAACGAACAGTCGCTTTTCTATTGTGCTCGCAACGAATTTGGTTTGGGAAATGCCTGGGATGTGAAACTCGCCTTTTTGAGCTAAAGTGGAGAATGGGAGAGCGCTCTGGGCCAAAATTATCAACTCCGATTTGAATAATTCAAAAATTTGGGTTTTTCGTATCGGGTCTTATCCCGTTTTTTGGTTTCCACTATTATTCTGTATTTCGTGTCCGGTATTATTCAAAATTTCGCGTCATTCAACTGACGCTCTCCGCTCGTTTCGGTGTTCCATTGCGGCTAAACTTATACCGAAGATTCAACTTACTATGCCTCCATAATCACTTTTCGTTCAAAGGGACATCACCCGAGGAAAGGAAATTTTATGCCAACATTATTTTCATCACGCCGAGAGGCGTCATACCTGGTGGTTGCGGCAGCTCTCATATCCACCCATTGCAGCACAAAAAAAAATTCTGAAAACGACAAAAAGAGAATATCAATTCATATCGTGCAAAGCGGCAAAGAAAATTCCCCTAACGCCACATCTCTTGTTCCAATCACTCCGGCGTTTATTGGACTGGGAGCCACCGGAATAGACTCAGTGGTTCTGAGTGAGGGCGAAAATTCCGTGCTTCTGCCTCAAAAAGATGCCGTTCAATTGAGAGCACGGCTGTTATCGTGGATGCAAGATGCAAAAGGAAAAGTCCGCTATTATATCTCAGACGCCAACCTCACAACAAACATCACGTCAGCAACCGAGTCCATTGATCTCGTTTTTCCACCCTATCAAGAATCAACTCCCATTAACATTTACGGCGTAACAGTAGCCAATAAACAAGCTTCTGCTGGATGGAAAGTCAGTATCATCGACCCCTATTCAGGAGCAAAATTTCCGCTACCCGAAAGTGTTGGCACAGGTATTTCCGATCTCAATGGTGTTTTTTCATTCCGCTATGTCTTTGCCAAACCAGCGGGAAACATGAAAGTCACATTCGAAGGTCCCGCAGGACAACTTGTTCAGCGCGATTATGCCTTACCAAACACACTGACACCCGGCGTTTCCATGGGCTATTTGAATCTTACAGGAACAGAAAATGTTTTTCTTGGAAAATTTGCCGACGACTACGATGGCGATGGCATCAAAAATTTAGACGAAGCAGCCCTTGGAACAAACCCCTTCGCGGTTAATTTGCAAGGATGCGTAGAACCAGACCAAGTGCTAAAAGGTTATCAATATACCTGCCCCGACGGACGCTCACTTGTTGGCACATTGGCTCTTCAGGCTGGTGCAAATTGCTACGATGCCTTAGGTGACGTGAATGGCGACGGACAAATTAACACGCTAGATTGCCGCGGCCCAGCAGGACCCGCGGGCGCACCTGGGCCTGCGGGCGCAACAGGTGCCACTGGTCCGGCAGGAACTCCGGGCGGCAATATCAAAATTCGCCTCACAACCTCCGATCCCAATGTTTCTGGCGCTGAAATTGGCGAATACACCAACGTCATTTTCCCCTTTGCTTGGATAAAAGGAAATCCGTCTAATTATCAAAACGACGCATATCTTCCACTTGATGCAGATCCCACCAAAATCACTTTCTTCCGCGTTGCAGCGAATTCGGCTGCATATAATGCCATGGACTGCTCAAGCTCGGGCTACAGTTTTACTCCAGGCAATGTTCTTTCTGAGGGATTGACGGGTTACCTGCGCCCCCCAACATCAATGACACCAACATCCACTCCTTTGTTGGTACGAGCCTTTTCGCGTTCTATTTATACATCAGATAGCGTACCACCTACAATACAATGCAAACCTTTAACTTCTAAAGTGCGAGGAGTGCATAAAAACGGCAGTACGCTATTTGCTGCAACAGATGGCGCTGGCTTGATGGTGTCAGAAAACAACGGCACAACTTGGACGTGGCACAACAGTCTGGGAGGTTTTTCACCTGGAGGCGACTCTCTTTATACTGCTGCTGGCGTTGGAAATAGAATTTGGACCATGGTAAGCGCTGGCAACGGCAGCAGTAGCAGCCTCAAAATGTTCGACTATAATACAAGCACACACGCTGGAACATGGAGCAGCGTCACTGGAATAAGCTCACAAATAGACTCCATTGCTCAAGTGTCTAGCAACTATTTTGCTGTTTCGTCGGGGCAAGTGTACACATCTCCAAACGGAACAACCTGGACTTCAGTTCCCGTTGACAACAGCGCAAGCACCAGCTGGAAGCAGGTGATTTCACGTAATTCCAACCAAGTTTGGATTGTGGGCAGTGACGGAATGGCTGTCAGTTTTGATGGAGGAACAACCTGGCGCCAGCATCAAGGCGTCTCGCCATTCGACTCCTCGTACAATAACATTTCTGACATCGACTCCAAGGGAAGCGTGATTGCCGTAGCAACCTATAGCGGAAAAGGCATCTACTATTCCTTTAATAACGGAGTCACATGGAAAAATTATCAGCCTTCCGACCTTTCCGACAGTTTTTCATCAATCACTATCACCGGCGCAAATAACGACAAAATTATAGCTGTATCAGATAAACAATTGTACAAAATTGATTTCAGCACGCCGACCCCCACTTATTCACAAATCCCAAGTCCACTGGCAGGCGAAACCAACCAATATTGTCATATCCGAAAAATTCTAGCTGCCAATGAAAACACGTATCTTGTTCAGGCGTCTTTGGACTGCGACAACAACACAATTCGCAGCCAAGCCAATGACTCTGGAAAAAAGATTTATCCAATGGGTGGCTATATTAGAGTCACAAAAGACACAGGAACAACGTGGGTTGCACTGCAACAATGCGATCAAGGAAATTGCTCTGCCACCACTTCTCAAATGTACGGCATGGACATTTCTAATATCCTCTTAACAAACACTCACCTCATTGTTCTCAGAAATCTCTACGGAACACCTATAAGCAAAGATATCTTGTGGCAACGCATTTCCAATTTGGGCAACGACGCCTTGTCAACTCTCGCAGACCTGGACCACGTTCAACGAATTTCAGGCCTCGCTTGGCCAAGCAGCGATATCTCTTGCAAACAAGAAGGATTTTCCGGAAGCCCCACAGCGGACGTTGAAAAGCTTTCCGGCGTGAACCCCGCAACATCAACTCTCATGTTATTCTGCGGTGCAGACACCGCATCACCCACGGCCTTTCGCGTAATCAAGGCGGTATTTTCAGAAACAGGCGGAACGGGAAGCATTGCTCTCAATAGCATCGTGAATGGTATTTCAAGCCTTCCAAACGCTCTATTTGTTTCAAAAGAAGCATCTGCTGTAACCCATCTTATAAACAGCGACGGATCCATTAACGTTTACGATGCTTCAGGAACTCCACTTCCGTCACGCAACTCACCATCTTCTGGGCAAGTCACCGCTTTTGCGCACGTCGGCACACGCGATTGGTATGGAACACAAAGCGGAGTTGCCGTGTGGGATCCCAGCATCGCTATTACAAACAAATACATTCCACAAAGCGAACTCTACACTCGACCTGGAAGCTATAATTCCTATTCGGGCGGCTCTGGTTGCTCAACATGTCTCTCTGCTATAACTGCATCAGGGACGCGCGTCTTTATTGCTTCCCAAGGATCTCTACTTTTCTCGGACAACGACGGATTCACCTGGAAAAAACCCTCCCAAGGAATTTTATTTCCTGGTTACGTAACAAAAATTATAGCTCCTACAGCATCGACACTCGTGTTAGCAGGAACAAACGGATTCTCTTACTACTCCAACATCGACACCGGTACGCAAGGTTGGCAAAAATACTGGAGCGACCTTGGATTTTCATCAAACTCCGATAACAGCGGTAGCGGCGACGATTTTCCAAGAATCATAAGCGACCAATTCAAAGACCAACACGATAACAGCGGAAGCAGCACCGGCAACGGAGGAAACTGTTACAACGGATATTGTGGCCCAGAGTTCGCCATTGGCTCCGATGCAACATCACTATTTATAGGTCACGACAAAGGCATTCACTATGCAACCATAAGCAACGGCACACTTACAAACTACAAAACAACGGGAATGATTTTCCCAACCTACCCAACCACGTCGTACACTCTGCCTGGCGGGACCTACCCAATTAACGGTGTACAAATGGTTCATCCATAAGATTTCAACCCTCCATTCACTTTCCACGCAACCATGTGCACGCAAATGCGCCACTGCCGGCATTACGAGTGGGATTGTAAATGGTGAAATATTCGTTCACAGCCGAAAACAACTTTTCTTCATTGATTGGGATTGAATCAGATTTGAAGAACGCACCCAAAACCGACAAATATCCAATGCTCATTTGCACAGCAGCCTCGGCCTCAGGCTTGAGAGTTCCAAGAGCATCATCTTTATCAACAAAATCGTTACTGTCGATTGGAAAACCATGCCGACATACGCCAGGCTTTGTAAACTCGTACGAACAAATATCGTTCAGGATGTGAAAATTGCCACCCAACCTGCGTGTGTGAGCCGGGGAAAAAGAATCTTGCAGCGTGTGAAGAGTGTGTCCAATAAAAAAGAATGCTCTTTCGCGATCGTTATTTTTCCAAGATTCCAAAACAATTTTAAGAGCAACATGCACCCTCTGCAAACTTTTTTCACAACTCAAAAACGCGGAATCCATATCGCTATCCGCACGCTCGGGCCGAGTGAAATGAAGATCAGCCAAATCGCCGCGCAAAGACCACGACACACTTTTAGAAGGCGGATAAATATCAAGAAGATTGGGGTCGGTAGCAAGCCTTTGTTCGGGAAAATCGGTACAAACATTTCCACGAATAATAGCGTTGGATCCAAATTCGGGTTGTTCCGGAAAAATCTCCGCACCAAGAGCCTTGTTTGCGGGAGCAATAGAGAGCCTTGTTAAAATTTCATGCCCTTCGATAAGCCCCGACATCCATTGAGGATGGGCCTGAGACGAATGCTCAGAGGAACAAGATGCCAAAAACAAAAGCATTGCCAGAGAGACAAACGCTGAAAAAACCTGTGGTAGATTGAGTGCAAACTTCATTTTGGATATTCCTCGGGGTCTGTGTCCTTGCCGAATAACACATTAGCAAAGTCAAAACAACCGTGTTTGAAATAGAGGGTGAGAAAGCAAAAAATAGCAGAACGAATCGGCGATGAAGTAAAGCCCTATTCCAGCAAGCATCAACAGAGTCAAAAAGGAGTTCACCCGTTCTGCATGAATATGAATTCTCTGCTCAATATCGTCACTTCTTTTTCGCAACACAACATAAATCACAAAGGGAACAATTGTAGGAAGAATATAGATAAAATTGTAGTACAGAAGCAGAAAAAATTTCCCCCCAAAAGACACTTCCGATGTTGCCATTTTTTCTAACGCCCCAATATAGGGGATGGCTGTGGGAAAACTTGTTGACGAAACAAAGGTTCCAAAAAGAAAAGACATGGGAGGATTGATTTTCTTTAGAAAAAGTAAAAATCGACTTTGGTTCACACCAACGCCAGCTTTTCTCTTTTTCAAATGAAAAATTCCCATAACAACAAGAACAATTCCAAAAATAAGTTGGGTTTGATAGTACGAGAGACCCTGGGGTTCCGACAGCGACGGAAAAAACTTCTTCAAAAACTCATTTAATTTGTCAATGGAAAGCAAACCAAACAAGCCGCAACAAATATATGCGCCAGCAATACCTGTAATATATGCAATGGAATTACGAACAGGCTTCAGAGAACTGAAAAGCATAACCAAAAATATCACTTGCTGCGACGTGGAAACGCCGTCCAAGACAGCCGCAGAAGTGATAAACCAAAGATGTTGTGTTATTCCAAACATGGCTGAGCGTAACATTGGGAACAAAGTCGCGCAAGAAGCTTGCTTCAAAGCAAGAAGAAAGCAAGAAGAAGCTCGTAACAAAAAAATCGAAACGCACGGGAGAGCGTCGGGGACGAATTCCCCTGCTGTTTGCGTTGCTCTTATTTTGCAGAGAACGTTGCCAATATACCCTTGACATTTTCTGGCGTTGTATCCAGATTTTGTGCAGCTTTCTCGAGAAGTTTATCGGCAGCCTTTGTGTCGCCATCCGCCGCTTTTTTAGCAGCAGCGCGCACTTCAGACATATCCACACCAATTAAGTCGCTCGTGAAAGCGCTCAAATCTTTTTCCGTCATCTGACGCGATTTGGAAAGAGTTTGCCATTCCGAAGCAGCGCGAGCCACACGCACGCCTTGTTCGTCGCTCAAAGAAAACTGCTCTGCCAATTTACGACCGGTTTCCTGCACTGCTGCTTGAGCATCAACAGCTGCAATTGTTTCCAAATCTTTAGCGCTTGCGCCAGCTGCATCAAAGTAGTTTCCGTAGCTGTCAATATAGTATCCGTTTCCAGAATAGGTCACCGAGCGGAACAAACGATCTTGGTCGCCTTGGGAAAGAGATATAGCTCCACGGAAATACTGATCGGCGAAAGTACTTACCGAAATGTTACGGCGGCTTGCTTCGTCAGCCCAGGCCTGCGTGTTGATTGCAGCATAAGTAGAAGTTGTGTTTGTTGTTCCAGGCGCTGTGCCAAGCATCCCCATCACAAACCAACCAGGCTGTGCCGAAGGATCTTTTTGCTGATAGCCCGTAACGTCGTAGTGATTCGGACGTGCCACATTTTGATCAATTGCGCGACCAATGGTGTCTGTGATTTGGCCATTTGTAGGAACTATTATCACATTAGAATTGCTGCTACTATTAGAATTGCTGCTACTATTATTATCATTTCTGGAACTACCACCAGTATAAACAGTGCCGCCGCTGCAAGCAACAGTTGAAAGCATCAGAACCGAAAGAGCCGCTGACAAACCGAATTTCATAAAACCTCCATAGGCAAAAAAGAATTGTGCCAACAATTCAGCCTCGCCACTCAGTGCAGAGAAACTGAACTGTTTGCACGGTAGAGCGCAAGCAAAAATCTGGCAACCACTTTCAATCCACTTTCTTGGGCGTGTTTGAAATCTTGAACACACACAAGACGTATTCAGAAAAAAACAGTGGTTTCGTTTCCTTTGCACGCGGCGGAAATGCAGGACGGGGCGGCAACGGTGGCATTGCAGGAGAAGGCAACGGACAACCCGGACAAGGGGCTCCAGGTTGCAGCTGCCAGCTCAGCATTTGGAACGTAGAATATTGCACGTGGAAACTCCAACTCATCGTAAATGGACTCAAGGAATTGAGAGGTTCGGAGGGTGTGGAGGCCATTTAATGTAGACAACGCGCGGAAAACCTGATATCGTTCCTTACTTTTGTGGAGGTATCATGACTGTTCGCGTGATTTCAAGTTCAACAAGAAAAGCTG
>CAIZES010000098.1 GCA_903932045.1 uncultured Silvanigrella sp. | reverse complement strand
GCTTTAAGCTTGTTAAAATTTGTTCAGGCTGCGCAAGATCTCTTTGGCATTAAAACCGAGCTACGATATTTTCGCGATACGCTTGGTCACGAAGTAGATTTTGTGGTCTTCAAAAAAAATCAACCCAGGTTTGCGGTCGAATGCAAGTTAAAAAACCAAAAATTGGACTCCAACCTAAGCTATTTACTTAATCGCGTTAAAATTCCGTATGCGTTTCAGCTAAGTTGCTACGGAGGACTTGACTATGAAACAAAAGAAAGCTTTCAGGGCACTCGAATCAGAGTAATGCCTGCGGCAAAATTTTTAGCGGTGCTGATGTGAGCTTGCCGTAACCTTAGCTGTTTTGATTTTCATATTATCTGCACAAGGCTCGCGGCCCAGAGTGCTGTTGTTCGCTCGCAGGGAGTTATGATCAAATGTATCAATTTTGAACAGTACCTCTTACAAGACAATCATCCTCCCTAAACGTAACATCCAACACCCAACGAAGTCTATTTTCCACACCCCAGTGGCTTCTTAGCGCTTTTGTTTCAGCCAAGCCATAAGTTCGGAATAGCGTTCCCAAGAATAGCGTTCCATTCCAAAACGTTTGCACTGTGGGCGTAACAAAGCAAAAAAAGCGGGGTCGGAGGCAAGGGCACTGGCGCTTTCTAGGGCTTGTATCCACTTTAAATGGTTGTGCAGAGGAACAATTCTTGAAGGCCCGCCCTCCAAAACTTCACGGAGCGCGCCAACATCGGTTGCGATGCATGGCGTGCCATTCTGCAAAAATTCTACAGCCACGCGGCAAATGACTTCGCTTCCCAAACTGGGAATAACACCCCAGTGTGCACGCACCATGAAAAGTGAGACATCGGAAAACCTTTCGTCGCAGATATACAAACGTTTTTGGCCGCATCGCGAGGAAACAAACGAACGCTTGGGAGTGGAAATTTTTTCACCGCCCAACTTTTCCCAGGCATGTGCAACGAGTTCGGCTGCCATGATGTTTTCGCTGCAACCAATAAAAACAAGTTGAACAATTTTTCCAAGGTTATCCATATCCGAAAAGGCATTTATGAGTTCTTTGTGGCCTTTTATGGGGTCGTATCTTCCCACCACCAGAAGCAAAGTGCTGTTGAAATCAACATCGGGAGCGGAATGGACCCAATGATAATTTTGCCCTGGTTTTGAGTTTTCTGATTCGCTTTTCCTTTTTTCCCAAGGACGAACTCCTGTTGAAAAATCGGCGCAGTAGGGAAACGTGATGGAATGATTTTGGGGGAGCTCGAACGGAGATCTTTGTCGAACCACATCGGCAACAAAAATAACGGCATCTGTTCCGCGGGCGTAGAGCCATTGATTGATGCGTGTGTTGCGAGTTGTATTGGCTTGCCCACGAACTCGAATGAGTTTTACGTTGCGCCATAAATCGCGGTGAAAAATACGATGCAGTGCGGCCAGCGTATGTTCGCGTCCTTCAAAAACCCACACGTTTTCCAAGTTATCGTCGTGCGCGATGGCTTTTGCAAGCAAAGAGGACAGGGCACGCCACGAACGGAAAAAGGAAAGAGGGGTTGAAGGAAAAAGAGGGATTTCTTCAAATGCAATTCCAATTTTTTGAGATTTCGAAATAAGAGGGCCTGTAGCGTGGCATCCTAAAATGACATCGGCGCTGCCGTGCAAGCGCAACCACGACATGAGCTGCAGGCAGTAGTCGCTGACTGCCGAATACCAACGGTTTGAATTGAGAAAGACGTTGAGAGGTGCACGCATGGCCAAACTATAGGGAGTTTGAGGCTACTGTGCAAGTGCTGCGGTTACGCAAGCAAACGTGTCGCGGGCAATAACCAGTTCTTCATTGGTGGGAATGACATAAAGTGCAATTTTGCTATCTGGAGTGGATATTTCGCAGTCGGAACTTCCGCAAGCGCCGTTTTTCTGAGGGTCCATTTTGATACCCAGTGATTCCAGATTTTCGAGAATGCGCTTACGTATTGTAATATTGTTTTCGCCAATGCCGCCTGTAAAGACAATGGCATCGCAGCCGTTCAGAACCGCAAGATAGGCTCCAATGTATTTTCTGGCCCGATGACAAAAGACATCTATTGCCAGTGTTGCACGGCGGTCGTGGTTGTGCTCCATTTCATACACAAGCTCGCGCATGTCGTTTGTCATGCCTGAGAGGCCGGTTAATCCAGATTCTCTGTTTAAAACTCGGTTGAGTTCACTAAATGTGAAGCCTTCTTTATGATGTAAAAATTCCAAAATTGCCGGATCAACATCGCCCGAACGAGTGCCCATTGCCAACCCTTCTGTGGGAGTGAATCCCATAGAGGTGTCCATCGACTTGCCTGCTTTGATAGCGCATGCCGAACAGCCATTGCCAAGGTGAATTGTGATAATATTTGTGTCTGTAAAACTTTTGCCCGTGATTTGACGATAGCGTTCCGAAACGTAGCGATGCGAGGAACCGTGGAAACCATAGCGTCTCACTTTATAACGTGCATAGTATTGGTACGGCAGTGCATATAAGAATGCCGACTCCGGCATTTCGGCGTGGAATGCGGTATCAAACACTGCAACTTGGGGGACTGTGTCTCCAAGAAGATCGGTTACTGCCTGAATGCCAAGCAAATTTGCAGGATTGTGAAGTGGTGCCATTTCGCAACAAGCCTGAATTCCTTTGACAACATCTCGGTTGATAAGAGTGGATGCGGAGAAATTTTCGCCTCCGTGAACAATGCGATGTCCAACGGCTGAAATATCGCTCAGCGAAGCAATTCCGGGGATTTTGGCTTCGTCACTGAGAACCCAGCGCAACACGAAATCAATGGCGTCTTTGTGATTTCTGAGTGGCAACGCGGTGTGATATCTATCGCGTTCTGGCACTTTAATACTGATAAGAGCTTGTGTGCCAATGCGTTCCAGTGTGCCCTTCGCCAAGAATGCGTCTTCATTTCGTGCAATTTTTGTGGCGTCAGTATCAATAAACTGAAACTTGAGTGAAGAGCTTCCGCAATTCAAAACCAAAATAATCATGCGAGACCCCCAGACAATAGAGGAAAGAGACCAAACGGCAAAAATATAGTGGACTGCTCCTAAAAGTACAAGTGTACAGAATACATTTTCCAAAGAGCCTTCGAAAGTTCTGTTGTGAAAGCTGCCTGACAGGGGTTAAACTCTGTGTCGAGACACAACTGTGTCGTGGCACGATGTTGAAATAGAGTTCGCATGAGAGCAATTCAAATGCCTCTGCACCATTAAGCACGAGGAGAAAGTTACGATGACATTCGATCGGAGTCAGATTCCCGCTATGCCCCGCATTGCTGCACAAGCGATTCAGCTATCAAACACACCAAATGTGGATATGAAACAACTTGTCGATCTTTTGAGTGCCGACATCGGCATTGCTGCGGCAATTTTGGAACTTGCAAATTCGGCTCTGTTTGGAAGTCAGGGTTCCACAGCGAATTTGGCGCTCGCATTGGCAAGAATTGGTATGGATAATCTCCAGAATATTCTTATTAAAAGTGCTATCAATGAGGTGTTTCCTTTAAAAAATTTGCCTACGGAATATGGATGGCGTGAGCTATGGGAACATCTTCTTCTCTCCGGACAAATTGCGTATCGTTTGGCCAAACATTTGCATTGTCCGAAGCCGCGCGATGTTCAAATGGCAGCATTGCTTCATGACGTCGGAATTTTTTTGATGGGATTTGGGGCACCCGAAACACTTGTTGAAATTACAAACGAGTGCAAACGTTTTAATAAAACTTTTTCGGAAGTGGAAAGTCGTTTTGGCAACGATTTTCACGGGAGTTTTGGACAAGATCTTGCTATGGCCTGGCATCTTCCTATCTCCGTTGTGTCTGCCATTCGTTATCATGAATGCAATTGGCGTAACGAGCTTCCCAGTATTTCCTCCAACCATCTTCAAACACTTTTCGTTGTGTCCACTGCAAATATTCTTGCTTTGAATCATGGCCCACGGCCAATAGGATTTCCTGCTGTGCAAGAGCTTAGGAAAGATCTCTTTGAGGGTTTCTATATTGACGAGGGTGTTATGAAGAACGCCGTTCGCGAAAGTTTGGAGTTTTTGGAGCAGGTTCGATAGTTTTTTCTGTACCAGCCTCATGAATTCACGAAATCGCCAAACTCTTGAACCCTGCAAAAAAGATGTATGCAAAAAGGATGTATGCAAAAAAGGCGTAAGCGTTTGTCATTCCATTGTCGCATCGACTTGCGGGTGTGAATTCAAAAACAGTATTTTCTAATGAGAGAGTTGGAACTTGCTGCACAGGAAAACATGGAATGGACTATTCGCAAATAAAAATTCCAGCTGCGCCCCGCATTGCTAAAGAGTTGCTGACTCAACTTGAACAGAGTGAAGTTTCGTTTCGTGCCATTGCAAAAACGGTGGAATTCGATCCTGGGTTGGTTGCAAGTGTGTTGCGTTTGGCAAACTCTGCTGTGTACGGAGCAAACGCTCCAACTTCGGACATTGCTATTGCTCTTGGGCGTATTGGAACTGAAAATATCCGACAAATTTGCGCTGAGCATATCAAAAACACAGCATTCCCTGCAGAAACTCTTTTAAAAGGTTTAGAATGGAAAAGTTTATGGGAACATTCGGCCTTAGCGGGAATTATTGCAAATCGGATTGCAAAAGCAACTTGTGAAGCAAAACGAATTTCTGCGATTCAAATAGGTAGCTTGTTTCAGAATATTGGGTACTTTGTGTTAGGACAATCGGAACAAAAACTTCTGAGTTATTTGTTGGGTGAGTGCGGGAATAGAAAAACAGATTTGGTTCAATTGGAGGAAGGGCTTGGGTTTGATCTTCACGAAAGCATTGCGCAAAAGGTTCTGACGGAGTGGAATTTTCCCATTTCCGCAACAAGTGTGGCGCGTTATCACGAATCAACCAAGCGATCCACTTTGCCCGCGCTTTCTGCGAACATGCTGAAGTCGGTGATTTGTGGAGCAACCGCAAATCAGTTGGCACAGCGCATGCGTCCTCCCATTCCCTATTTTCCGAAACCTTATAAAGTCCCAGAGTCGCATTGGCAGCTCTTAAGTCTTTCCGAAGAAAAAGGTTTGCAAATTGCACATGAATCGAGTCGTTTTTTGCAGGCAACCAGGGTGTAACGTTTGAAAAGAGACGAGGACTTTTGCCAATGAGAAATATTACGCTATTCCGTTCCATTACTGTTGCAAGTACGATGCTCCCACTTGTGGCACGCGCTGAATTTTCGCCAATGCCTGGCACTTCGCTTTCTCTCTTGCTAGGCCTTGGGGCCGGCGCAATGAATAGTTTTTCAAACAGAGATGTGGAAGTTGATAAATATGGTTTTGAAAGTCATGGGCGCGTGATGGCTTCTTTGGCTGTGTCCAGTGTGGTGTTGGATTTCGGAGGAGGTTGGTTTTTGGCTAATCTTTATGGTTCCTCAACTGCAAAAACACGGATGAATGGGGATCAGGACGAAATCTTCACGCGCGCTGGTTTTGGCGAGTTTACAGCCTCATACCGACTGGACAACGAATGGTTGTTGGGACCCTCAGCCCGGTTTACTTATGGAACAGAGACATCGTTCTCTCCCAATGACTTTTCTAGCAAAACACCGCGCGTGTACTTGGGGGCTCGTCTTGCTCATCAGTCTCTCACAAAGGCCGGAGCTTTGCGCGTTGGGCTTTTTGGCTACACGGATCTCAATATTGACGATCGTCAAATCACTTTTGCGGGCCTTTCTTTCGACTTTGTTCTGCCTCTTGTTAAGGCTGATGTGGTAACGGAAGAGAAGATTATTGAAAAAGAAAAAATGGTGGAAGTTGAGAAAGTTGTGGAGAAAGAAGTTGTTGTTGAAAAACCAGTTGAGAAACTGGTGACACAGGAAAACTTTATTCACACTTTGGATGGTTCTATGGTGAATTTTGAAACGGACAAAGGCAGTCTCTTGGCGCATTCGCAAGCGTTTTTGAAAAGACTTGGTTCGGCTTTGGTATCGGACGGTGATGCTTGGACAACTGTTGAAATTCAAGGCCACACGGACGAGAGAGGAGGGGATGAACATAATGTTGACCTCTCTAATAGAAGAGCAGCAAGTGTGAGAAACGCTTTAATTGATGCCGGAGTTGATTCCGCAAAAATGACTGCAAAGGGATATGGAAGCTCGCAACCTTTGGATCCTGAACACAGCGAATTAGCGTGGGCTCGTAACAGGCGCGTGGAACTGGTGTTCAGTGGTGTCACAGATGGCCCTCGTTTGGCGGGAATAATAGAGCGCGTAAGAAGATCGAGTTATGTGCCACAGAATTGCGGTGCCGGTGGTTGTAAATAGATCGAACGGAGAACGGAGAACGGAGAACGGAGAACGGCGAAGAGATGAGGAAAGAGAAATGAAAGTCGCAATTTTCATAAAAATGAGTTTGAATTTGATGTTGAGTCTTATTTTCTTGGGATTGATTTCGGCGTGCAAGCCCGGTACCAAAGCGGCTTCAACGCTCAATTCACCCACAAGTGCGCGCGACTATCTTGCTACGGGTGTCGATGCTTTTTGCCGTTTTACAGGCTCTCAAACCTATTCGGACGCAATGGCGAATGGAGCAGATACTGCAATGGGTCACCTTTTTGAAATTGTGACCGACGCATCTGATTCCTTAGATTACAATCTCCAAGACCCTGCTTCGTACCATGATTCCCTCATGACAAAAGTGCGCAAGCATCCCGATTACCAGAAGTTGATTGCGAATGGGACCCGCGCATCATGGGGTGGTGTGGCTGTTGAAATGTTTTTGAGCCAAATTTCCCTTATGGAAACCCTTCGAAAAGGATACTTTGTGCTCACTCATGCTGCCATTCCGGGGGGAGTGGCTGGGCTTTTTAGCAGGGGTTTTGTGGGATATTTGCAAGGATTAGTAGCGTGCGATGTTGCCCGTTCTGTGTTTGCTGGCATAGAATTGATGCAGTCAAATTTGGTGGCAGCGGGTGCGAAAGAATCGGACGAACAGCTGGATCGCCGCCTTTGCGGGCGTTTACGAGGTTTGCAAGAAAGCAATAAGCATGTGTCCCTTCCCGATTTTTGTGTTGCGCTAGAAGCAACAAAGTTCGCTCCAAACCGCATTTGTACGTATAATCATAACTTCCGTTGTTTTTCGGGTCGTGGTGCTGAGAATTCAATACTTGCAGGGCAAGATATTTTTGTTGAGTATCGCACCGAAAAAACAGCGGTTTGTTCGTTGCCGGGAAAGGGAAAGTCTCTTTGTTCGTTGGCCCACCTCGATTGCGAAGTTCCTAACGATTTCATTAAAGCCTGTCGTTATCTCCAATAGCCTCCTTGCGACGACGTGAGCGTCACGCTATAGTCTGAGGCCTTGGAGGATTCCCCATGACACAATATGTATTTTCAATGATTGGTCTGCGTAAAAATATTAACGGCAAAGACATTGTAAAAGATATCTATCTTTCGTTTTTACCTGGGGCAAAAATTGGAGTTTTAGGTTTGAATGGCTCGGGAAAAAGCACCCTGTTGCGCATTATGGCAGGCGTGGATCACGACTATGCTGGCCAAGCATTTGCGGCAGATGGTTTAAAAATTGGCTATCTTCCTCAAGAACCACAACTCGATCCTACAAAGAATGTTCTTCAAAATGTTGAAGAAGGTGTTAAAGAAACCAAAGATCTGCTACGCCGTTACGAAGAATTGAGTATGAAGTTGGGCGAAGATCTTTCCGATGCCGAAATGGAAAAGGTAAGCAATCAGTTTTCCAGACTGCAAGACGAAATTGATGCCAAAAATGCTTGGGAAATTGATCACACGCTAGAGCTCGCAATGGATGCTTTGCGCTGTCCGGCGCCTGACGCCGATGTGACTAAACTTTCGGGTGGTGAGCGTCGTCGCGTTGCTTTGTGCAAACTTTTGCTTTCTAAACCTGATATGTTGTTGTTGGACGAACCCACCAACCATTTGGATGCAGAATCGGTGCAATGGCTTGAGCGCTATTTGAAAGAATTTCCCGGAACGGTTGTTGCTGTAACGCACGATCGGTATTTCTTGGATAACGTTGCGGGTTGGATTTTGGAACTCGATCGCGGTACCGGTATTCCGTGGCAGGGCAATTATTCTTCGTGGCTGGATCAAAAGCAGAAGCGTTTGTCACAGGAAGAAAAGCAGGAGTCCGCGCGTCAGCGCACTCTCAAGCGCGAATTGGAATGGTTGGGCTTAAGTCCCAAGGCGCGTCAGGCCAAAGCGAAGTGGCGTTTGAGTGCATACAACGAACTTTTGAAGGAATCCCAGGAAAAAGAACGTTACGAAACCGTGCGCGAAATCACTTTGCCACCGTGTCCTCGCTTGGGCGACAAAGTGGTTGAAGCAACGGGTTTGTCCAAGTCGTTTGGCGATCAGCTTTTGTTTGAAGGCATGAATTTTAATCTTCCTCCCGGGGGAATTGTTGGTATTATTGGCGCTAATGGTTCCGGTAAAACAACGCTTTTCCGTATGATTACGGGTGAACAAAAACCCGATGCTGGAAATCTTGTTCTGGGCGAAACAGTGAAAGTGTCGTATGTCGATCAAAATCGCGAATCGTTGGGTGGCGACAACAATGTGTTCACCGAAATTGGTGGTGGCAAAGATATTCTCACAATTGGCAACCGAGATATCAATGTGCGTTCGTACATTGCAAGCTTTGGTTTTCGAGGTTCCGATCAAAACAAGTTGGTAAAGAATTTGTCGGGCGGTGAACGCAACCGACTCAATTTGGCGAAGGCAATTATTGGTGCCGGCAACTTGCTGCTTTTGGACGAACCTACAAACGATCTTGATGTTGACACCCTGCGTGCCATGGAAGACGCACTTTTGGCATTTCCCGGTTGTGCCGTGGTTGTGAGCCATGATCGTTGGTTTTTGGATCGTATTGCAACGCATATTTTGGCCTTTGAAGGCGATAGTAAAGTTGTGTGGTTTGAAGGAAACTACCAAGATTACATTGCAGACAAACGTCGTCGATTGGGTGATGATGCTGTGAATCCTCATCGGATCAAATATAAAAAGCTGACACACTAAGAGGGGTCACTAAGAGGGGTCACCCGAGCCCAATTCTCCGCGTTCTTTGGAAAGATGATGATTTGTTGTGGGAGCAGCTATGCCGGCGCTTTTATTTGAACTTGCCAAACTTTTCCCGGCGCGCCCGGAAATGTGGGACTTGCAAAAACCCTCAAAAGCGGTGGCTGCGGGAATTCATGCTCATGTGCGCCGAAGGTTTGGTACGCTTCAAACGGCAAGCGATAAAGCTCGCGTAAAAGAGCCAACTCGCTTGGGTATTGCGCTCCGAAATTATGAACCCGGCGATCCCTTAAGAGCACTTTCTCGTTCGCATCTTATTCGTTCAAACGAATTGGTCACCCGTACCGATTTTGCGGCGGGCAGGCGTTCCTGCGCCATTGTTTTTCATGCCTACGAAAATATGCCCTTTGCTGCTGCTGATTCCGTTGCAAATAAAGGACAAATTGCTTTGGCTGTAAGTGCACTTGTTGAAGCCGTTTATGAAAGCTTAGCACAGGCATGTGTGTTTCGAGTTGCCCGCGAGCGCGATTTGGGTCCTGTTCTTTCAGCATTGGGAACCAGTGGCAGCAGACCTGATGAACTTTTTGTTATTACCGATCTCTTGTTTTTGTCGTCGTCTCGTGAAGCTTCCGCAAGATCTTTGATGGAAGGAATTGTGAGCGGTGGGTTTTCGCGAGCCTGCGTTTTTGTTGTTCGCGATCCGCTGGAGCATCCTAGCGAAAATAAACTTTCCAAGCGCAGCGCAGCGCTTCGGCCTTTTGATGCTCAAGATTTATCTTTTGATGTTCTCTATAGTGGAGAAGAATATCAACGGAATTTGCGGCATCAGCTTGAACACTTGCGCTTTGAGGCCCGCCGAGTAGGCGTGGATGCTCACTTTGTAACCGGACGAACTTCGTTAGAGTCTGTTTTGAATTCTGTGGCTGAATTTGTGGGAGGGACGTTGTGAACATACTTTTTGCGTCATCCCTGGTTTCTATTGTTACGCTTATTATTTTGCTTTTTAACCGTTCTACTCCTCGCGATTTGCGCATTCCCTCGGCGTTTTTAGGAGGGGTTAAATTAACTGCGCCTCGCAGATTATCCCTCACTCGCCCTCCCTTTCTTTTGTGGTTTTGCGTGATAGTTGCGACTTTGGGTGCCGTAGCGGCATATTGGCCTCCCAGTAAAGAAGGGCGCGGCGAGGTTCAGGCACAATCGGTTGTTGTTTGGGTTGACGATTCTCTTTCCGCAGCAATTTCCCGTGCGCAGCATCCGGATGCACTGGAGGGCATGGCTTCAGACATTGCTGCGTTAGGGCGCAATGTTTTTGGTTTGCGCGGGCATTTGCAAGGCAAGACTGATCATTTTGGTATTTCTTATTCCCTTTTACCGTTGAACACGGTGGAAGATATTGAGAAGTTTTTGAACGACGAATCGCAAAGGTCACCTAGCGCATTTGCACGTCCCCTTGTGCCCGAAGAGGTTGCACGTGCACTTTCTGTGAATGCGGAATTTTCGAATAGCAAGGCTCTTTTGGCTGTGGTGTCGGACGCCCAGCGTGCCACACTTCAAGGACTTTCGCCCCTGAAGTCGTCTTTTGTTGCAAGTAAACTTTTTTTATTGCCAGAGCCTGATCTCAGTTCTTTAAATCGTGAAGAATTGGTTCCCACAGAATTGTTGAACTCATGGAATGTAGCGCCACAAGCATTTTCATCCGATTCTGAAACGGCCGCGTTTTCGGTATTGGGTGCAAGCGAAAATCGCATTCCCAAACATGCACGTCCTTCTCTTTTTCGGGAAACTTATGGAACCAAGGATGAAAGCGATCGTTCTCTTGAAGTGATTGTGCGCCAGCACAAAGGTGTGAGTTCGTTTCCGTTGGTAACAGCCTGTGCAAAAGATTTACCCGGATTGCCAGAGTTCGATGGTTTTGGAGATTTGCGATCACTTTTGCTTTTCTTCTCTGCATCTTTTCGTGTTGATGACTGTGTCGAAGAAACAGCGGCAACCCGTTTTATGGAGCGCGAGCCGTGGCGTTTTCGACAACGTTCCATTTGGCTTGGTCCGTTGCGTGATGATGTTGTTGCGGCATTTGCCTCGGGTCGATTTTGGATTCCCCGTGGTTTTGTGCGCGACGGCGATGCAATTGTTTATGTTGCGCCTTCGCAGAAAAATTTGGGAAAAGTGAAGTTTCTTTCTGAAGCGCTTGTGCAGCTTGTGGAGGGCGGACAACCTGTTGCGGTGTATTTGTCGCCCTTTCCTCCTCAGGGTGTGCTGACGCTTTCTGGAGAAACAACCGAGCATGCCGAACTTCTGCCAGCCACCGTAGCTCCCGATAAAACTGTGTTGGCATTTCAGGCAAAGGGTCTTCCTATTTTTTATTTGCGCACAACTTTGGCTATGCCAAACGGCGAACTCACCCGTTCCGCTTCGTGGCCTAAATTTTGGATGAGTGTTGCTGCGGCAATGGGTGAAGGTGGCGGTGCATTGAACAGTGTTCGTGAAGTTGAAGCATCGGATTTTTATGCTGTAAAGGGCAAGAAAAACAGCGTTGATTTTTCGCGATTTTCTTTGCGTTTGAGTTCGTCAAAATTAACCTGGGAAGAGGGTTGGCTTGAGAATGATACGCCGCGTGCCGGTATTTACTTGAGTCCTGCAACCAACAGCTATTTGCTTTTGGACGTCCCTGCCGAGGAAATGGCTAATGATTTTGTGAGCGCAGCGGAGTTCGAACGTTCGTGGATTGATTCCGATTCTCCTGTTGGCGATAGGGAGCGCATACAAAAAGAACGGCGTTTGTTGCCATTTGTGGGGGCGTTATTCGCAGCAATTGCGTTGTTTGTGTTGTGGTCGGCAAAGCGTCGCACTGTGCTTTCTGTGATTCCTCTGTTTTTTGTTATTCTTGCGTCGTCCAAGGCTGAGGCGCAAAATTTTGGAACGCGCACATTTGTTCAGGTTGAAACTGTGCCTTTTCGTATTATGTGGTGCAAGAACGACGTCCCTCCTCGAATTGTTTCGCGATATTCAGAGTTGCGTGATTTGTTGGCGCGTCGAGGCACCATTCGTTTGGCCAAAAATATTTTGGGTGGGCAGTGCAAAGCTGGAAATGCCGAATTTTGGTGGACCGACGACCCCTCAACCTTAAATATTGATGATGTTCGTGTTCATATTTCGGGTGGTGGTTTTTTGCTGGTGGAAGGCTATGCCGGGCGCGAGGTTCCTTCGCAATATCGTTCGTTGGAAAATGTTTCTGTGGGTTTGCGTTGGGAAAATCCTCCCAAGCGAGGAATGTTTTATCGCAGTTTTTATTTGCTTCATTCTTTTGATGGTTGTTCCGAAGAAAAAACCATGGTGTTGCAGTTGCGTAAAAAAGTGAATGCCAGTGCGCCGTCAGCCATGTTTACGGGGGCACGTTTTTTGTCGGCGGGTGATGATTGTTTTGGAAACAACGAAGATTATCGCACACGTTCTTTTGTGAACATGATGTATGCAGCGCTTACCACCGACTATAAAGAAGATCACATGCGCCTTCCAGAATTGTTGGATCGTGTTCGTAATTTGGGGTTGGAACCATGAAGCGCTATGTTGTTTGGTTTTTGCGATCATTGGTTTTGTTGCTTCTTTTTTTGCCCGTTCTTGTGCCGTCATTGGAACGCGAAAAATTGGATGCTCGTCTTAAGCCTGTTGTGTTGCTTGCGCATCGTGATTCCATTCCGTCGCTCACAAAAATGGCTGAAGTTGAGGCGCGCATCAAAGCTGTTTTTGGTGGAAAACGTGCGGTGGAATTGCGCACGTTTGGTGGAAATGGTGTTTCACCGGTTTTGGAATTTGAAGAATTGGGCACTCTTATTCGCAATGCAAAGGGCATTGTTGTGGTTTATGCCGATCCGCGTTTGTGGGGTGTGGCTGCGCGCAAGTTTAATCAAAGTGTGCGTGAAACCAATCGCTTTCGCGCGGGGGAAATTCATTGGCTTAACCCATCGTCTTTTGCTTCGGAAATAGCTGGACAAACTGGATTGTCTGAGTTTT
>CAIZES010000097.1 GCA_903932045.1 uncultured Silvanigrella sp. | reverse complement strand
AGCAGCTTAACGGAGAATATCTGTTTTTAACGGCGCCAAATATCAATTTTAGAGATGAGGTTTTGGGGCTTGAAAAGTTTCTTTTGAGCCAGGGGCAAATGTTTTCTGTTCTTTTTCGTTTTCCTGGATTGGTGCATAACGCTGCGCGTTTGAACGAATTAAATGGCTTTTCTTTATTTGCGTTGGATGCAGATGCGTGGCTTGCTCTTGATCAAAAAATAAAAGACAAGTCGGTGGTTCTTATTCATGGAAATGGAAATGAACCAGAGGGGATCAAGCTTTTCATGAAAGAATTTGTTTCCCGAAAAAGCGCTCTTTTGGACGCTGAAGACGAAATTTTCTCGCCGCTGTACACTGTTTTGAAAAAAGAAAGCAATTGATGGCGCTACAATTGATGGCGCTAGAAATGGTAGAATATCTTTTTTCAGTGCGTTGAGGCTAAGCGTTCATGAGGCTGAGTTTTCCATGAAGTTCCTTCATTTTTTTTCTTCGGAAGTTTCTTCGGAAACTTCGTGGTGCTATTGCCTTTCCAACCGTAGCACATTTGCGCTGCAACTTTTTCGGCGTGTTCTTTTGAGATCAGTTTGATTCTCAGGTGCAGCGCACCGTCAATTCCTGCAGCAGCGCCTCCAGTGACTACAATGTGTCCGTTGTTGATGTAACGTGCATGATGATGAATGCGAACCGAAGGAGCGATCTTGAGAAGTTGATCTTGAGAAGTTGATCTTGAGAAGTTCATCAAAAGCTTTGGGGTTCGGGTTGTTACGAGGGTTCAGAGTTTTGCCTTTTTCCAGTAAATGAGTTCGGAGACACCTTCAAGGACGTAGTTTGGCAATCGACCAACTTCAGCATATCCGTTTTTTTGATAGAAATGCTTTGCGCCTTCATTGAAATCGGAAACTAATAAAAAGACATCCCGAGGCGAATCGAACATCTTATTTTCCACGTGCTGGAGCAGTAAGGCTCCAACGCCATGGGAGCGTTTGGTGGGATGAACGCCAATGAGTGGAATATAGAGATCGCGAGCGAAGGCTCCTTTTTCTGCTACCCAAACGAAACCCAGAATTTCGCTATCGCGCTCGGCGATTATTATTCTTGCGCCCGAGTTGAGCCCCGAGGTTAGGCGGTTCGCAAAGCTGTTGGCAGTCACTCCGTAGCGTTGCCAGAGGGGAGTTGCTGCCACGAACTCGGCAACGGATGCGATATCTTTTACTTCCAAATTGCGCAGCATAACTGCATTGTCATTCATATTTTTGTTCCTTTATGCCTTGTTTCAAGGTGCGTTGTGTTGGATTTGCTTTCTGGAGAACATGATACAGAAGAAGTCGACAGATTTCGAGGGTGTCACACTTTCGTGCAACGCGTTCTCTTGTTTTGCTTCCTGGTTTTTGTGTTCGATGCTGTTGACGCATCCTGATTCACTCTTTGGTTTTGCCATGATATTATTTTGCATTCCGTCTAGTTTTTGCGAATTTTTTTGTTTTTGCAGAGGTGTCTATGAATGTCAGTGCGGCTAATGAACGAGTGTTGACCGAAATCGAAAAACAATTTGCGGTGAGTTTGTCCAAGCAATTTCCTGGCATCGATGATGCTATCAATCAAATCATCAATTTGAGGGCCATTTTAGGTTTGCCCAAGGGGACGGAGCATTTTATTTCAGATATTCATGGCGAATACGAAGGTTTTTTGCATGTGCTAAAAACGGGATCGGGCGTAGTGCGTCGAAAAATTGACGATGTGTTTGCCAATGTTTTAACTGATGCTGAAAAGCGCAGTTTGGCAACACTCATATACTATCCCGAGCAAAAGATTGATGATCTTGTGAGTCGAGGGATTACGAACAATTCTTGGTACCGAGTCACTCTTCATCGCCTAACCGTGGTGTGTCGTTTGATTACGTCAAAATATACTCGGTCGAAGGTGAGAAAGTTTTTACCCAAAAATTTTGGTTATATCATTGATGAACTCATTCATGAAGATGGCGCGATTCCCGATAAAAAAGGTTATTGTGACGAAATTGTAAATACCATTATTT
>CAIZES010000096.1 GCA_903932045.1 uncultured Silvanigrella sp. | reverse complement strand
TCGTTCCGGATTCCAAACACCTATGCGCACGCCGGAACGGAATTGGGAACGGCCCTCCGTGCGCAATCTGTGCCAGCGAAAATGAAACGCGCCAGTGTCAGTGGGCGTGGAACGCAACATCTATGCATCCAAGGAAGCGTCTGGTTGTGGTTTTGGATCTTATACAATGAAGCTTTTTACGGAACGTGTTCTTAAAGGCAAAATCCCCTTTTCTAGCCATGAAAGCGAAGGAACAACATTTTTTGTTCGATTTCCAAATCACTCGTAGAATGCTGAATATGCCCTTAATTCTCCAGTTTGCTTAGAGCGTGTCCCTATGGGACCACCACCTTACTTTCCTGGGCACTGCGCAGCAATGTTTGCCGAAACTTTGCCCGCGAAAGCTTTGTCGAAATGAGTTGCGAATTTCGCGGAGAGTTTTTTTGCAGTTTCTTTAAACGCAGCTTTGTCGGTCCAGGTGTTTTCAGGATTTAAAACTTCTGAAGGAACGCCGGGGCATGCCGTTGGGATGCCAACTTTAAATACGGGATCTTCAACAACAGAAACATCTTTGAGACTGCCGTTGAGAGCTGCACGAACCATTGCACGAGTGAGATTGATGTCCATGCGCTTGCCAAGTCCGTATGCGCCGCCCGACCATCCTGTGTTTACAAGATACACGCTGACGTTGTGCTGCTTCATTTTCTGACCCAATAAATCGGCGTAATCGCTTGGGTTGCGAGGCATGAAGGGACCGCCAAAGAAGCGAGAGAATGTGGCAGAGGGTTCGGTAACACCCATTTCAGTGCCAGCAAGTTTGGATGTGTAGCCCATCATAAACCACAACATGGCTTGGTCGGGGGTGAGGCGTGCAACGGGAGGGAGAACTCCGTAGGCATCGGCGGTGAGGAACAAAATTGTTGTGGGATGTGAAGACACGCTCGATTCTTTTACATTGGAAAGGAACGAGAGTGGAAAGCCCACGCGAGAGTTTTCGGTAAGGCGCTGATCGTTCAAATCGAAAGTGCCGTCGGGGAACACCATGGCGTTTTCAATAATCGCGCCGTGCTTGAGATAATTGTCGGCGTGAAAAACAGCCTTGTAAATTTCGGGCTCTTTTTGAGGATTGAGGTTGATGAGTTTTGCATAGCAGCCGAACTCAAAATTAGAGACGCCGTTGTTGTCCCAGCTGTGTTCGTCGTCGCCTAAAAGAGCACGTTCAGGATCGGCGGAAAGAGTTGTTTTGCCGGTGCCGGAAAGGCCAAGCAAAAGTGCCGAGCGCCCGTCTGCACCTTCGTTTGCCGAGCAGTGAAGGGGAAGAATGCCGTGGTCGGGGAGATAAAAATTCATAACAGTGAACAGCAATTTTTTCATGCTGCCCATGTAGCTTGTGCCGTACACAATACCGATGCGCTTGTCGTAATCAATGACAATGGCAATGTCGCTTGTTTTACCGTTAGGAAGTTTGCGTAAGCGGCCATCGTACTTTTTAGAGTCGAGTTTGCTGTAGGGCAAAGAAAGAAGTGTGAACCCTTTTTCGGCAAAAATGCTCTGTTGCAAATTGTTGGGCACGGGGCGGAACATGTTGTCAATAAAGAGTGCCGAAAGAGAACGGTACGTGATGGTTTTTACGGGCATGGCGCAGCGGGCGTCGGCACCCACAACACGATCAACAGAATACAAACGATCGCGTCTGCCAAGCTCATTCACTGCGTCTTGGAAGATCATTTCGAAAGTTTCGGGAGTCATGGGAATGCAGTTGTCTGAAGTCCAGTCAACTTTATTTTCGCTTTCGGGGCGGCGCACCATGTAGGTGTCTTTGGGGCTGCGACCGGTGGAGTCGGTGGGGGTCCAGGTGGCCAGGGCGCCCGAAGCAAGCGTGAGACATTCGCGATTGCGAACGGCATCTTCTATCATTTTTTCGCGGCTGGGGTTTTCAAAAACGTTTACAAAATTGGAAAGGAGTTCGCGGGCGCGTGCACCAAAGTCCATGGAAATTTCTCCTTGTTGACGTGACATGATATAGAAACTAACGAGTCGGACAAATCGGAAGAATAGCTTCTTACTGTAGAATGTCAATTGTTGGAGTGCGAGGATACGATATGCTGTTGAGAGTAGATTTTTTGGCGAATAGGCCAGTTTCTCGGGTTGTGGGTTCTTTTGTACTTTTTACCAGTGTTTTTTCTGTTTGTGGGGCGTCTCTTTTGGGATGTCTTTCTTCAACAACCCGGTCCACCGGTGCTTCCTTGCCTCAGGCTACCGAGAAATTTTCCAGCGAAGCTGTGCAGATTGAAATTTCTCATAACTGCTCGGGCGGCAGGTGCGATGGGTTGGATGCAATATTTCAAAATCTTCTGAATGAAGAACTCCAAATTTTGGTAACCGGCTCGAAAGTGACGCGGGCGAGCGAATCGTTGGCACTTGTGTATAAAAACAAAGTGCCGCAAAAAATTCTGGTTGTTCCTCCCAAAGACAAAATAAAAGCAACGTTTGTGACTCAGTCACCCTTGGCAAAAACGTTAATGACTTATGTGCGTCCCACAAGTATTTGGTGCTCTCTTAAAGTGGATTCAGCCTGTTCCGATGCCACTGCGGGTGAGGCTGAGTGCGCTGCTGCAGCGCGTTCGTATTATCGGCAGTATGTGGATCTCAAAGGTTGGATTCAAACGTCCTTTGCTGTTAAGGCAAAGTCTTGGCAAAAGGCTGAGGTTGTATCTAATGTCGCTCCTGAGTTTTTGGGAAATTTGCCATCTATCAATCTGAGTCCAGAAACCGAGGCCCCGTATTGGTACGGTCCTCATTCACAGCACACGGTTTTTTATCGTTATAGTTGTGATGCCAAATGTGCTTGTTCGCAGATAGATAAACCACGTGATTTTGTGGTTGACGATAAATTCCTTCCCGTGGAAAAATAGGCGTCACAAGAATGAAACAGTATTTGAATTCCGTTTCTCATCATCGTTTTCGGTTTCCCTCTTTTCAAGTTCCCTCTTTTCAAGTTCCATCGTTTCGGAGTTTAGTTTTTCCGTCTCTGTTTTTATTAGCGTTGTATATGTTTGCGCGCGCCATTTTTTTTGTGGCAAATTTTCATGTTTTTGCGTCATTGCCTTCCTGGGATATTGTGAGTGCTTTTGGCTTGGGATTGCGTTTTGATATTGCTTTCTTAATGCTCTGGAATTTGCCGTTTATTTTAATGTGGTGTGCTTCTTGGGGTTGGCTGGGGGCGCGTCTGGATACAGCGAAGCGTTTTGCGCTGGGTTTCTTTTTGCTTTTGAATTTGCCACCGTTGTTTACAAATTTTGGCGATGCGGCATATTTCCCATTGTCGGGACGTCGTTCCTCTTTGGCTGTTCTTTCGTTATGGCACGACTTTATTCAGCAGGCGTGGCAGCTTTTGTATCATTATTGGTTGGTGCCTGCCGGAGCGTTCCTTTTCACGCTCATCGTATTGTTGGCTTTCCGCCGTTGGGCTCGAATACAGCATTTGCCGCGCGTTGTGGGTGTTGGCGGAATTGCATTGCGAATTGTGTTGGTCGCATTCGCTTTATTGCTTGGAATTCGAAGTTCCTTTGGTGTGAAGCCTTTGGGAACCTGGGACGCTTATCGCCTACAGAATACCAGTTTGGGCGCGCTCGCTTTGAATACGCCTTTCACATGTCTGAAAGTAGATGCCAACGAAAAACTGCAAACGCTTTCATTTTTTAACTCGGATGAACAAGCACGGCGGGTGCTACGAGGTGATAATTTTACAGGAGCTTCGCATTTTCCCAAACGTCAATCCAATGTTGTTATTTTTGTTTTAGAAAGTTTCGCTCTCGAATTTTTTGGTTCGGATTTTTCGGGGCCAACGTATATGCCGTATTTGCGTTCGTTGGCTGAGCAAGGATATTTTGCAAAAAATGCCTTTGCCAATGCTCGTTCCTCCATTCAAGCTTTGCCAAGCGTGCTTATGAGCATTCCTCCGTTTTTGGAAGAGCCTTATGTGCGCTCCATTTACAACGGCACTCGAGCCAACGGCATTGCGTCTGTTCTAAAAGATTTTGGATACAGTAGCGCATTTTTTCACGGTGCCCGTAATGGCTCTATGTATATCGATACAGCTGCGCGGCTTGCCGGGTTTCAACAGTTTTATGGAATGTCCGATTACCCCAATTCGCAAAAAGATTGGGATGGTACATGGGGTGTGTTTGACGAACCTTTTTTGCAATTTATGGCAACAAAAGTTTCGCAGATGCGGCAACCATTTGTTGCTGGATATTTCTCGCTCAGTTCGCACAATCCTTATGCGGTTCCAAAACAGTATGAGGGGCGTTTTCCAAAGGGGAATTTGCCCATTTTGGAAAGCATAGGATATGCGGATTATGCCATTCAGCGTTTTATAGAAGCAGCGAAAAAACAACCGTGGTATGAAAACACCATTTTTGTTTTTGTAGCCGATCATGCTGTTGACGGAATGGATTTTCGCTTCCTTACCGATGTTGGACGCTATCGTGTGCCGCTTATATTTTTTGATCCTTCGGGAAAGTTGCCTCGTGGGCAAACCTCAAAAATGACTCAGCAGCTTGATATTCTTCCCAGTATTTTGGATGCTCTTGGAATTTCACAAACTGAACTTGCCACTTCCATTCCGCAGTTTGGTGTGTCTGTTTTTGATGAACACTCGGATCGTGTTATTTTGTATTCCGGTGGCGATGGGCGGAGTGCTATTTTTGATAATTTGTGGGTGCGTCCTAAAGACTCTTCTTTTACCAATTATAGAGTGGAAACGGTGAGCTCCGATTTTTTGAGTACAAAAGATGCGGAAATTGCACCCGCTCGCCGTTCAGCAGCCGAGGAAAAGTGGAAGGCTGCAGTGCAGTTGTTTCATAACGGACTAGAAAAGAACACTCTGGTGCGTTGAGTTTTGCTTGGTCTTTATGGTTGGAGTGTGCAGGAGTTGTCTATTTTTGTTTTTTGAAAACGTCTTGGTAGAGTTTTGCGATTTGTTTTGAGCCATCGTCTAGCCAAGCCTCAATATCTTTTGCATTATCGTGTGAAAAGCTCGGATACATAGGTTTGTGAAGTTTAGCGAGCAGAGAAACTTCGGATTGGTAAACATTGTCTCTGTCATCTGATTTGAGTTTGGTAGGGTCCATAGAAACTTTAACTCTGCTGCGTACAACCCAGCTTAGGCCATTGAAATTGGCGTCGCGATAGACACGTGCTGCATCATCTCCTCCCCAAAAAATCTGCTTGAGGGTTTCGAGACGTTCTCCGGGAACAATGCCCCATTTGCCGTACGATGTTGCTGGCTCTGCAGTTTGTTTTATTTCGATGATGTCAGCCTGATTTGTTTGAACGAGAGCCCAATAACGAGTGAGTCCAAAGCTTCCCCCGCCTTGCTCTCGAGACAAAACAACGTCCTGAATTTGTGGTTGTCCTTGCGATTCTTGTGTCAGAACAACTGCAACTGCTTGGGCAACGGTGGTTGCAATGTTTGGATCCACGTCGTGGAAATCTCCTGCACCGCGATCAAATTTGTTTTGCTTTGTTTCTTTCTTGAGAGTTTCTTCTCGAACAGCCTGAAAATTTGGAATGAATGACTTTGGTATGGCTCGAAATTGTTCCGAACCACTCAGCATTTTGGAATACAAGCTAATATATTTTTTGACGTCGTCATCAGTGCCGCTGAGTCGAAGGGAAGTGAAATATCTGAGGGCGTCCAATGCCACAGGGCAAATGCCAGAATCATCGAGGTCATTGTACAGAAAATTTGCACTGCCATTTTTGGCTTCAATAAAACCAAAGTTTGCAAGGTGAGCGTCGCCAAAGCAGTAGCCAATGGGTGAACCTGTGGGCACAATTTTTTGTGTGATGGCGTAGTAAGCGCGAACGTGAGAGCGCAAAAGGCTCAGAGGAGTGTCCAGTGAGTTTTTCCAGCGTGCATCGAATGTGCTTTGCGATATTTCTGGAGCCATGCTGGCAAAAAACTTTTTGTCGAGCGAGTCCGAGTCGGGAAGTTTTTTTGCAGCAAAGTCGCCCCATGATGCAACCGCGGTTTTTGTTTCTTTGGGAGGTGTGCAAGATGTGTGCAGGAATGCAGAAGTTGTTGCAAGAGGCAGCAAATAAAGTTTCTTTTTCATGTTGTGTCCTTTTTTGTGTTGTATTTTTGTGTTGTATTTTTGTGGAAACCTCATGAAAATAATGTGCGCGTTTGATATTGAAATCAAGTGGGGAAATTTAAATTGTCAGGAAATTGTCAGGAAATTTTCGGAGGGTTGTGTTGTTCAGAACTCAACTGTTTTACGCCAGCCAAAGGGATCTTTTGCTTTTCCAAATTGAATATCCATGAGCGCATTTTTGAGGTGTGTGCTGACTTTGCCAATTTCGCGGTTATTAATGGCAATGGTGCGATCGGCGTCCATGAATGCATCCACAGGGGAAATAACAGCTGCGGTTCCGCAACCAAAAACTTCCTTGAGTTTTCCGCTTTGGGCATCGGCAATGGCTTGATTAATGTCGATGCGTTCTTCTTTCACGGTGTATCCAAGTGAACGTGCGAGTTCAATAATAGAAGAACGTGTGACTCCGGGAAGAATGGTACCACTCAAAGGTGGAGTCACGATGCAGTCTTCATAGACGAACATGATGTTCATGGCTCCTACCTCTTCCACGTAACGGTGGTTGATGGCGTCGAGCCAGAGCACTTGTTCGGCGCCCAGTTTTTTAGCCTTGTTGAGGCCAGGAAGGGCGGCCGCATAGTTTCCGCCGCATTTTGTGGCGCCAGTTCCGCCTGGAGCTGCGCGCACAATTTCTCGTTCAATATAAACGCTCACGCCGGTTTCTTTGCTGTAATAATTGCGAGCCGGTGTGAGGCAAACAAAAAACCGGTATGCGGTGCTTGCGCGGTAGGAAACACCTTCGTCCAAGGGGATAAGAGTGGGGCGAATGTAGAGCGAGCCCGGAGCATCGGGAATCCATTCGGCGTCAACCTTAACAAGTTCTTCCACGGCTTTCAGAAAAAGATTGACTGGAACCGGTTCCATTCCCAAACGCAAAGCCGAATTGTACATGCGCTGTGCGTTTTGTTCGGGTCTAAAAAGATAGAAAGATTTTGACCCTGTGTTTTCGGGGCGGTAGGCCTTCATGCCTTCAAAAATTTCTTGTCCATAGTGAAACACAACTGCAATCGGTGAAAAATCGAAGTTGTGATATGGCACGATTTCGGGGGGTTGCCAGCCACCTTTTTCGGGGACGAAATCGCACACAAACATGTGGTTCGAGGGAATGCGCCCGAAGGGAATGGGCTCGTTGGGCCCTGGGGGATTGCGACGTTTTTCAGCTGTGACCAACTCTTTTTTAACTGAAATGCTGGCGTTAATCGCTGTTGGTGTGGACATATGGGGCTCCTCTTTGGGGGTGGGAGGGTCTGTGTGAGCCCCATGTTATTCAGTTTGTGAAAATTGTCAAAAATCTTCCGAATAGATTGGTTCTTCTTCTGACTCCTCGGCCGATTCTTGAGGAGTGCGTGCGAGGAAGGTGAGAACTGAGGACGGCGCTGTTCGTGAGGCGATGTTTGGCGCAAGACGTTTGCCCAAAAGATGTTCGGCATAGGCAAGCTCTTGAGTGCTCCCTTGTTGGGATTCGGAGGAGTTCCCCATGAGGTAGCGATACCAAAAACGACCGCGTAAAATTCCGGAAACATACGATCGGGTTTCTGGATAGGGAACCAAATCGGCCCAAAGAAGTGGTGCTGCACCTTGATAACGTTCTAGCCAACGGGTGGCAACTGTTGGACCTGCGTTGTAGGCGGCCAAAGTTGGAATTTCGTTGCTCTCGTATTTTTTGATTTGCTCTCGAAGATATTTGCATCCTGCTGCAATATTTGCATCAGGGTTCTTGAGATTAATAGGTGCTTTCGGCGCAGCCTTTTTGCGTTTCGCTCCACGAGCCGTGGAAGGCAAAACCTGCATAAGCCCCATAGCGCCACGGGGGCTTTGGGCGTTGGGGTTAAATGAACTTTCCTGGCGCATCAAACTCAACACAAACGCAACTTCGAGTCCGTTGGCGTGTTTTGTGACTTCTTTGACATACAGTTCAGGGTAAAGGAGTTTGATAATTTCTGGTTGAAGAGAGCTTGCACCAGCTAAGCGAGCTGCTGAATAAATTACGCGCATACTTTCGCGATGGTTGCCGCCTGAACGGTGCGCCGCCGCTAAAAACATTGCTGGCCCAAGCCCAGCGGGGGTTACCTTGCCTTCAATTTTTGATGCAAATTCTTTCGCTGTCTTTATATCTTTTTGTGTTAAGAAATTAAGATAAATAAAATTTGCCAAATTTGCGGCATCCCAAGTGTTACCTGCATGGGGCGACATACGAGGAGGCTCTTGCACAAGTTTGCTTGCAATGGGGTGTTCAGCAAAAATACCGTGCGCAAGCACAGCGTGTTGCGTGAGTGGATATTCCGTAACCAAGCGCTCCCAATACTTGTTCCAAGTTAGCACAGACGGAATAATTTCCAGATCGTTATCTACGTATCCTCGCCAAAAAAGCGTGCGATATTCTTCCTTGGGATTTTTCGATTGAAGCGATCGGTTTAGAGCCAGTTTGGCTTCATCGTTTCGCTTTTGCAAAATATTCAAATAGCCCATTCGCTGGTGCAAAGTCTCGTAATAATCGCTTTCACGAGGAGATC
>CAIZES010000095.1 GCA_903932045.1 uncultured Silvanigrella sp. | reverse complement strand
GAGTCAGCGTATGAACACATTTGATGCAAAAGCCTACTGGGAAGCGGTGAGACAGAGGTTCAATGAGCACGTTAGGCCAAGATTAGATGCCTCACTTGTTTATGGCGACCTTCCAAAATTGGAAAAAAACGCAGAGGGTTCTTGGAAAGCTTGTTGCCCGTTTCACGAAGATTCTAGCCCAAGTCTCAGTATAAATGCCAAGACCTTGCAGTATCACTGTTTTGGTTGCAACGAAGGTGGAGATGTCGTTAAGTACATTTCAAAAAAGTACAATGTGAAAGCCAAGGAAGCATTTGCAATTCTCGCAGAAAAAGCCGGACTTGATCGTGATGTCTGTCTTCCGAATCAAACCAAAATTGCGGTACGTGACCCTTCTGTGAAGGATCGGATTGACGAGATTAGAAAGGTTGGGATTGAGAAAGAGATCTCTGTCGAAAAATCTCATTGGAAAGCTATTCATGAAGAACTCAGCGGATTGCCACATCGAGTCGATATGCTTCATTCTGCCGCCTCGCGCGTTTCAGAAATGTATGCGCTAAAAGTGAAAGAGCTTGGACGTATTTCCGATTTTTCGAATATGGTTGAAGGACTTGTCAACGAAAAAACCCATTCAGAAGTGACTGATGGATTGGCGGTGCGTCGTTTTGCGGTTGAGCTGCCAGGAGGAAAAACAGCTCGATTTGCTTACTCCTGTGAGTTTGACGGCAATGAATTGAAGCAGATTCGTGAAAAGTCCGTCGTTGAACAGGTGGTTCCTGGGCGAATGGCGCCAGAGATTATTCTATCTTCGTCAAAGGTATTTGAACCAAACACTGGCTGGAGATCTGTTGCGGATGAGAGCGCAATTTCAAAGGCAGAACCAAAAAATTCAGTAGAGAAAATACCGACAGGCATCGAAATCAGTCCAGAAGAGCCTCTTGATTCAGTGCGTTTTTATGCAGAAAAAGTAAAGCTGGCAAGTGTTGCAACATTGGAAATGGACGACAAAATAACAAAGATCCTGGCAAAGGAAGTGGCTCGCGCTCAGGAATTGATGCTTCAGTTGCCCGATGCAGAGCTTCGTTTCGCTGCTTCAATGCTTGAAAAACGTAACACCCAAGAGCGCTGGAATATGGTTATCAAACTTCCTCAAAACAAAGAGATGCTCATTGAGCATTCGATTCAACGAGATGAATCGGGCAAAACTAGGCTCATTTCAGAAGAGATGACTCTTCCTGATGGAAGAAAAGAGAATAGAATTATAGATTATTCTGTTCTTTCAAATAGAGAAAAAGAACAACTTATACATAGTGTAGAAAAAGTGAACGTTGAGTTTCAAAAAAACATATTTAGCGACAACACCGATGCTAGACGTGCCCGAGGATACCTCAATGAGAGGGGTTTTACCGACGCTGAGATCAAGGAATACGGATTTGGCCTTGCTACGGGGAAGGAAATCTTCTCACTTATGAAGAGCAATGGTTCTAGCAAAGACGATTATGTTCGGGCGGGGTTGGCTAGGTTCAACACAAACGATGAATTAAGGCCAATTTTTTTCAACCGAATTACCATACCTATCAAAAATGTTGAGGGTGATGTGGTTGCTTTTGCTGGACGAATAGCCGATAATAGAGAAACAAACGCGCCGAAGTACGTCAATTCGCCTGAATCCATCTTGTTTTCCAAGAAAGAGATGCTTTTTGGTTTTGATAATGCACGAGATGAAATCGTAAGATCAAAGAATGTGCACGTTGTAGAAGGCTATTTTGATGCTCTTGCAATGCAGAAATCAGGCATCAAAAACACGGTAGCTACCATGGGAACTGCTTTGACAAAAGAACATGTGGCATTGTTGAAGAATCTGACCCCAGATGTTACTCTTATTTTCGATTCAGATGAAGCGGGTAAAATGGCATTTTCAAGATCAAAGAAGATGCTTGAGAACGATGTTCGATTGAATGTCGTGGATGGATTCGTTGAGAAAGATCCGGCTTCTCATCTTGAGAAGTATGGAAGATCGAGTCTGAGTGATGTAGTTGAAAAAAATCGGAAGGTGGTCAGCGTTCCGATGGATGGGATGCTGGAGTTGCTTTAGTGGGTAGGGTGCAGGGATTTGCACTTTGGGTTGTGGTATGCTCCTGGAAATCAGTCCAGGGATAGGCGCGGAGGAAACATGAGGAGTGCTGCTGTTGAAGTCGTCGAAAGAAAGACGATGGCTCGTTCTCCCCGTAGAAAGGGGGCATCTGGCCCCGAGTGCGCCGCCTGTGACGGAATGGGTTTGAAAATCTATGCTGGCGAGGAGTTTCTTCAGGCCGAGCTATGTGGTTGTTTGCCGCAAGAAAAGAAGGAACCCACTCCCGATAGGGAAATTTACGAGCGATACTGCCTTTGGAGGCACTGGCGAAATATTCCCGTGAGGCCAGACGAGGAACAAGCTCGTTCTCGGCCTGGCGCGATGCGTTCGCCTATGCGAGGTAGTGGCCGGCCTGATTTTTCGGAGAGTGAGATTCATCAGTTTTCGGCCCTTGCAGCCGAGATCGACGAAGTCTCGTCTTTTAACTTAGATGTCCGCAAAATACGCGAAAAGCATGAGTCGATTGCATATAAAATCGCCAGGGCCTCAATTCCCGGTCGGTATGCTCCTCTTTTGGAGGAAGAGCTTCCTGGTCAGGCTGTTGATTGGTTGGACGAGTTCAAGAAGAGCGGTCAGGCTACATCCCTCGTTCTTTTTGGCCCCACGGGCACAGGGAAAACCGCGTTGGCAGCTATGCTAGCCGTTCGTTTTATCTTGGAAACAGGTAAATCTGTTCTGTTTTTTCCTGTTGATGTCATTTTTGAATGGCGAAAGCGGACCATAACCGCAGATTTTTCAAATCCACAAGAACGAGCCCATCTCCAGCAACAGTGGGATCAACTCAGCTCCAGTCTCCGAAGCGTCGATCTTCTAATCCTTGATGATATAGGAAGGCAGAAGCCTTCGGAGGCCAACGAAACCGCCTACACCACTCTTATTGACCTACGATACCCTTCTGGAAAACCGACAATCTACACCACCAACCACTGGACTAGTGTAAATTCTAGTCTTAATGGTAAGACGCTTGTTGAGCGAATCGGCCCGCGAGCGGCTGATCGCATGAAAGAGGCTACAGCAATCGAAGTGGATGGAAAAAGTAGGCGAGGCGAACAAAATATTACAAGAGAAATCATTCCAAAAGACGTTCAGGAGTCATTTGTTACAGAGGGAGTCACAAAAAACGAAACCTCTTGTATGTGGTGGCTTGCGCGAAATCCTGTTTTTCAGGTCGTGAATGATCATGAAAGAGCACGATTAACAAACGCTGATGGTGAGGATATAGATTTAGCACCTCGTGTTTATAAGGGAACCTGGCACCAAGAAGATCAAGTGACCGTTTTTGGCCCTGTCCTGGGAATGGATGATCAACTCCTTTATCTTGCACTTATCGAAATTCTTCATGATAAACACCGTGAAATAAAACGAGGAATTTCTTTAGAAACAACCATTGCTGAAATCAGGGAAAAGCTGGGTTTGAAAAGCGATTCCAAGAAAACCACGCAAAGGATTTTTCGAGGACTTGGGCGCCTAACAAGAGCAACTGTTGCCTATAAAGGTCATGATAAGAGAGGCTGGGTCGGCGGTCTTGTCGACAATTTTGCACATGATGGAAAAACAAAAGATCACAGAGTTTTTGTGAATATGAACCCCTATATGATTCGTTTTTACGACAGTCCATCGTTCAGTAAACTCAGATTGGATGCCCTGCGTGAAATGAGTGATTGGGGCAAGGTTTTCTACCTTTTCGTAGAAAGCCATGTGGATGATAAAAAGCATTTCCCAGTAGAGACATTGGCGAAGATTGCAGGAAAAAGTGATACCGATAGAAAGAGACTCAAGCGCACAGCTCAAGATGTACTCAAGGAACAAAAAGCCTTAGGTTTTCAAACGGCAGAGGCGCATGTTGACGCAAAAGGGATTATCCATAGTCATCGTTCCCCCTCATCCATCCGTTGCAAGACCTTACAATAAAACCCACAAAGACGGGCCATTCTTAAAAAAGAGTCTGAGGTTATGGACGGTTATCTATTCGGCGCCCCGTTTTCCGTGCTTCGGCGCCCCGTTTTCCGTGCTTCGGCGCCCCAAGGCCCATAAACTCAAAATTTTCAGGACCTTCAAAAAAAGAGTCAGAGAGGGGCTACAAGCGCAGAAACAAAGTCTGGGTACTGGAACCCACCCCGCGGGCCGTTTGAACGCCCTAGAGGCCCGGCAAAACGTGCCACGTTCGGATGCCAACGAAGTGCCGACACCCGAAATTACCAGCAAACTCCAAAACGCTATGTCATGTCAAGCCTATGTCTCGCGCGCGCGATCCGGATCTTAAGAAATTAAATTCTTAGAAAATATATATAGAGGGGGAGGGGAGAAAAGAATTCCTCTCTCCCCCCTCATTCAAAAAATTGAAGACAAAAAATTTGGGATCAAAAATCCCAACCTCTCGCATTTCACACAATTTCGGTATATTCTTGAAATACCAGAGATACCTGAAAGAACCCAAAGCAATGAAAGCCAGGAATCACCTGGATTAGAAGAAACACCTGAAACTCTCGAAAGGAAGGGAATGATATTATAATGAAAACAATTGCAATCATAAACCAGAAGGGTGGAGTTGGTAAAACGACGACAGCAATCAATTTAGGGGCTGCCTGGACTGAGGAGGGAAAAAAGATCCTTCTTTTGGACATGGACCCCCAAGCGAGCGCGTCCGCTGCTCTCGGAGTCCGAGACATTGAAGCAGGAGAACGACTTTTTCAGACCATGAAGGAAAAAAGCAAAGAACTAGCAAACATCATCGTACATACATCCTGCAACGGACTCGATTTGATCCCGACAAGTGGTCACCTCGGCCAGGCCGAATCCCAACTCGCGGGCAAAGCAGGCTGCCAAACTCTTTTGAAGGGTCGGATTGCCAAACTGGAAGACCAGTATGACTACCTAGTAATAGATTGCAGCCCATCGCTTGGCCTCCTTGCCATCAACGCCCTCAGCGCAGCGGACTTCGTGATCGTTCCAATGGAAGCACACCCGCTTTCTGTTGAGGGGCTCTCCGAGGTCATGGGCACGATTGCCGACGTCACCGACGCCATCAACAATCCTCTTCAAATTTTGGGAATCCTGCTCACTCGGATCAAGAGCGGAACCAACCTCACCAAGGAGTGCGTTGGGATGCTCAGCGACTCTCCAGTGTACTCCAAGCACCTGCTCACAACCCAAATCCGCGAAAACATCAAAATCGCCGAAGCGCCATCTCACGCACAACCAGTGACTGTGTATGCGACCAATAGCTCAGGAGCCGAAGACTACCGAGCTTTGGCAAAGGAATTGAATCAACGCATTGGAGGGATGTCATGAACACCAAAAAGTCCGTCTTTGGAAATAACAACCCTCTGGCAAGACCAGCAGCAAGATACCTAAATGTGGATCAGCCGAATCAAGAAGATCCTGAAACGCAGGACAATATCGCAGCGGATGATCACCAGAAACACCTGAAACAGAACACTATCACGAAAGACCAGAATCACAACCATATAGAGAATGACCATAAAGACGAGAAACACATTAGTTACGTGAAAGAGAAGAATCACGAGGAAGCACCGAAAGAGAGAAATCCAGAATCGATTCAGACCAACGAGGAGAGACAATCCGACGATGATTCTGACCCGAAAGAGAAGCCTATGCTGAAAACCCAGAAACACCTGAAACACAAGAAAGGGAAGACTGAAGTGATGGAAGATGGCCCAGCAAAACTCAAGGAGAGTTTTTTCATTTCCTCCAGCACCATGGATCGTGCTCGCAACGCAGTTTTTTCTATGCCGGGAGCCACCCTATCAGGAACGGTTGAAGAGGCGCTTGAGATGTGGCTTCGCTCAAAAGAACGCACCCATGGTGGTCCCTTCCCAGAGCGCACTTGCCGGATCAAAACGGGTAGGCCGATGAGCCGGTGAGACAACCACACAGGGGTCACTGTTGAATAGCGGCAGACTGTTGTATTGGCCTCCAATCCGTTCCCCTGGGCCGAGCTATCATCAAAGCGGAAGGTTTTACTTCGATTTCAAGAGTCGAATTTCTTTCCCTATGACACACCCAATTATTCCGCCAATTAGGCGTTAACAACACAGTACACTGTGTGCATCCTTTGCATTTTTTTTCATATTCATCACAAAGAAGATGATACTTAGCTCCGACCAGGTGTCGTGCGAGGAATTTAGGTCTCAAATAACCTTTACGAAAACTGTATTCCTCAGGCACTAATTTATATCTATCAAAAGTATTTTTGATTCCATTAAAGCGAATCCGCGTTTCAAGAACAGCTAGGTCATTTTCATTTGCTAACTCAATTGCTCGTTGTTGAAGCGTATTGATAATATGATCCTCACTCCTAACGGATCGAACGCGTAAGACGATATTTGTGTCAGGAAATCTGCTCATAATCTTCAATATATTATCTTCTGTCTTGAAAAAGTGGTCTGGAATCAGAGGGTCAATCGAAACCTGAAGATGTTTCAGCAAACCAGAAAAACCATCCGCGTTCTGCAACTTAGTTACAAAAAAAGACTTTTCTAGATCGAACCCATGTCCCTTTACCATTCTTTCAGTGTGTGCCCAATCTGTCGCGGGATCACCGAAATTGCCAAACCGGTAGTATTTGTCAATAGCGACCTTTCCAAGAAACAATTCGACTAATACAGGCTCGTCAAAATGTCGAACACTCAACGAACAGTTTCTTTTTGCATAGCACGACTCGCAACCATTATTGCAGCCTCTAACCGTGTCTACGTTGATAATATCTGTTCCAATAGCTTTTGAATTCTGGTTATTAATACTCATCTTCTTAAGATAGGTTTCTCTGAGCATAGGTGCCACCTCCTCCTTGTCATTGGGTGAGATACCACACAAGTCCCAATGCTCTCAATACAAAATATCGCGCCTGCTGTAAGTTTCAATCATGACGATACCAAGCCATATAAATCTCTTGAATTTCCTCAAATTGGCCATATACCCCACAGTTGTCCGTTTTTAACCCCTTCGGGGTTGTGTAGGGCCAAACTAAAAAATTGACTACCCTGCAATTCTTGTCATCCCAGGATCAAGTTTATCGCCGATACATGCAGCAGATACGAAAGGAGACCAATCATGTGGATGACTTTGGAAGAAGTAGCGGCCTATCTGAAGGTTTCCCGAGAAACCGTCTATAAGCTTGCTCAACAGCGCAAGCTCCCGGCATCGAAGGTCGGCAACCAGTGGCGATTCCGAAAAGACCTCATTGACATCTCCCTAACAGGAGATGCGCAAACATTACCGACCAACACCATCGAAAACAGACAAATATTAGAATCCAGTGGAGGACAATCATGAGTGGACTAGATCTTCATACAGTATGCGTTCCTAGAGCCACAGTTTTTGAATCAAAGCGATCCGATCTCGTCCTAGATCTCAATGATCTTACTTCAGGAAAAATTCCTGCTGACTCGTTTTTTTCCGAAAACTTTATCACAGCGGGAATGAAGGAGTTGTTTCAAAAAGTCTTTCAACGTCTCTCAGGATCTGGCCCAAATCCAATTTTTCTTCTCAAGCAAAACATGGGAGGAGGAAAGACCCACAATATGGTTGCTCTTGGTTTATTGGCTCAAGATCCATCCATTTCAAAAAAATATATGCAGGGAATTGTCCAAAATGTTCCGACCAAAACCACAGTCCTAAGCTTCAGTGGCCGAAGTCACAATAAATTTGGAATTTGGGGTGCCTTCGCTGAACAATCTGGATATAAAGAAGCTTTTGAAGAGCGACATTGGCGTTTGGAGGCTCCAGGTCAAGAACATTGGGAAAAATTCTTCAACAAACTCGGATCAACCCTCGTTTTACTCGATGAACTTTCACCATATCTTGAGACGTCAGCCCAAACTAGAGTAGGAGATACTAATCTCGCAAGGACTAGTGTAACTGCAATAGCAAATATGTTTGTTGCAGCAAATCGCTCGCCGAACGTTTGTATAGTTCTTTCTGATGTTGGTGCAATTTACGAAGAAGGCACACAAGCGATTGCTGATGCAGTTGAATTGGCAAAAAAACAGCTTGAGGGAGAAGCCTTACGTCTAGCCGTTCCAATTGAACCTGTGCGTCTTGACAGCGATGAAATCTACCACATCCTGCGCACACGTCTTTTTGAAAAACTTCCCGATGAAAAACTCATTCAAAAAACAGCTGCTCTTTATGCTAATTCACTTGACAAAGCAGCGGAATTCCATTCCGCTCTACAGCAAAAAGGAGCGGGTCTGGCAGCTAGCATCAAGAATTCATATCCATTTCACCCAGCAATAAAAGACCTCTATGCGAGATTTCGTGAAAACCCTGGTTTTTATCAGACGCGAGGTCTCATTCGACTTATGCGCCTTGTTGTTGCCAACATTTTTGATGAAAAAAAAGGAACAGCAAGCCAGATTGATCTTATCTGTGCGCATCATATCGATCTCAATGATCGCGCAATCAAAGCAGAAATTGCAACAATCAACGCTTCACTAGACAATGCAATTTCGCATGACATTGCCGACAATGGTCGTGCCGTAGCCGAAATTATCTCTCATGAAATGGAAACAGCGGATTCACTAAATATATCGAGACTTATCCTTATTGCATCGCTCGCTAATGTTCAAAATGCGGTACATGGTCTCACTGAAGGCGAGATTGTGCAGTACCTTGCAACACCTCAAACTGATTTCTCGCGCTTGGCACAAGCGTTCGATCACCTAAAATCTCAATCTTGGTATCTCCATGAGTCACCACAAAACAAGAGAATATCTTTCAAAAATGTAGAAAATATTAACGCCAAAATTAGGCACTTATCGCAAACATGCACAAGAGAAACCAGTCGAAAGCGGATCAAGGAAATGCTTCAGGGCATGTTTGAGCCATCTGAAAAACACGTCTATCAGAACCTCATTGTGTTTCCCGCTGTGGATGATTTGCGCTCTCAGATTAAACAAGGGCAGGTTTCACTCATAATAGCGGAACCTCATTCCGCAGGACTCAATCCGGAACTTGGGTCATTTTTCAACGAAACAGACCACAAAAATCGAGTCATGTTTTTATCGGGTCAGGGCGATGAACTCAAGGGGCTTCATGAAAGAGCCGCTCGTGAGTATGCGGCAAAAACAATTCAACGAGAAATGGAATCAGCAAAGGTTCGTTCAGACGATCCTCAGCGCATAGAAATCGACAGACTTCTTGAGGATTCATCTCACAGACTACGAGTAGCTCTCCAAGAAATATTTGTTGACCTATATTATCCGACATCGGGTTCTCAACTTTCAAAAACAGAATTCAAAATTGAACTTGAAAAAGGAAAGGGATTTGTTGGTGAAAAACAAATCAAACGAGTTCTTGAAGAACGAATGAAGTATATTGGAGATGTTGAAAGCGATAGTTTCCGAAAGAAATGCGAACAGCGCCTATTTGATAAGCAAAAAAGCTGCTCTTGGCGAGAAATTGAGGCTAAAGCAGCATCCAAAACCGAGTGGAACTGGCATCATCCAAAGGCCCTTGACGATTTGAAAGAACGGATGCTTAGGCAAGAATATTGGAGCCAAGAAGGCGAATATGTCAACATATCTCCACCACCACCTTCCGCATCCGTTACTTGGAAGGAGATAAGTCGAGACGACAATACCGGCGAAATAGTTATTCAAATAAATCCATTGAATGGCGATAAAGTTCACTTTGAATGTGGCGATAAAATCGCCGATAAGTCATCACCCATTGTGGAGAATACACGGCAATTTCGAACATCAGCAATGAAGGTGTCTTTTCTTTGTATTGACACAAAGGGGAAGAATCAAAGCGCAGAGCCAAAACAATGGACAAATAGAATTTCGATTAAACACGAATTTACGACTCTTTCTAGTGGACAAAAAGGAATTCGTTTTGTTGCCATTCCGGGAGGAACGATCTTTGTAACATTTGATGGTTCCTCTCCCAAAGCGAATACCGCTTTGCAGTTTCAAGGGATACCACTTGAAATTCCAGAATCGTCACGCTGTATTTTAGCTTACGCAAAACAGGACGACATCGAATCCGGAATCGAAGAAATTCGCGTTTCTTCGAAGAGAGTTGAGATTGACAATACAGCAGCGGCAGAGCTATTTGGGTCAATTGAAACTCATTCAGCTAAAGATTCCTTTCATATGCTTGAGGCTCTTGAAAAATGGAATGGAGAAATTCATGGCGCGAGAGTATATTTTCATCAAGGTGATAGCTTCGTTGAGCTTCTTACTTCAGAAATACTAGGAACAAATCCAAAAATTGTAATTGAGTTGATTC
>CAIZES010000094.1 GCA_903932045.1 uncultured Silvanigrella sp. | reverse complement strand
GAAATGCATCAAAGGATGTCACTGTCGAAGGACAGGCTGTGATGCCTGCTACACCCGACATGGGCGAAATGAAATCTCAGCTTAAGCTAGAGAAAACTGCTGCTGGTGTGTTTGTTGGTAAATTCAATATTTCCATGGATGGAACTTGGTATGTTGCGGTTAAAGTGTTTTCTGGAAAAGTAAAAAAAGATTACTATTATAAGCTTTCGACAGGTGTGAAGGATGTTGTTTCTGTAAAGGAAATTCCCAAGTGAATGCGGACTGAAATTTTTCACCGAATTTTTCACCGAATTTTTTGACTGAATGACGTTGGAGATGATTGCCATGATTCAATTTGTTCGCGCACCTCTATTTTTTGTTTTTTGCTCATTCTTTTCTGTGGTAGCAAATGCTGAATTAAAAGTGCGGTTGAGTGCTGTTACCAATCCAATCTCTGTTGGTAATAATAAAATTGAAATTGTGGCAACGGATGAAAATACAAAAACAAAAACAAATACAAATGCAGATACAAATGCAAAGGGTTCTCATTTTGCAGCGCCAAAATGTTTGGCTTCAATGCCTGCTATGGGAACTATGCCTTACATGGAAGTGCAAGGCGATGTGGGCAAAAAAAGCGAAGGTATTTTTTTGTGCGAAGTGGAGCTTCCTATGGGAGGCTCCTGGGATCTCGCGCTGACCTTTGAAAATGGTTCGGAGAAATCCGTTTTTCGCTATTCTGTGACCACAGAAATACCTGGTATTGTGGACAAGAATGCAGGGGTAAGGACATCAACATCATTATCAGCATCAAATTCACTATCAGCACCAAATTCACTATCAGCACCAAATTCAATAACAGCATCAAACACAAATTTAAAAGAAAATGATCTTCAACTTCCCCCCGATCGTCTTCAGCGCATTGGAGTGCGTTTTGCCGATGTGGTGAAAGCAACAATGGAGAAAACAATTCGTAGCACAGGTGTTTTGGAGGCTGATACTTCCAAACGTTCCGAAGTCACTTTGCGCTTTCCGGCCTATGTGAAAAAATTTTCTGGCAAACGCGTTGGCGAAAGTGTTTCTGCTGGAGAAGAACTTGCAACTGTGGAAAGCCCTGAGTTATTTGCTTCGCAAAAAGAAATCACTTTGGCACTGGAAATACCGGGTGAAGGGCATGTTGATAAAACAATAGCTGCAGAACGTTTGCGGTCTTTGGGAATGTCTGATGCCGACGTTAACACCGTCATTAGCACAAAAAAGGCGATTCCAGAAATTAAAGTGAGAGCTCCGCAATCGGGAACGCTCCTTGATTCTAGTGTGCGCGAAGGATCGCGTATTGAACAAGGTCAAGTTCTTTTTGTTGTTGGCGATCTCAAGAAAAATTATATTGTTGGAAAAATTTTTCAGCAAGACATGCCTTTTGTAAAAAGAGGGCAAAAGGTTGAAATTAGCGTTCCGGGAATGGAAAATAAACGCATGAGTGGTTGGGTAGATTTGGTTTATCCAAACGTAAGCGAGGGGGCTGGTACTGCGAATGTGAGAATTGTTCCTTCCACTCCGTTGCTTTTGCTGCAGCCTGGCAATTATGTGCAAATTAATATCATATCCACTTGGCTATCTTCTCTCGTGGTTCCTGCTGAGGCAGTCCTGTATTCGGGTCTTCATGCTTACGTTTTTGTGAACAAGGGAGGGGGTGTTCTGAGTCCAACTGAGGTTGTTCTGGGAAGGTGCACCTCAACACAAATTGAAATTCTCGACGGGCTTATCCTTGGAAATAGTGTTGTGGCTAGCGGAACTTTTCTTTTGAGTTCTGAAGCCAATTTGCGCTCGGCTTTGCCAAAGTGGAAGCAACTCGTGACTCCGCAATCCGCGCCACAAGAAACCAAGAGTGGGGGAAATCAAAAATGATTGAGCGCATCATTCGCTTTTGTAGCGCCAATGCGCTTTTGGTTGTGTTTGTGACCGTTGTTATTTCAATTTTAACTGTTGTGGGACTTCGCAAGCTTGCTCTTGATGCTTTGCCCGATCTTTCTGATACACAAGTGATTGTGTTTGCCGACTGGCCTGGACGTTCGCCGGACATAATTGAAAATCAGTTGACTTATCCTTTAACAACGAGTCTTTTATCCACTTCTAAGGTGAAGTACGTTCGTGGTACTTCCATGCCCGGTGCAACTCAAATCGTTGTTGTTTTTGAGGATGGTGTTGATTTGTATTGGGCTCGTTCTCGCGTGTCTGAAAAGATTGCATCTGTGAGTGGATTGCCAGCAGGAGTTGTTCCACAACTTGGTCCCGAGGCTACTGGATTAGGTTGGGTTTTTCAGTATTCAGTGGTTGATAAATCTGGGAAGCTAGATTTAGCGCAGCTCCGATCTTTACAAGATTGGCATTTGCGCTTGGCGCTGCAATCGGTGCCAGGTGTGGCAGAAGTGGCTGCTGTTGGCGGTTTTGTGAAACAGTATCAAGTTGATCTTGAGCCCTATCAGTTGCAGTCGCTTGGGTTGTCGCCGTTGCAGGTTGTTCGGGCCATTCGCGCTGGAAATCAAGAAATTGGTGCAGGAACATTGGAGCTTGGAGGAACAGAATATTCTATTCGCGGGCGAGGTTATCTAAAGTCTGTGGAAGAGATTTCCGAAATACCCGTTGTGTCTCAAAAAGGTGGTCGCATTATCAAAGTGGGCGACATTGCCAGCGTGCATGTTGGACCCGCCGCGCGATCGGGTGTTGCTGAGCTTGATGGCGATGGCGAAGCTGTTGGTGGCATTGTTGTGATGCGTATTGGTGAAAACGCTCTCAACGTTATCGAACGCATCAAATCCCGTTTTGAAGAGCTCAAACCTTCCCTTCCAGCGGGAGTTGAAATTGTGCCGGTTTACGATCGATCAACTCTTATTTCAAATGCAATTCAAAATTTGCGAAGCGTTCTTACCGAGGAAATTATTGTTGTTTCGCTCATTGTGAGTATTTTCTTATGGCACGCACGGGCGAGTTTTGTTGCAATTTTGCCTCTCCCCATTGCCGTTTTATTGTCGTTTTTGCCCATGATTTGGAGTGGTCTTACGGCAAATATTATGTCTCTTGGTGGCATTGCACTTGCTATTGGCGCAATGGTTGATTCTGCAATTATTCTTATTGAAAATGCACACAAAAAATTGGAGGGCCTGAATACAACGGATTTGCCTCCGAGTGAGCGAAGACAAATTATTACCGACGCTATTGTTGCGATGGGTCGGCCACTTTTCTTTTCGTTACTTGTGATCACGGTTTCGTTTTTGCCAATTTTTGCCCTTGAAGGCCGCGAAGGCCGCCTCTTTAAGCCACTTGCTTTTACAAAAACGGTGTCCATGGCTTGGGCGGCAGTGCTTGCCATCACACTCACACCCGCATTGGCTGTTCTTTTTTTGAAGGGGCGGTTTGTGCATGAAGACAAACACTTCATCAGCCGATTCTTGCATATAATTTATACGCCTGTGGTGGAGTTTTCGATTAAATTCCGATATGCAGTGGTTGCTGCTGCTGTGCTTATTGTTGTTCTGAGTATTCCTATTTTTCTTGCTATTCCGTCTGAATTTATGCCTGCCCTAAATGAGGGTACTATTCTTTACATGCCCACTTCGGTTTCGGGAATGAGTGTTGATACCGCAGCGGAAATTCTTCAAAAGCAAGATACAATTATCAAAACTCTGCCCGAGGTAGAGCATGTTTTTGGAAAAGCGGGGAGGGCAAATTCGGCTACAGATCCTGCTCCTATCTCAATGTTTGAAACAGTTATTACGCTAAAGCCAAAGAATACTTGGCGCTCTGGCGTAACCTTTGAAAAGATTATTTCTGAACTGAATGCAAAGCTCGATTTTCCCGGTATGCCGAATATTTGGTGGATGCCCATTCAAACACGCATCGAAATGCTTTCCACGGGCATAAGAACAGCGGTGGGTGTGAAGGTAATGGGTTCGAATCTTGAGGACATTGCAAAAGCGTCTGTTGCGGTTGAGGCTGCTTTAAAGGGGGTGCCTGGGACGCGTTCGGCATTTGCTGAGCGTGTGGCTTCCGGATCTTTTGTTGATATTGAAATTGATAGAAATAGCGCCTCTTTGTATGGTCTTAATATTGCCGATATCCAATCGGTTGTTGAAATCGCGCTGGCTGGGGTTCCGGCTTCTGTGTTGGTTGTCGGGCGCGAGCGATACACAATTCAGGTGAAATATTTGCACGACTACCGTTCGAGTTTAAGTGCAATTGAAGACGTTATTATACCCACTCCCGATGGCCGTGTTGTAAAGCTTGGGCAAGTTGCCAATGTGGTTGTTCGCAATGGTGCTCCCATGATTTCTAGCGAAAATTCACGTTTGCTTGGCTTTGTTTTTGTGGATGTGAATTCTTCTGTTGGTCTTTCTGAGTATGTGGCCGATGCTAAGGTGGCGGTTGCAAAAAATGTGAAGCTCCCAGAGGGTGTAACGTTGGCTTGGTCTGGACAATTTGAGGCTCTCGAGCGCGCGCGGGCTACACTTTTGTGGGTTGTGCCCATCACGCTATTTCTGATTCTTTTGTTGCTTTATTTTAATACAAAGTCGGCGATTGAAACGGGAATTGTGCTGTGTGCAGTGCCTTTTTCGCTTGTTGGAGCCTTTTGGCTCATGTGGATATTAAATTATAAGATGTCGGTGGCATCGTGGGTTGGTGTTCTTGCTCTTGCGGGTTTGGATGCAGAAACGGGTGTGGTGATGCTTTTGTATTTGACCCATGCCTGGAAAGATCGTTTGGCTGCGGGCAAAGTGGCAACGTGGGATCTTCTGGATGAAGCCATTCATGAAGGAGCTGTGAGGCGTGTTCGACCCAAACTCATGACAGTAGCAGCAGCTCTTGTTGGTTTGTTGCCTGTAATGTGGAGTACGGGCACCGGAGCCGAAGTGATGAAGCGCATTGCCGCACCCATGGTTGGCGGTATTGTGACTTCAGGAATTCTTGAGTTGGTTGTGTATCCCGCGCTATTTGCGATTTGGCAAAGTTGGGTGATGAAAAAAAACCTCTCAAAAAGTTCCCAGTAGGCTTGTGCCTTATGATGAAAACGCTGTGTTGGGCCTGGGTATTGGGCGGGTGTTGCTTTTGCTTTGATGAGACGCGTGAGTTGCGGTGTTCACTTGCGCTGCGGGGCGGTTTTCCATCATCTGTACGGGGTCGAGGCCTTTTTCCAGGATGCGATTTTGTCCTTCGTCGAGAAGCATTTCTACAGACAGGCGCTTGAGGTTGCGGCGAATTGTTGCAGCAAGGAGTTCAAGGGCGGGTTCGGTAACATACGTTGCCGATTGACTGTGTTCTGTGTTGAGGGCTTCGCGATCGCGGATTTTGTGGTCTTCAACTGCCTCGACAATATCCCAAACAGAAACTTCATCGGGAGTCATGGCAAGGTGGTAGCCGCCTTCGCGTCCCCTGAAGCTGTGAATGAGTCCGTGTTCTTTCATGCGGGTGAGAACGAGGTCCAGATAGTCGGTTGGAATTCCTTGGCGAGTCATGATGTGCTTGCGTTGTACGGGTCCGGATTCGTGATGGTAGGCAATATCCAGAAAGGTCTTGATTCCGTAGTGGGTCTTGATTGTGAGTTCCATGCAGTGCTTCCTTTTCGTGAGTAGAGTAACCTCAAAACAACTTCGGCAACGTACATCACCTGCAATTGTTGTGCCAAGCTAAATGAGTGAAACATTTCCGATTTTAAAATAGGGAAAAGTCTGTTGTTTCCTGAGGACTTGGTCTGAAAGTGAAAATGTTTTTTCTCATATGATGGTGGTTTGCTAGAGCCATTGGCTTTCTGGAGTCATAAGTATTTATAACATAACACACCGTAATAACTATACAAATTTTCGATTTTTAAGAAATTCGCGCATATTCGCAAGAAAACCTCGATGATGGTTCTCCAGAGCCAATTAATGCAAATTGGGATGGGAAATGGAATTTGTTTTGCGACAGGATTTGGGATGCCGACTTTGAGGAAAAAACTGCCGATTTTGTAATATTATTGGCGTTGTCTATCAATTTTGTGCATCTCGTTTATTGCCAATTGTGTGAAGCTTACAAAGGAGGTTGCTGTCATGGGGATGCGCATAAACACAGGGTCAGGAATTGATCCCAAAATGGTAGACCAGCTTATTGAGGCTGAGCGGCTGCCTATCAAACGTGTTGAAGAGCGCAAAACGGCAGTATCTGAAGAGCAAAAGGCATATAAAGAGCTCACAGGCATGGTGAGCGAACTGGGAACTTCGTTGAGCTCCCTTCGGAATCGCACCGATTTTGTAAAAGTTAAATTAGAGAGCAGTCATCCAGATATTATTGATGGCGTGGTTGATGGAAATGCTATGCCTGGTAGCTATGAGCTTGAAGTTCGACAAATGGCCAAAACGCACAAGTTGCTGGCGGAAGCATTCCCTGACCCTGATGAAACCCCTGTTGGCTTCGGATTTATGTCCATAGAACTTGAAGACGGCAGGACGTTTGACATTGATGTGGATCCTTCCCAGGCCACATTGCAGGACGTTGTTCACCAAATAAACGAAGCGGGTGCGGGTGCGCGCGCGATGATTTTGAACACGAAAGAAAATTTGGAGGACCCCGATGCCGATACGTTTCGTTTATTGGTGATTTCTGAAAAAAGTGGCAAGCAAGCCCGTGTGTCAATTGATCCAGACACAACGTATTTGGAATTTAAAGAGCAAGTCACAGGAAAAAACCTTGAAGTTTTATTCGAAGACGTTCCGGTTTACGACTCCGAGAACACGCTCAAGTCGCTCATGCCGGGATTAACTCTTACGGCGAAACGTGCGGAACCTGGAACCAAGATCAATATCAAAATTGATTATGACGTGGACAAATCTGCTGAGGGCATCAAAAAATTTGTAGAAAGTTACAACAAGGTGAATAGTTTTGTGGACAAGCAGTTTCAACTTGATCCCAAAACAAATAAGGCTGGAATTTTATCTAAAGACAATACGTTGCGTTCGCTGCGTCGAACTTTACAGGCCACAACTCAGTATCGAGGCGAAGGTAAGTATGCAACTATTACCGACGTGGGACTTTCTTCCGACCCAAAAACTGGCGATCTCAAACTCGATGACACTAAACTTAAGAAGGCACTTTCCGATGATTATCTTGCCGTCGCACAACTGTTCTCGCAAACTCCCGCGGGAACCGGCCTTGCGACCGTGATGTCTGATGCGGTTCGTGGAATGCAAAATCCTCAAAGTGGATATTTGGGTTCCAAGGAACGGGAGTACAAGAGAATTCTTGAGGGCTTCGATAAGGACATTGAACGGAAGGATCGCATGGTGCAGCAGCGAGCTGAAGGAATACGCCGGAAGTTCACTGCTTTGGAACAGTTGGTTACAGGAATGCAGGCGCAGGGACAAGCTCTCCAGCAGCGTCTCGGTGCGGCGGGTGCTGGATAGTGTTGAATAAAGGGTGTGGTTTTAATGTATAATAATCCGTATCAGGCCTATCAAAAAACCCAGGTGATGACTTCGCGTCCGGATAAGGTTCTTCTTCTTTTGTATGAAGGCGCAATCCGTTTCACAAAGTTGGCATCGCAAAAAACTAGGGAAAAGAATATTCCTGAAAAAGGAAAGTACATTTCCAAGGCGCTGGCGATTATTTCGGAACTTATGAACACTTTGGATCACGAGTCTGGCGGAGCTCTTGCTGCCGATTTGGAAAATCTTTACATGTTTATGATGGATAAATTGATTGACGCGAATATTAAAAATAACGCCGACGATTGCGAGGCTGTTGAAAAGCTTCTCACAACTCTCTATGGGGCATGGAAAGACGTGATAGAAAATCCTCGAGCCGATGGGGTCCCTTCAAAAACACTTCAGCCCGAACTCTATGCTCAATGGGAGAAAGCTCAAAAAACGGGGGCTCCGGCAGCAGCAATTCCCCCTCCTGCAGGCGTTGTGGTTCCTCCTGGGATTGCGCCCAAGAAAGCATCCTAATTTTTGAGTTGTTTTTGTTTGTTTGCGAAATGAAAAACGTACTCGCCTCGTTCGACGTATCCAAATTCTTGCTTTAGGTATCTCAATTGGGCTTCGCGGGAAGTTTTTAGTTTTGAAATCTGCGTCTCCATATTCTGATTTTCAATTGAAATTTCCTGAACAAGTTGTTGAAGCGCCTCGCGGTTTCGTTTGAGTTCTCTGTAATTGGCTATTCCCGACTGTCCTGTTGCCATAGAAACCAGAAGGACGCCCAAAACAGCAACCATCGCCCAACGCATGGTGAGTGTAAGACGTGCTGAAACTGGTTCTGTGTGGCGCGCGCGTTGCATGCCTGTTCCTCGAAAAATGTGTGATCTGTTAGAGTGTAGCATGAATACAGAAGCTGTCTGTTGTCGAAAATCTGGCACACGTGATGTTGTGTGCTGAAGTGTTGGCACAGTGCTGTTTTCGCTCTTGATTTTGTTTCGAATGGTGTGATTCTGGTGATGTCACAAAGTTTTATGATGTGTTGACTTGAGGGCGGACATGTCAAAGATTGTTTTGCAGAATGGTATAATCAAGGGAATTGAGCGCAATCTGTTTGGTTGGTCGATTGCGAATATCTTGTTTGCAACTTCGGCATTAGCCATCATAAATGCAGCTTTGTTACAGTACATTGTGTTGTCGGCGCTCTCGGGACAATTTCAGAAAGTGTTCGAACAAGAGGTGAGTGCAAAAACACTTGCTCAACTTGATAACAATCGCGTGCGTTTTTCCCGTGCTATGCAGTCGCAAAATTCTGCAATATTAAGGTCGGTTGCGCAGGATGTGTTAGCGCTTGATTCCGGATATCAAATGGTTTTGTTCTATGATGGTCAGGGAAAATATAATTCATTTTTTCAAAAAGAAAATGTTCCATTAGAACTTGTAAAAAGTCTTTCGCAGACAGCTGGATTGAGATCTCTGCAATCGAGCGCATCTTTGTTAAAGCTTCCTGCGATTACCATTGTGAAAGCAAAAGAGCAGCGAACCCTAGACGCTCTGTTCTCCGTAGATTCTAAGCAAGATGGAGCGAATGCAAGTTCATCTTCTCGATTTGGATATGTGCGTTTGTTGGTTTCGTTGTCCAAGGTTGATGAAAAACTTTTTCAGATGCGTTTTTGGGGCGCTGTTTTGGTTATCTTCACGACGGGTTTGAGTACGATACTTTTTTTGCTCACCATTCGGAAAACTGTTATCAGTCCGATAGAACGGGCTGTTGCATTAATGGAGCAAGTTGTTGCAAATGTAGAACGAATTCCACCGTTGGAATTGAAGGATACCGATGCATTGCAGGTGAAAAAACTGATGCGCACCTTGCATTCCGGACTCGTTGAAGTTTCTGTGCGGCAACGGTCTTCCGACTTGTTCGATAAAACGCGCAAAATGATTGAAGCACGAGCTGGCGACGGTTTGTTTTCGGAGCTCAAAAGTTTGTGGATTTCAACAAAATTAGGAACGAATTGTCATGTTTTGGTGGCACAAAAAGCAGGTGATGGCGCATTTGTTATAAATGGAACTTTAGGGAGCGATGGAGTTTCTGGCGGCGATGAAACGTCTGCGAAGGCGAATCCTGGAAAAAGACAAACGCAGCGTTTTGACTTGCAGAAAGACCTTATGCTGGATGCTGTGACTCATTTTTTGGAACGCGAAGTGGAAATGGACTGGACCGAGCAGTGGCTGCTTGTGAAGGTTCCGATGCAAATTGTAACTGAGAAATTGATGCTGGTTCTTGCTCTTGTGCCTAACGAGAAGTCGGGACTCACGCCGGATCGCTTTGAAGAACTGTCGTTGACTTGGTTGTCTGAGGTTGCTCGTTTGTATCAGGTTGTGCGCTATCGCAGTTTGGCTGGCGATATAGAGATTTCCCGAGAATTGCGTCGTAAATTATTACAATTTGTGCCAACCCGGCAAGAAGACGATGGGAGTGAACTTGAAGCTGTGGCTGCATGTGATTCTCATTCTGGTTCTCAAGGCTTGGGCGACTTTGTTTTTGTTTCGAATTTGCCGGCAGGCAGAATCAGTGTGTGTGTGGTAGGAACCGTGTCTGGAAGTGATTTCCGTTCGGGACTTGTGGCAAGTTGTTTGGTTGCAGCTCTTGCCGACCGATTTCAGATGGTTCGCACTGCTGAGGCCCAACGTATTATGAAAAATTTTGTTTCGGCAGCAAATAATTATTTGTGGAACAACTACAAAGGGAAAATGACTGCTACGTGCACAATTATTGTGTTCGATCATGAAAACGGATTGGGCACTTTTGTGTGCTATGGGGGACGTCAGCCCTTTTTGTTTACTCCACTGGAGCGGAAACCTTTGGTTGTTGCACAGACGGAAACGTGTTCGTCGTTGGGAATTTCAGAAAGTTACAATTTTTTGACAACATCCTTTCCTGTGATTCCCGGGCAGTTTGTGTTGGCAGGATCGCCTGGATTGCTGGACTTAGAAAATGGAGAGGGACAGCGTTTTGAGAAGTTTGTTTTGGCAGGTGGGCTTTCTGAACTTGTGGATAATTCCTACTTAGAACATGCAAAGATTGTGACTCAGAGAGTTTTCGATTCAGCCCGAAAATTCTCTGGTTCTCAGGTTGTGTTGTCGGACATGACGGCGCTGATATTGATGCGGTATACTGGCACCAGCATTTGAGAAGGGGAGTTTTATGAAAGCGATTTTTTTGAGGCCAATTGTTTTTGTTGGAACGGCTTGCACGGCTGTCACGTTGTTTGCTGGGTGTCTTACTGTTGGCGAAGAATTTTCAACGGATGTGCGTTGGATTCAAAAGGGGAAAACAACGCGTCAGGAAGTGGATTCTCGCATTGGAGTGCCTTGGAGAACGGGTTACGACTCTGGCCTTTACAGCTACACGTATGGATTTTATCGTTATTCGGTTTTTCGTCCTACTAGAACTCGCGACTTAGTTGTGAGATTTATGCCCGATGGTACTGTGGAAAGCTATTCATTTTCTAGCTCATTTGCCGAAGATAAAGCTTCCATGAAGCCTTAACGTTGTGTTTATGAGGCTTTAAACAGTGCGTTTTTTTGCGATATAATAATAAAATGGCACACCCGTAAGAATGAGAAAAAGTCCAAAAAACGATTCGCGCGGCGTGCTGATAAGCGTGTTGACAAGCAGAAAAAGTGCTGCGGCAGCAAAAATGATTGGCAGGTATGGATATCCGGGAACTCGGAAGGGACGGTGCAATTTTGGTTGTTTTTTGCGGAACAAGATGAGAGAAATTGCAACAAGGCAGTAAAAGATCCATGATGCAAACACAACGTAGTCTGTGAGTTGATCGAAAGTTCCAGAAATAGCGAGAGCAAGTGCCACTGCGCCTTGAGCTAAAATTGCATAAATTGGCACGTGCGTTTTGGGGTTTATGACGCTTAAAAACTTTGGCATCCAGCCGTCTTTGGCCATTGCGTATGGGATGCGGGAGCATGTGAGAATGGAACCGTTTAAAGCGCCTACTGCAGAAATACAAAATGCGCATGACAAAACAATCTGGCCCGAAGCTCCCAAGAAACTTGCAGAAGCTTTTGTGGCAACGGGAAGGGCTTGTGGATTAAATTTTGAAAAAGCCGATGCAATTTCTGGAAAAGGAAGTGCAAAAATATAGGCTGCATTTATTCCAAGGTACAAAAATAAAACGCCGCCTACTCCCAAAATAAGCGCGAGTGGAACAGAACGTTGTGGATTTTGAATTTCTCCTGCAACCATTGGCATGTTGTTCCAACCATCAAATGCCCAAAGTGCTGCTAGCACTGCGGTTCCAAATGCGCCCCATCCTGGCCAACCCATGGCAGAAGAATTTGTTGCATTTGGAGCTAGGTGGAGAAGTGAGCCGTTTTCAACCAGAGAGAAAATTGCCACGGAAAGAACACATATGATGCCAATTTTGAGGATTGTTAAAAACGATTGAAGTTTTCCACCGAAACTCACCTGCAAACAGTTGAGTCCTACAAAAACAAGAATAAGTGCGATAGCTACCAAACTCCGATTTTGTTCAAACCAAGGTATTTGTGTTGCCGCAAGAAAGGTTGACGCTCCAACGGCATATGCAGCTGCAGAGCCGGGCGAACCAATCCAAAAGCGCATCCATCCGTAGAGAAAGGCAAGAAGATTTCCGTACCCGGCACGAACATAAAGATATTCGCCTCCCGCTTGGGGAAACATTGCTCCAATTTCGGCGTAAACAAGACCGCCAATGAGGGATAGCACTCCTGCGGCAAGCCAAGCCATCAAAATCCAAAACGAGGAACCTAGCGTGTGTGCCATGATTCCCGATTTCAAAAAGACACCGGTGCCAATAACGCCACCCACCACAAGACTTCCGGCATGCCAGGGAGTGAGGCCTCTCATGAGTGCGGGTTGTTCGTGTTGTCTGTCTTGAGGTTGTTTTTCGTTTTGATTGTGTTGCTCATGCTGTCCAGTGATTTCTTGCATCAAAAAAAGTCCTCTCACAAAGGGTAGAGTGGAATGGAATAGCCTTTTCCGAAATTTTTCTTTTTTGCATCCTTCGAAGCTTTGGATGTTTTCGAGGTTTTCGAAGTTTTCGGATTTTTTATTATACGGCGGGTTTCAGAATTAGCAAGTGACGTATTGTATGCAACTTATGTCGAATATCAATTGGGGATCGATACCGATAATTTGTATTCATTTGCTTGTATAGGGTGTAGTGATACAGAGTGTCCGTGTGTCCAACTTTGGCCTTTAGGAGGTGTATTATGGCTCGATTTGGTGTTTTGAGTGGTGCAGTTGTGTCTGTATTTTCGCTTCTTGGGTTTTTGCCTTCCGCATTCGCTGTTCGCTACAATCAGCCAATGTATCGGGGTTATCATTTGGACTGGTGTCGCATTTTCGAAAATCAATGCGGCAAGCCGGCTGCCGATGCTTTTTGCGCTCTAAACAGGCAGGGGTCCGCAACGGGATGGAATTTTTGGGCTCATCCAGGTTTTCAAACAATGACAATTGGTCAGAATTCCATTTGTGATCCATCGTCTCACGTTTGCGATTCTTTCGGATATATTGATTGTCAGCCTGTGTCGCAAACCTTTAGGTCGCCCATGTATCGTGGATACCGACTCGATTGGTGTCGTATATTTGAAAATGAATGTGGCGCTCCGGCGGCAGATGCTTTTTGTAAACTGAATGGTTTTAACCGCAATGGCGGTTTCCAATTTGAAGGTCACCCAGGGGTGCGCACCATGACAATTGGTCAGAACTCCATATGCAGCCCAACCGATCATGTGTGCGATAGTTTCTCGTTCATCACATGCGTGAATTGAGTTGAGCTGAACTGAGCTGATATCATCTCATTTGGTTTTTTCCTTCAGAACCTCACGGCTAAAGCCGCGGGGTTCTGAAGGAAAAAGCCTCAAGCTCTCTGCAACTCTCGCAAGGAAATTGCTTTCCCGCTACAGCATTTGCAGCCTCAGCTTTGGCTATTCCCTCTATCGCAGACGAGCCGCTCTCTTCGGCCATGCATCGCTCGCAAACAATTCTTTCGAATGGCGTTGGTTCGCTTTTGTTGTTTCAAGACGAATGGAACATAAGAAGTCGTTGTTCTCTTTTCAATTTGCCTGCTTTCGCGGTCGATGTTTCTCCTCACAGGTTTGATTTTATTTCAAATAGAGTGCATAGAATAGTCCTATGAAGGCAGTGTAAAAGCGTTTTTTTGAGCTGTTGTTGCCATCAATAAAAGGCAGCGAAAAAACGAGGCTGCAAAAGACAAGGAAACAAATTATGCAAAAAATCCGATTGTTATCTCAAGTGTTCTTTGCCTCGCTCTGCGGGCTTATCGGTATTGAATTTGCGCTTTGGCTTAAAACAATGGAGTCGGCAAACTGGGGGCAATCCTCCATGCAAGGTCTGAAGGTGATGCGACCTCCTGGAGTGGAAGCGTTTTTGCCCATTAGCTCGCTTATGAATTTGCGGCATTGGATTCAGTGGGGTGAAATTCAGATGTTTCATCCAGCTGGGGTATTCATTTTTTTAGGAATCGTTTCTGGAAGTTTCTTTCTTGGAAAGTTTTTTTGCAGTTGGATGTGCCCTATTGGTTTTGTTTCTGAAATTGTTTGGAATGTGCGATCACGAATTTTTGGGGCACGGTCTTTCAGTGGTTTGTACTGGGTTGATGTATTTTTTCGCTCGTTAAAGTACTTTTTACTTGCATTTTTTACGTTTGCTATTTTTGCACTAATGGACGCACAAGCGATTCATGATTTTTTGGAAAGTCCGTACAATGTTGCGGCGGACGCAAAAATGTACGATTTTTTTGCAGGCATGTCGGTGCTTTCTGCTGTGGTGATTTCTTTTCTTATTCTGGTGTCACTTTTTGTGCGCAATGCCTGGTGTCGTTTTTTGTGTCCGTATGGAGCTCTACTGGGTTTGATAGGTCTCGTGAGTCTTGTAAAAATAAGGCGATCGTCGCTCCATTGTATCAATTGTGAAAAGTGTAAAAATGTTTGTCCTGCCGGAATTTCTGTGCACAAAATTCAAACTGTAATTTCCGACGAATGTTCCTCTTGTTTGAAATGTCTTTCGGTCTGTCCGGCCAAAGGTGCTCTTGAAACAACGCTTGTGGGGCTACCGGGAAAGCGTCTTTCGTGGAAGTTTTTGCCTATTTTTGCATTGGCAATATTCGCAGCATTCATATTATGGGGCGTAGGTACAAGCCGTTGGAAAAATGTGGTTGATCCTTCTTTTTATAGAGAGGTTATTCAGAATCGCAAGGCGCTGGGTCATCCGGGTCAAGCTGCCAAATTTTCTCGTTGATTTGTTGAGCGTCGAATTATTGATTATTTACTTTTGACTGAATGGACAACGAATTGTTGAAATGCTACTGACTGAAATTGCATGGGCGCTGTTCATTGTCCATTGCGCCTGCATCAAAAAGGCTAAGGTTTTCGGAAGAGGAGTTATTTATGCTGATTTCTCGGAACGCGTTTTTCTATTTTGCAATTTTTTCTCTTTTGACGGCTTGCTCACAGGCTCAAAAAAATGAATCAACTTTGAGTGGCCATTTTGAAGACTCGTCTATGGCACAGCTGGAACCTTATCGTGGGCGCTTGAGTTTTGTGCCGGAGTACTTGCCTGGTCAAAACGTAATTGTTTCTGAGGAAATATTTGCGTTAGCTGGTTCCAATATGTTGATGAATATTTTGGATGCTGGGGTCGCAAAACTCTATGTTGTTATGGTTGGAGCTAAAAGTGGCGAAGATGCATCTGGCGGGCTGAAGGCTGTGTTGCGCAGACGAGTTGAGTTTGTCCTTGCTAAAAACGACGTGAAAATTCCTCCCGAAACAATTGCAAAACTTGATGCCTTGTTTGCTCGTATTGTGCCTATTGAACAAGAGTCTCCTCTTTATAAACGCGATGCAGAAACGGATGAGCCCACGGTATGGGCGCGTGATTGGTCGCCTTTGGCGTCGCGGGATGCGACTGGAACCAACTATATCATGGATTTGAATTATTATCCTGTGCGTCCTGTTGATGACAGCACATCGCGAGCATTTTTGAGGTATTTCCAAAGTATTCTGACGGGCGACCCAGCTGTTGCAACGCAACCTGTAAAACGCGTGAGTTTGCCTATCTACAACGAGGGCGGCAATTTTATGAATACGTCACAATGGTGCTTCATGTCTGAACGCATTGTGGAGGCTAATTCAAAGTCGGGTAGGCGTGGAATTTTCTTTAGTGCCGACGATGCACGTTTCGCTAACAACAAAATTTCGGCCGATATTTCTTTTGATAAAGATGCCCTAATTTCTTTTTATAATAGTTTTGGCTGCAGAAACACCCAAATCTTTTCGCGATTACCGTCAGAGGGAACAGGCCATATTGATATGTGGGCTAAAATTGTTTCTGAAGACACGGTTCTTGTGAGTGATTTGGGTGATGAATCTATTGATAGAGCAAGCACACCTGAGGCTAATGTTTTACGCGGAGGGCGTCGCAGTGCCGCCGAGGATATTCGTGATATGAGGGTGATGCAAGTTTTCTTGCGTGAAAAGCAACAGTGGTTTAGGGATCATGGATTTCGTGTTTTTTTGCTGCCAATGCCAACGAATATCTTTAATTTTGATGCGGACGAATACAAAAAAGCCTACGATGGGCAAATCTCCGATGGAAAAACTCCCGATGAAGCAAAGCGTTTTGCCGAAGATTGGGCAAGCAATATTGTGACGCGTTCCTATACAAATTCGCTCATGGTGAACGGAACTCTTGTTACGCCTCGGTATTTAAAATTCAACGGAAAATTGGATTATCCCGATGCTTCTCTGTTGGATGCATACGAAAATAAGGTGCGAATGGTAATTGAAGGGGTTGGTTTAAAAGTGGAATTTGTGGAAACCGACGCGTTAATTGCTCAGGGGGGCTCTGTGCATTGCACAACAATGCAGGTGCCTTGGTGAGTTCAATAAAATATTATTCTTTCTGAGCACCGGGTGGAAATTTTGCTTCCAGCGTGGCAAGATTCTTTTCCAAGGATTTTTGTTCGTTCCAGAATTTGAGTAAGTTCACCTTAAGTATTTGCGACGGATAATCCGTTAGAAGTTGGTAGATTGTGAATGGGCCTTTTTGGGTTTCTTCCATGAGGAGCTTTGGAACCTCGGTTGTCACTGCTTCATCTTGGATAACATTTTCCAGAGATTGAATGATTGCCAAGCCCGTGGGGGATTTCCAGGCATATTCCGCAAGTGCAGGATGAATAGAGTGAGGAGCGTCGAATTTTGCGGTGAGTTCTGCGCGGAAGCGGTTGGCGCGTTGCAAAGCAGGGACGTCCTTGCCATCCAAAAAATCGCGTAACTCGGTGTTTGAGGCGGTAATGGTGGTAACTCCCATTAGGACTCCCTCAAGTTTGTCTGACTCAATTTTTGATGCCTGCTGTTGACGAACACCGCATGCGCTAAAAACTGATGATACACACAAAGCAAAGGTCAAATGCTGTTTCATATAAGATCCTTTTCAAAGCTTGTCCCGGCTTCTTGAAGTTGCAGGGAGCACGATAGAAGCATGTTGCTACCGGAATGTAAAACGAGTATCAAGAGTTTTCTGCGACCTGTGTTTTGTAAGTCTTTTTTTCCGATAAAACGGGTTGTTACCGATGTTTATGTGAAGTTTATGGAGAAAACATTGCCCAAACGAGTTTGGCAATAAGGCTAAAAACAACAACGATGAATATGATGCGCACAAATGCGCTTCCTTTTTTAATGGCAACATGCGTGCCCAGAAATGCGCCGATAATGTTGCTTACCGCCATAATGAAACCAATTTTGTAAAGAATTGTTCCGTGTAGAATAAAAAAAATGAGGGCAAAAACGTTTGTGATCAAATTGACTATTTTGCTGCTTGCCGATGCCGTGAGGAAGTTGGTTCCGAAAATTGTGACAAACGCAATAATAAGAAAGCTTCCTGTTCCGGGACCGAAAAAACCGTCGTAGAAACCGATAAAGGACCCAATTATGATTGCGGTGATCAGTGCTGGGATGCCTTCGCGAACGCGACGTTTTCCTGTTCCCAAATCTTTTTTTAGGATGGTGAAGCCTGCAACAGCAAAAAGGAGTATAATTATGATGCTTTGAAATGCTTGTGGAGAAAACATTCGGACAGAGCTTGCGCCGAGGTACGAAAATAATGCAGCAAAAAACGCAGCAGGCAAAACGACACGCCAAGCAATGGGAACCGCGCGCGAATAACGCATAACGGCATAGGTTGTTCCACAGGCTGAGGATAATTTGTTTGTTCCGAGAATAACCGCAGGCGCAACTCCCGGCGCGAGGGTTGGTAAAAACAGAAAAAGCGCCGGAAGTTGTATAAGGCCACCGCCACCGGCAATGGCGTCTACAAATCCTGCCAGGAGTGAGGCTGAGCAAAGAGCAATAAGTTGGAATTCCATGGGTTGAGAACCTCGTTTGTGAATTTTTTTGAACACATTTTAGAAAGTCCGTTTTGAAAAACGAAAGTTATTGAGGCCCACGGATGGAAATAACGCGTTGGCTATTGAGTACCAACGAAGAGGCTTTCCCCAAAAGCAATCGAATGAAGATTGCTGGAATTGCTGGGAGGAGTGGCCGGTGTGCTTGTTTTGCAAAGGAGCGCATGAGTTCTCGGTTTGTTACGGGGCAGGAATCCACCGCATTGCACACTCCTGAAAATTGAGTGTCAGAAATCGCTGCCCAGATGAGTGCAATAAGGTTTTCGAGTTGAATGGTGCTCACCCATTGTTTTCCATTTCCTAGGGGTGAGGTGAGTCCGAATTTACAGAGCATTCGAATTTTTTCTTCAAAACCGCCCAGTGGAGACATCACGAGTCCGAATCTTAAAATAACTCTGCGGACGTTGGTTTCGTTTAGGGCAATTGAAGCTTGTTCCCAATCTTTGCAAACGTTGGCAAGAAAATCGTTTCCAAGAGCAGAGTTTTCGTCGAGTGTTTCGTTGTTGCGGTTTCCATAGATTCCAATAGCACTTGCGGCTATAAAAACTTTTGGCGGATTTTTGGAACATTGAATTGCTTCAACGAGGGCTTTTGTTGCTTCAACTCTAGAACGGAGGATGGCGTTTTTCTTTTTCTTTGACCATCGTAACGAGGATAACGATTCCCCCATGAGATGAACAACTGCGTCAATGCTGTGTAATGCATCCCTGGGAAAAGGTTGCTCCACTGACTTCCAGAGAAAAACGGAAGCGCTGCACAAATTGGGATTTCGTGTGGTAAGAACCACGCTGTGTCCTTGTTTCTTGAGGTGGAATGTGAGTGCTTTGCCTACAAAACCTGTTCCACCGGTGATAAGTATTCGCACAAATTGCCCCTTGTTGTTTTAAAAGTGTTCTTTTTGAACTCGGAAACAGTTTTGTCGGAGAATAATTACGATTCGGGTTTTCCGAGCACATCTGTCACAAAAGCTACAAGTTTTTCGACTGAAACTGGTTTTTGGAACACCTTGTCAGCGCCATGAAGGATAAGATCGTTTTCGGAAAATTCGGAATAACCGGTCATCATAAAAATATAGGATGGGGGATTTTCGTTAACTTGTCGGATATTTTTCAGGAGCTCGATTCCTGTGCAGTTGGGCATTTTGATGTCGGATAGAACGATGTCCGGAGCAAATTGTTTCGATTTTTGAATGGCTTCGTTTCCGCTGTGCGCAGTGCAAGTTTCGAAGCCTTTTTGGTGCAAAGAACGTTGGAGAATATCAGTGATTTCGAGGTCATCGTCCACTATGAGAATGCACTCAGCATTTTGTTGCACCGACGCTTCCTTGTTTTGTTTTTTGACATTGCCACTCAACTTGTACCGGCATTTGAAGTGTATAATCATGATCTTCCGAAAGCAAGTTTTGTGGTTCGGGAAACAGGGCATCGCATCTCAAAAAACTTGATAGTGACTAGCCCACTTCAACGTCCAGGCGCACGCGACACGCCAAAATCCACGATTTTCGAATTTCGTTTACGCAAACGTCAACGTCTGTCGTGGTGGTCAGGGAGTCGCGGGCAGCGTTATCCATTCCGTTAAATATCGATGAGTCATCGGGAAAGGTGGGCGTAAACGATCGCGCACGTTTCTTTGCCATCGCAAGAGGTTCAACGATGGAATGTGGTGCCTTTCTCGATTGCATTGAAATACTGAATCCATGCTGCCAAGTAGAAATTGGCAAGAGCAGAATACTTCTTCAACGTATTGTAGAAATGTTATAGAAG
>CAIZES010000093.1 GCA_903932045.1 uncultured Silvanigrella sp. | reverse complement strand
TTCGGCTGCTTTGTGTTTCGTTCAGTAAAAAAATTTGCCTGTTCTGTGGGCTATGCCATCAAACGTGGAACGAGTGCGTCAAAAATGTGTCATTTGGCGTGGAACGTAATAGATGGCGTGTTCTTACTCCCGGTTCAGCGAACGCACCCATTCTCGCACTCAACTTGAATACAATGCTTTGCCTCGCGGGAACAGAATTTTTTCCTAACTTACGTGGACGAATTCTGCTTATTGAGCAGATGGATGCATCGTTGGTAATGGAGGAACGTTTGCTCCGTCAATTGAGCCTTATGGGTGTATTCAATGAAATCGCGGGCCTTATAGTGAGTAAGCCTGAAGTTTACGACTCGGCTGGAGCACCCTTCACTTATGACGATCTCATACGAGAAATTGTTGGAGCACGCGATTATCCTGTTGTAACAAATTTTGACTGCGGACACACCGTTCCCATGATAACCATTCCTCAGGGAGCCCAAGTAAAACTGGTGGCCGAAACAATTGGATGCGCCACATTTCAGTTTCTCTAATGTTACAATAGCCGCGAGCATAGCCTATACTAGAATTTTGTTGCAATAATCGCTGAAAAATGTACTCACGGACTTCCGTGCCTAATAATTCATCAAAAATTAGTTATTCTTGTGAGACAAAAATAAGTCAATTTTTCGACCACTATGGGGCTTGCTGACGATGCAAATTCCAGGTTCCGGTTTGTTCAAAATTTTCAGCCACGCATCATTACGTTTGGAACACTACCGACAAAACAGGGCGCGCAAGAGGTTGCGTTGCGCGAGAACTGGGATAAGAATTTTAGACGAGATGACTGCTGGTGTGTTGATGTCGCGCTTAGTTTGAGACCGTGGGGAAGGGGGTTACCGACATTCCGGGGAAAATATTGGGAATTGGCGGAGAAACATTGGTTGTGCCCATTGTTCCCGGAGTTGTTGTTTGTGACGGTGTTTGAGTCTGAGTTTGGGTCTGAGTTGGGTGTTGAGGTGAAGCGGGGGGCGCCGAGGGTGCTGTTGGCTGCGGTGCAGGAGTTGTTGGCTGCGGTGCAGGAGTTGTTGGCTGTGTCGTGTCGGGGGTGGGATCTCTTGGTGTTGGATTTGTTGTTGTGTCAGTTGGATCTGATGGAGGGGTATTTGGGGTGTTTGGGGTATTTGGGGTTGATGGTATTGTTGGATTTGGATCAGTGTCGGTTCCAGTTCCGGTTCCACTTCCAGGGTTTGGATTCGTAGGGGCTGGCGCTGGAACGGGTGCTGGAACAGGATTTGTAGTTGGATTGCTTTGCGCTGCCGCGGCTATTTCGCCAATTTTGAGGGAGTTCCCTGTGAGGGGTGCTACGGTTTGCAGCCACAAGAAATCGGGGCGTTCTTGAGAAATCCATGCGCCGCCCAAAATTTCACCACGGAAATCCAACTCTAGGCGGTATGTGTAAACTACAGTTTTCATATTTTCTGAGTTGTTTGCTCCAACAGCATTCCATGTTGGCTGCATTTCGGCAATGTAAGTCATTTCTGTTTCGACGCTGATTTCGCGTTGCGTTCCACGCGCTGCGCCTGGCGAAGCGCCTTGACGGTCGTCTATGACCTTGGAGTTGAAAGCGAACACAGGCTGATTCCAGACTTCGATGTCGCGAGTGACGTCGGCCATGAGTGGAAGTTTTTTGAGACCAATTTGATTGGCGAGAGCAATATGGAATGCGCCTGCGTTTACGTCGCGGCAGGCGTCGCTGTTTGCTGCCGAGGGCATGCGCGAGAGATCGACGTCGCAGCGTGTTCCTAAAAAATGTGCAGGTGTGTTTGTGAGAACACCTGCGTGATATGTGAGCAATGCCTTAACATCAGACGAACCGAAGGGAATTTTGATTCCCGAAGCGCCGCTTACAACTGTTGTTTGTGGTTCTGAAAATGAAACCGAGGCCGGCGCCCATCCGTGGCAAATTCCCTCCCAACTGGGAGCTTGAGGCGAGGTTCTTCCGCGTTCTGCGCCAACGGTTGGATAGTCAAATCGGCCCGAATAGATGTCGAGTTTTTCAGCCGGTGAAAGGCTTGCAAGTTGTTCTGAAGACATTGCGCGAACTTGTGCTTCGGTTGGCGAAACATATGCGAAAGGTGTTTCGCCTGTTTGCCAGCGGAACGCAACTCCGCCTTGTTGACTGGGCCAATATGTGTCCGACCAAGGTTGTATTTGAGCCGTGCCACTGAGAGGAAGTTGCGAATAAACTTTTTGATAATCTGGTCCCAAATTTAAGGGATCGTTTGAAAAGTTCCATGCTTCTCTAACATCTGTTGGGGTGTGCTTTTCTTTTTTTGTGGTGCACGAAAGAAGAAAAATGCCGGTAGAAATAATGACAGTGTAACGTGTAACTGACATGGAAAACCTCATCTCAATTTTGGAGCAAATAACATACGGGGGTCAAAGCCTTGGAACCGTATTGAGAGATACCGGCAAGGTCAAGCAAAAAAAAGGAGGAGGGAAAGGTCTGAAAAAATGAGTAAAATCAGTGAAAACGGAGAACGGAGAACGGAGAACGGAGAACAGAGAACAGAGAACAGAGAACAGAGGAAATAAAATGGAAAGGGGGCTTTGTTGTGCCCCCTTCCTCTTGTTAGAACCAAAATTTCAAAAATTACGAGCGCGTTGTGAGGCCGAGGGAGCGCAAGCGTTGTCCGCGTTCCAGGCGAGCTCGAATTTCGGCACCGCGTTCGGCGTGGCCTGGTTTTCCGAGAAGAGCAAACATATTGTTTTTATATGCTTCTACGCCTGGTTGATCGAATGGATTAATTCCGCGTGCGTAGCCAGCAACTCCACATGCGAACATATTTGTATAGAGCCAGTAGCCAATCCACCATGCGTTCAGTTCGGGAATTTCCCAAACCATGGAAGGAAGTTTGCCGTCGGCGTGGGCAAGTAAAGTGCCTTGCTGTGCTTCCGATTGCACGTAAAACAACTCGCGGTCGGTTAAAAATTCAAAGCCATCGTTGAGTCCAGCCGATGGAATACGCACCTTGCGTTTTACACAACCCTTGGCAATGGAATATTCGTCCATGACGCGAATGTGGGTTGCAAACATGTGGCGCTCGCCTTCTTGAAAATATTGTCCCATTGAGTGCAAATCGGTTGTGAAACTTGCACTTGCGGGGAACAAGCCAGTATTTCCTTTGGCATCGCTCTCCCCAAAAAGTTGTTTCCACCATTCGGCAATCATGGTGAGTTTAGGCGACCATGTGCAAAGAGCTTCAATTTTGAAGTTGTTCTTATAGAGAGCATTGCGCAGTGCTGCGTAGCAAAGTGCGACGTTTGTTTCTAAGGAATTGTTTTTTTCAGATGATGCGTCTTCAAATGCTTGAAGTGCGCCGGCAACAAGTTGTTCAACATCAACGCCTGCAACGGCAAGAGGGAGCAAACCTACCGGAGTGAACAGTGAGTAGCGTCCACCTACGTTCTTTGGAATCGGGAATTTAGGATAACCCTCGGCGGTTGCGAGACGATTGAGTGTGCCGTCGGAAGGATCGGTGATTGCAAAAATGCGTTCTTTTGACTCAGCTTTTCCAAAGCGATCTTCCAAGTAGCCCTTGAGGATGCGGAATGCCAGAGCGGGTTCGGTGGTGCCTCCTGATTTAGAGACAACAACAAGACTGGGTGAATAAAGATCGAGCGCATCTAAAAGTTCTGCAAGTTCTTCGCTGGCCATATGATTTCCAGCCCAAAAAAGAAGTGGGCGGCGCGTAAGTTCGCTGGGGTTGAGGTGGCCGTACGCATGAGTGAGCGCTTGATAAACAGCGCGTGCACCCAGGTAGCTTCCGCCAATTCCAACCACCACAACGGCGTCTGAGTGGGAGCAGATGTTTTCTGCGACGGGTTTAATGGCTTCGAGCATTTTTGGGGCTTCGTCGGCAATGTAGCGAACCCAACCAACGTAGTCATTTCCTTTTCCGGTGCCTTCCAAAAGAGTTTTTTTGGCGGCGACAATTCCTGCATGAGATTGTGCAAGATGTGATTCTATGGGAAAGACATCTTGAATTTTTGTCCAATCCAATACGAGACGCTTTTCCGAACTGTGTGAACTCATAATGAAAATCCTCTGGTTGCATGAAGTGAAAACAAAACACCCGAGGATGTTAGCGGCAAATTTGTGAGTTGGGCAAGTGATGCGGGGTTCAATTGCTGTGATGGACAAGGAATGATACAAATGATGGCTCAGCCACGATTTGCTGGAAGAGTGTGCACTTCATTTTTCGCATAGCGAATTGGTGTTTTGTTTGTCCCCTATTTGTCCCCTATTTGTCCCGTCTGGAGGAAGAATGCAAAGGAATCATCCATACCGCTCGCGCAATATTCTCTTTATTGGAATGCCCGGAGTTGGGAAAACGACCTTGGGCAAGGTGTATGCGTATCGAACGGGTCGGGACTTCCTTGATTTTGATTCGTTTCTGGAAAAACAATGTGGAAAGACAATTCGCGAGATTTTTGCCGCTGAGGGCGAGGCAGGATTTCGGGCTCGCGAGCAACGCTTTTTGCATCGTTTGGGGCACCGCCGAGGAACAGTTATTGCTATGGGAGGAGGCACATTGTGCAATCCCGTTAATTTTCGTTTTGCACGAACTTTAGGCATGATTGTTCAGCTCAAGGCTTCAGTGGAAACAATTGCAAAAAGAGTTTTTGCGGAAAAACAACAGAGGCCCATGTTTGCTGCTGCAGAGTTGGAAGAAAATGCGAAAGACATTGTTTCACGGCTGCTTGAGTCGCGTGCAGAATATTACGCATGCAGTGACGTTGAAATTGACACCGATTTTAGTTCCATTGATTGTCTTGTGCTGCAGTTGATGCAAGTTGAGCGCCGTGCTCCTGTCATTTTGCAAAATAGAGTGACTTCAAAAATACTCTTGAGCGACCTGGGTAAGAACGCTGCTGGAGCAGTTGATGCGAGTTCTTCAACATCGGTAACTGGCCGTGAAGTTTCTTTGAAGTTGACTTTGGCTCCAGCTGGTGAAGAACAATTTGCTTCGCAGCAGTTTGGACCTCGTCAACCCTGTGAAACGTGGGACGATTTAATTTGGAAAGAGTCACTTGTTGAAAAAGTGCAAGTTGTTGAAGACAGAAAAAACAGTCCAAAACCTTTGGCCGAAGCTCCTTTGGCAAATAGAAACAAGCGGAAAAAGAAAAGAAAAGTATTTGCAGGAAACGATCAAAATGGAAATTCGGAGCAGAGCGACGTTGAGGCAACTGTGCAGCCTCAAATTTCGCTTGAAGCGCTGTCGCAGCCGCAGCCTCAAATTTCGCTTGAAGCGCAGGCGCAGGCGCAGTCGCAGTCGCAGCCGCAGCCTCAAATTTCGCTTGAAACGCAGGCGCAGGCGCAGTCGCAGCCTCAAATTTCGCTCGAAGGTCGGTTGCAGCCTCGGGTGCAGGCGAAATCTCAAACTTCTAGCCAGGGGCTTACTCTAACGCTGCTTCCGGATGCACAAAAAACGGTTTCCGCATCTCAGAGTGATGGCGCGAAGTCCACTCAAGAGCGAAGTGGAGGTGCAAAACACCCGCAAGATAGACGCAGGCCTTTTCACCATAATGATGCACGTTCACCACATCGACCGGGGCACCGTCCGGGGCCGAGAACGAAAGGCGGCGGCGAAAATCGTGGTGCGAAGGGGCCAGCGGGCAACGGTGAAGGCGGCTAAGGCTGCAAAGTTGCCTCCCTGCGGGACACGCTCTATTTTTGAAATCGTTCCCAACCTTTGAGATACGCAAATGCACTTCTCACAAGATTGTCGTTTCTGAGATTTGCGGGCCATTTTTCGCTGTCTGCTGAGCCACCAGAGGTTGTTATTCCATTCGTTCCATTTGTATTGAGATCGGTTGCATCGATATGACCTTCGAGGTCGGCCTCTTTTCGCGATGTTTCTTTCTTTTTTTCCCCGTCCTTGGCAGTCTGTGTTTGTGCAATGACAACGTCTGGAACAATTCCTTTTGCTTGAATACTTTTGCCTTTTGGCGTGTAGTAGCGAGCAATTGTCATTTTTAATCCACCACCGTTGGGAAGCTGTACTATTTGTTGAACACTTCCTTTGCCAAAACTTGTGGTCCCCATGATGATGGCTCTGTTGTGATCCTGCAGTGCACCGGCAACAATTTCGCTTGCGCTCGCACTTCGTTCATTCACAAGGACAACCATTGGCATTGCGGGATGAGTGTCGCGTGTTGTGGCATATTCAACGCTTTGTGCAGCTTTGTCACGGCCAATTGTAGAAACAATAATACCAGAGTCGAGAAAAAGATCGGCAACGCGCACAGCTTGGTCAAAAAGACCTCCGGGATTGTCACGCAAGTCGAGAATAAATCCTTTGAGGCGACCTCCGTTTTGTTCTTCAAGTTTGGAGAGAGCTTTGTCCAACGATTCACCCGTGTCTTCTTGGAAAATGGTGATGCGCGCATAAGCATATCCTTCGGATAATTTTGCGCTGCTGACGCTGGATGTTCTGATAATTTCTCTACGCATTTTGTACTTTTTTGTTTTGAGATGCTTGTCGGTGAGCGGGTAAAAATTCTTTCCTTCACGAAGCTTTTGCTCGTTAGCTACCGCTGCGGGTACGACTTCAATTTCGAGAACGGAGCCCACGTCTCCACGAATGCGGTTTAGGAGTTCTTGAGCGTTTTTGATTGTGACGGGAGTGTTCTCGATACTGTAAATAATATCTCCCGCTTGAATTCCTGAACGCGCAGCGGGTGAGTCTGCCAATACCTCGACAACTTCCAAAAAGCGATTGGTTTGAGTAATGACAATGCCAACACCGCCAAATTTTCCGGACGTGTCGTTTTGAAATTCCCGAAGATCGGTTGGGGGAAGATAAATGGTGTGCGGGTCTAAGCCGGCAACAATTCCTCGGATGGCTTTTTCTAGCAGAATGTCGTTGCTAACGGCTTTTTCGTCAACATAACGCGATTCTAAAAGGTTGAGTACGTACGAAAAAGACTCAAGCGATTGATATTTTTTGTTTTGAATTTGGAGCTGTTCTGCCGGTGTTGCGTTGGGTTTTTCGGGAACAGAAGGTGTTGGGGTAGCCACTGAAGGTGTGGGAGCAGCTGTGGGAGTAGCTTTCGGAGCAGCTGTGGGAGTAGCTTTCGGAGCAGCTGTGGGGGTAGCTTTCGGAGCAGCTGTAGGAGATGCCGCTGGCGCTGCTAGGGCGGTAGAAAAAAATGTAAGCAGTAAAGAGAGCAAAGCACTTCTTGTTTGGAAAATTCGCATAAATAGCTCCACGTTGGTAGTTCAGGTTCGGCTTTGTAGTTTCAAGTTCCTTTTTGAGTTCCTTCAACGAGAGTACCGCTAAGGAGTAAATTTTGCACTTCTTTGACGGAGCTTCAGGGTATGGTACTATTGACAGATGTGTGCTTGCGAAAAATATCGTGAATTTTGATTAAGAATGAGGCAGCTATGACCATTACGATTCATTACAAAGGCCAAGATTTTGAAGTTACGAAGGGCGCAACTATTGCTACTTTTTTAGCTTCGCGTGGGGCTGCAAATGATCGCAGTATACTGGGTGTCAAAATGGGTACCAAGAAGGTTTCCCTGGAGTTTGTCATTACAGAGTCTGCCGAATTGACTCCGCTCACTCTAGAAGACTCAGATGGTATTCGAATCTACAAAAGTTCAGTTATTTTTTTGGTAATAGCTGCCTTTAAGAAAATTTATCCGCATTGGGAATTGGTTATTAATCATACTATTTCTGGTGGAATTTATTGTACCGTCACAAACATTATTGTAACTTCCGAGGTTATAAAAAGAGTTCATGCGGAACTCAAAGCAATGGTTGCCGAAGATCTTTCTTTTGAGCGCGTTTTAATGGCTACCAAAGAAGCCATTCGTCACTTTGAACACATTGGCTGGGGCGATACAGCTCAGCATTTGCGGACTGTTGCCACTGAAGAAGTGCTTTTGCACAGGGTCGACGGTCAGCTCGGTTTTGTTTTTGGAACCATCGTGCCACGCACGGGACACTTGGCAAAATTTGAATTGCAGCCATATGCATCGGGATTTATTTTGCGATATCCGCGGCAGGGGGCCGACGAAGCTGTTCCTCCATTTGTAGAACAACCAAAACTGTTTGCTGTTTTTCGGGAATATGAGCGTTGGCAAACTATTCTCGATTTGCGCACGGTTTCCGATTTGAATCGTCATGTTTTGGATAAAAAAATAAATGAAGTTATTCATGTTGCCGAGTCTCTTCATGAAAAGAAACTTGGGTATATTGCCGACGAAATTTTGCGTCGCATCGACACCGTGCGAGTTGTTTTGATTGCAGGACCGTCGTCTTCTGGTAAAACGACGTTTTCAAAACGTTTGGCAGTTCATCTGAAGGTAAATGGAATCAATACCATTCCCATTTCTTTGGACGATTACTTCTGTAATCGCGTTTTAACCCCGCGTGACGAAAATGGCCAGTACGATTTTGAATCTATTTATGCGCTCAATTTGCAGCTTTTTAACGATCATTTAGCGCGTATTCTTGCTGGTGAAACAGTTGAACTTCCCAGATTCGACTTCACCTCGGGTTTGTCTGGGCCCAGCGGTCGCAAAATTAAGGCCGACTCCAAAACGTTGTTGGTCATTGAGGGTATTCATGGGTTGAACGATGAACTCACGCCTGCTGTGTATGAAATTCAAAAATATCGTGTTTATGTGAGCGCCTTTACTCCCATTGGAATTGATAACACGAACCGTATTCCCACAACAGATCTTCGCCTCATGCGCCGTATTGTGCGAGACAACGCTTATCGAGGCTACAGCGCTGAAGATACTCTCTCGCGTTGGCCTTCGGTGCGTCATGGTGAAAAGAAATGGATTTTTCCTCACCAAAACAAAGCTGACATCATGTTTAACAGTACTTTAATTTACGAACCCGCAATGCTGAAAGCTCATGCTCAGCCTTTGTTGGAAAAAATTGGTCCGGATTCTCCTGTTTTTGAAGAAGCCAACCGCTTGCGTGAATTCTTGAGTCTGTTTGAAGCCATGGATCCCACAGTTATCCCCGGAACCTCCATCATCCGCGAATTTGTTGGCAACAGTCACTTTAAGTATTGAGTGACCAAAGCAAGCCCGCAACCTTGTAAGCACGCAGCCACGTCAGCACGCGCGTAGCCTCAATTGCACGGTTTTGAGTCTACAATTTTTTGGGAATCATTGATCTCTATGGTATTGACTGTTTTGTGAGACCAATGGTGGCGATTTTCGCAATATCTCAAAAAAGGATGTCCAACTGTGACTTCAGAACCTATTTTGCTTGCAGCCGCTCAAAAGCAACCCACACCCCGTTTGCCCATTTGGATGATGCGTCAAGCCGGGCGTTATTTGCCTGAATATCGTGCCGTGCGCGAAAAACATTCGTTTTTGGAAATGGCGCGCATTCCAGAGTTGGCCACGGAAATTACTTTGCAGCCTACCCGCCGCTTTCAGTTGGATGGGGCTATTATTTTTTCCGACATTTTAGTAGTTCCCGAGGCTCTGGGTTTTCCTTATGAAATTGTTGAGGCTTCTGGCCCGCAATTTGAGCGTCCTTTTGAGGACACACGTGATATTGAAAATATGAAGGCTCGCGTTGCCGATATTCCTCATCATTTGAGCTATTTTTATTCGGCTCTGCGTATGTTGCGTCAGCAATTGCCGCTGGAAGCTCGCGCTGCTGGGCGTGATACGCCTGCGCTTTTGGGGTTTGCGGGTGCGCCGTTTACGCTTGCAACTTATCTTATTGAAGGGCGTAGCAAAACCGATCATCAGCGCACCCAGTGCCTAGCGCGTACAAACCGAAAATTGTTTCAAGAACTTTTATTTGTCCTGGAAGACGCTGTGGGCCTTCATCTTGTGGAGCAGGCTAGGGCGGGCGCGCAAATGGTTCAGCTTTTTGAAAGTTTTGCGCATCTTCTTCCGCAACCGTTGTTTCAGGAATTTTGTGTTGCTCCAGCTAAGCGTATTATTGATAGAGTTCGTCGGGAAACCGGAATTCCTGTTTCGTACTTTTCACGTGGTGCAGGCGGTTTCTTGAAGAATTTTTCGCAGCTTGGTGCCGATGTTTATTCCATTGATTGGGCGACAGATCTTACCTTAGCTCGTTCTGTGCTTGGTAACGATGTGTGTTTGCAAGGTAATTTGGATCCTATTGTTCTTTTAACGACGCCGCAATGTGTTGAACAAGAAACGCGAAAGGTTTTGGAAACCCTTGTTCCTGGAGCGCCTCATATTTTTAATTTGGGCCATGGAATTCTTCCCAAGACTCCTTTGGAAAATGTAGAAGCAATGTTTAGAACTGTACGCGAGTATAAAATTTCTCGTTGAGGTAAAGGTGCAAATATGATGTCGCACATTGATATGGAACTTCTCAAAAAGTACGACAAAGCGGGGCCTCGATATACCAGTTATCCAACTGCGCCTCATTTTTCTACCAATTTTTCTTTGGAAGATTTGGAGAAAGAACGAACCGAAGCTTTTGAAAAGCGTTTGTCGCAGCCGTTGTCTTTGTACTTTCATGTGCCGTATTGCAAGGCTATTTGCGCCTATTGTGCTTGTCATACCGAGCTCAGTAACGACCCTGAGCGTATTGCCAAATATGTTAAAACAATGCGCCAAGAGCTTGCGCAATTTGCGGAACGTTTTCCTACAAAACGTCCTGTAAAGCAGGTGCATTTTGGTGGAGGAACGCCGACACACATCGGTCTGCCGGCTTTAGAAGCGCTTATGAACGACATGCATCGGTATTTTTGTTTTGCCGATGACGTTGAAATTGCAATTGAAGTTGATCCGCGACGTGTTGTGTCGCAGGACTTAACGGAATTGAAAAAAATTGGATTTAACCGTATCAGCTTTGGTATTCAAGATCTCGATCCTAAAGTGCAACGAGCAGTGGGACGAATTCAGTCTCCTGAACTGTGCGCGCAAATGGTTTCAGATGCCCATGCTGCTGGCTTTGGAAGCGTAAACGTCGATCTTATTTATGGTCTTCCGTATCAAACTTTGGAAGGGCAGCGTCGTACCCTGGATTTTGTGGTGGAAAAAATTCAGCCCGATCGCATGGCTGTTTTTAATTTTGCTTACCTTCCGCAGTTGCGTCTGAATCAGGAAGGCATTCGCCCCGAAACCTTGCCCAATGGTGAAACAAAGTTGCTTTTATTAAAGCAGGCAATTGAAGTTTTCACCCAAGGTGGTTACGACTTTATTGGTCTCGATCACTTTGCACGGCCTACTGACTCTTTGGCTCGCGCTCTTCGTGAAGGTCGTTTGCATCGGAATTTCCAAGGGTACACAACTTTGCACGATGTGGAAATTGTGGGTTTTGGTGTGTCATCTATAAGTCAATTTGAGAATGTGTATTATCAAAATACGAAAGATGAAGCCTTGTACCACTCTCAGATACTGGCTGGATTGCCTCCCTTGGATCGGGGAATTCGTCTTTCTGCGGACGATCATCTTCGTCGGCATGTGATTATGGCTATTTTATGTCAGGGAAATATCGTTAAGTCGGAAATTGAAAAACGATTTGGTATTGTATTCGATTCCTATTTTCAGGATGCTCTGCAGCAGATGTCGGAGTTCGTTGCAGATGGCTTGTTAAGAATGAACGACCAAAGTTTGGAAGTGACAACACAGGGTCGTTTGTTTATTCGTAACATCGCAATGGCATTTGATGGGCGTTTGCGTCAGGCTACCCAAGGCCGGCAGCCAACATATTCTCGCACTGTTTGAGGAGGCCCCCGCTATGACTGCTGCCGTAGTTGAATCATCACAAGAGAATTCACAAATGGCTCAAGATATTGGAGCCTTCACTTATGCTGTTGTTCTGTTGAATATGGGCGGGCCTGATTCGCAAAATGCAGTTCGCAGCTTTTTGCTCAACTTGTTTCATGACCCCGATATTCTTCGTTTGCCCGGCGGGAAAATAACGCGTCCTTTGTTGGCTCGATTTATTGTTTCGCGTCGGTTGGAAAGAGTGAAAGCGTCGTATGGCAAAATTGGAGGAGGTTCGCCTCTTGCTAAAATTATGGGTGAGCAGGCAAAACTTTTAGCTGAGAAATTGGGCTCACGCGCTCGTGTTGTGTGTGCTATGCGCTATTGGCATCCTTTTACCGACGAAGCTTTTGCCACGCTTTCACCCGAACAAAAAATTATTTTGTTGCCGTTGTATCCTCATTGGTGTTCTGCAACAAGCGGAAGTTCTTTTCGTGAATTTTACAAAGTTGCCGCTCAAAAAGGATTTTCCCAATCCAACATTGTAGAGGTGAAGAGTTATCCGCAGAGCGAGCTGTTTTTGAAAGCCTGGGAAGCACGTATTGCTGAGTCTTTTGATGCTGGATTATTTGATCCTGCAACAACACATGTTGTTTTTAGTGCTCATGGCGTTCCTTTGAGTCTCATTCGTAAGGGCGATCCGTACGAGAAAGAAATTCGGAGTACCTTTGAAAGTCTTGTTTGCAAATTGCCTCACGGTGTGAGTTCGTCACTTGCCTTTCAAAGTCGAGTGGGGCCGGTGCGATGGCTTGAGCCCGATGTGCGCGCCGTTGTTGACGAATTAGGCGGACGCAAAAATGTGAAAACGTTGATAGTGGTTCCTATTAGTTTCACGGTGGATAATCTTGAAACTCTTTTTGAGTTAAATATCGAACTGCGGGAACAGGCTCTGGAATTGGGTATATCCGACTTTCGTTGCGTGCAAGCACCCAACACTCACAAGCTGTTTGTGGATGCCCTGGCAAGTTTGGCAAACGAGACATTACAGCAGATACCTGAATCACAAAAAACAAATCATATTACAAATTATAAAGCGATGTCATAAAGCGATGTCATAAAGCGATGTCATAAAGCGATGTCATAAAGCGATGTCATAAAACGATGTCATAAGAAAAGTGGGACGACAAGTATTATGGTAACAGAAGTTATTCCGGTTGTTATTGTTGGTGCTGGAGTTTCTGGTTTGGTTGCTGCGTGGCAATTGCGGCAAAAGGGAATTGATGTGCGTGTTTTGGAGTCGGAAAATCGGGCTGGTGGCTCGGTACGATCAGAACAACACGCTTCGTTTGTTGTTGATTTGGGCCCCAATACAGCTCTCGATACTAAACCTTGTATTCGTGAAATTGTGAATGACCTTGGACTGCAAAGCGAAATACAGTACGCCTCTGATGCCGCAAAAAATAGATACATTGTGCGCAATGGCAAATTGAACGCCTTACCTACCTCTCCAGGGAAATTTTTAGCATCCTGTCATTTTTCATGGAAAGCTAAGGCGCGTCTTGCTTTGGAGCCCTTTATTCCGGCCGATCGTAAAAACGACGATGTTTCGTTGGCGCATTTTGTAACAAGGCGTTTGGGTAAAGAATTCTTAGATTATGCCATAGATCCTTTTGTGGCAGGAATATTTGCAGGCGATCCTTATCATTTGTCTGTTCGATCGGGGTTTCCAAAACTCTTGGCATTGGAACAAAAGTATGGTTCTATTTTGAAAGGAGCTGTTCTTGGCGCTTCTGAACGTAAGCGGAGCCGTGAAGTTTCTAAAGCTTCGGCCAAGATGTTTTCGTTTCGCGGTGGAATGCAAAAGCTTACCGATACCCTGGCCCAATCATTGGGAAAGGATTTGCGACTTTCCCATTGTGTTGATGAAATTGTACCTTGTGAAGAGGGATTTCGTATTTTGGGTCGAAGCGTATCCTCAAATCCAAATGGCGAACCTTTTTCTTTTTTAGCACGTAAAGTTGTTATGGCTGTGCCGGCCTATCGTGCTTCGCAGTTGGTTAAGAATTTTGCCGACGAAGCGTCTCAGACGTTAAATTCAATATATTATCCACCGGTTTCGGTTGTATTTCATGGTATGGAAAAGAGGAGTTCGGTTGGTTCATCGCTAGATGGATTTGGGTATCTCATTCCAAAATTAGAGGCCCGACAAACCCTGGGCACACTTTGGAGTTCAACTCTTTTTCCCGATAGAGCGCCTTTACTGGGCGCTGCATTTACCACTTTTGTGGGGGGAGCTCGGAGTCCTCGACTGGCTTTTGGTGAATCCAAGGTTTTGCATGAAAGAGCCTGGCGTGACGTGAGTGGTTTTCTTAAAATATCCGAAGAACCTACTCTGACTGTGAGTCACACATGGAAAAATGCTATTCCTCAATATAAGGTAGGGCATCATCTTCTTGTGCAAAAATTGGAAACCGTGGAAAAGCAATTTCCTGGATTTTACTTCTTGGGAAATTATCGTGGCGGAGTGTCTATGAGTGATTGTATGGGCAATGCAACACAGCTTGCTGCCGTCCTTGCCGAAGAAGCGTGGAAATAAAGATGAAGTCTACAAAATTGCCAAACCGATGGCTGATTGCAATGATGGGAACCCTACTTCAACTTTGCTTGGGAACCGTTTATGCATGGAGTTTTTTTCAGAAGCCCATCATGACCGCGTTTTCGTGGAACAATACCCAGGTGGCCTGGATATTTAGTGTCGCAATCTGTTTTTTGGGTCTTTCTGCAGCGTGGGGTGGGGTTAATCTGCAAAAATATGGTCCGCGCAAACTTGCTATGGGTGGTGCTGCTCTTTATGGTTTGGGATACGCAATTTCGGCTGTTGCAATGTTGGTTCACAGTTTGCCACTTTTTTATTTTGCTTACGGGGTGATTGGCGGATGTGGATTGGGGCTGGGTTATGTTACTCCTGTGGCCACTTGTGCAAAGTGGTTTCCCGATAGAAAAGGTTTTGTAACCGGCATGGTTGTTATGGGATTCGGGCTGGGTGCGCTTGTGATGTCTAAATTGGTTGCTCCCATTTTGATGGAATTAACCGGAAATTCTCTGCATTTGGTTTTTTTGCTGTGTGGTATTCTTGTTTGGATTTTTGCTCCGGTAGCGGCCTCTTTTATGGTAAATCCTCCTGCAAATTTTGTTCCTTCAGGTTGGACTCCCTTGAGTGGGCTTCAGGCGTTAGCCTCTGTTGCGGATGATGGTCTCACAGTCAGAGATTGTCTTTTTTCAAAGAGTTTTGTTGTGACCTGGTTGTTTTTTTTCGCAAACATTACTGCTGGCATGATGTTTATTGGTTTTCAATCGCCACTTCTTCAAGACCTACTCCGCAAAAACGATGCTATTTCTGTCATGAGTGCTGACGCCTCCGCAACAACACTCGCTGCAGCTGGCGCAACGCTTATAGGAATGAGTTCTCTATTTAACGGAATTGGACGTTTTTTTTGGGGAGGCCTTTCCGATCGCATTGGTAGGGTTACTGCTTTCCGTTTTATTTTGGGCACTCAAATTGCGGTTTTTCTTGTGTTTCCGTACATATCAAGTCCGGTGTTGTTTAGTGTTCTCGTTTGTTATGTTCTTCTTTGTTATGGTGGTGGATTTGGAACCGCGCCATCTGTGGTGCTCACGCTTTTTGGAAGTCGTTTGATGCCTGTTGTTTACGGAACTTTGTTAACGGCATGGTCCGCTGGTGGTATTGTTGGTCCGCAAGTTGTTGCTCTTTTGAAGGACTGCTGCGGCGCAGATGCCACAAATATCATTTTTCGGTCGGGCGCTGTGGTTCTGACTGTTGGACTTTTTCTTGCATTTTTAATTTCCGATTCGCCCGCTTTTGTGAGAGCATCATCCGCTTCATCTTCCTCTTCTTCTTCCTCCAAGGAACAGTGAGGTTGTTTGTGTTTGACAGTCATAACCGAGCCATTCGCTATCTTCGCATTTCTGTTACGGATCTCTGTAATTTGCGGTGTGTTTATTGCATGCCGGCTGAGGGCGTTGCAGAGGCAAAACCCAGCGAGGTTCTTTCGTTTGAAGAAATTTACGAGTTCACAAAAGTAGCTGTGGGCATGGGTGTGGAAAAAGTGAAAATAACAGGTGGAGAACCTTTGGTTCGCAAAAATATTACTGAACTGCTTGCTATGCTCAGTAGTATTTCGGGAATTAAAGATTTTGGCCTAACTACAAATGGTGTTTTGTTGAAACAATATGCTGGCGAGCTCCGTAAAGCTGGCGTTCAACGGCTTAATATTAGTCTCGACACTGTTCATCCTGAACGCTATCGAGAAATAACACGTATTGGTGTTTTGCAAGAAACTCTTTTGGGAATAGAAACAGTTTTGCAGTTGGGATTTGAAAAAATAAAACTCAATTGTGTTATTAAGGAATCGCCTGATGAAGATGATGCTCGCGGCGTGGCTGACTTTGCTCAAAAAAAAGGATTGGAAGTTCGATTTATTCGCCAAATGGATACGGAAAAAGGAGAATTTTGGCCGGTGATTGGCGGTGACGGGGGAAATTGTGCTGTTTGCAATCGGATTCGGCTTTCAAGCAAAGGAATGATTTTTCCTTGCCTCTTTAGTGATTTGAGTTACGATATTCGGAGAATGGGATATAGAGAGGCAATGTTGGCTGCAGTTCAGTGCAAGCCAGAAAAAGGTAAGCACAGTCACAACCGTTTTTGCGACATTGGAGGGTGAATTGTGAGCTTTAGTCATCTTGATGCATTTGAGCGTCCCCGCATGGTTGATGTGGGAGATAAACCATTGAGTCATCGCATTGCTCGGGCCGAAGGTTTTATTTCTCTTCACGCCGATACCGTGGAAAAAATTAGGGGCAGTCAAATTCGAAAGGGAAATGTTCTTGTTACCGCAGAACTTGCGGGCGTGATGGCGGCAAAGCAAACGCAGAATCTTATTCCCCTTTGTCACACACTGAATTTGACAAAAGTTCATGTGGAGGCTTTGCTTGAAGCAAATGGTGTGCGTATTTTGTCTGATGTTCGTTGCACGGGGCAAACTGGAGTTGAAATGGAGGCTCTTACTGCGGTGAGCGTTGCTCTTCTTACAATTTACGACATGTGCAAGGCAGTTGATAAGAATATGGAACTTCAGCAGGTTCGCCTTATTGAAAAAACAAAACAAGAATGTTGAGTATGGGAGGACGTTCGATGGGCTCCGTTGTTTCGGTAAATATTTCGAAAGAGAAGGGAACCATTAAGAAGCCCGTATCACATGTTGTGGCAACTTCAACTGGAATTGAAAATGATGCTCACGCAGCGCAATGGCATCGTCAGGTGAGTTTGCTTTCTCAAGAAAGTATTGATTCGTTTTCGAAAGCGTCAGAAAAGTCTTTTCAACCTGGAGAGTTTGCGGAAAATTTGACGACAAAAGATCTCAATCTGACAAACGTGAAGCTTCGCGACAGACTTTTTATAGGCAACGTTGTTCTTGAAGTGACCCAAATTGGAAAGGAATGTCATGGTGGCGGATGCGCTATTTTTCGGGAGGTTGGAAAATGCGTGATGCCCAAGGAAGGTATTTTTGCGAGAGTTATTAAAGGTGGTATTATTGAACCCGGGTTTGAAATTGTTCACGAAACGCATCCTCTAAAGGTGGGTGTCATTTCGCTGAGTGATCGTGCAAGCCGGGGCGAATACGAAGACCGTAGCGGGCCAGCCATTTGCAAAATGATGGAAGAGCATTTCAAAAACAGCCACTGGGGCACTCAAGTTAAGAATGTTGTTATTCCCGATGATGAACAGCAATTGAAGGAAACAATTGCGCAAATGCTGGCAGAGGGAACCGATATTCTTTTTACCACGGGTGGAACTGGAATTGGACCTCGCGATATCACCCCCGATGTTGTTGGTCCAATGCTCACTAAAGTGATTCCCGGCATTATGGAGCGTATTCGTGTAAAGTACGGGGCAACAATTCCGTCTGCATGTTTGAGCCGTTCTGTTGCAGGGCTTATGGGTTCAACTCTTGTTTACGTTTTGCCGGGAAGTGTGAAAGCTGTGACGGAGTATGTTGATGAAATTCGTGTGACGTTGAATCACAGCCTTTTTATGCTTATGGGTATAGACAATCACCGTTAACTCCGTGCTGCGTGCTGCGTGCCGTTCAATACCGGCGAGTCTATCCCCCCTGTTTCAGGAAAGATGTCGCCTCCGGTAGGACGGTTGACAGAAACTCACTCTTTGGGTATCCCATGTTTCTACCGTGGCGCCATCGTCTAGGGGTTAGGACGGGAGATTCTCATTCTCCAAACAGGGGTTCGATTCCCCTTGGTGCTACCACTTTTTAAAGTGTTCATACGTTTTTGGTTTAAACATGATTAATATTGATAATATAAAAATCCTGAGCGACGAAGACGTCAGGAAATGCCTCAAGATTTCTGATGCCATTGAAATGATAGAGTTCACATTTAATGAAATAAACTCGGGAATGTTTGGTAGTCCCGCCCGCCATAGTGTTGGAAATGAAAATGGATCTCTAGTTTTTACAGTAGGAGGAAACCTTAAATCCGGCGCGTTCGGGTTTAGAGTTTATGAAACATTTTCCTCGGACATCGAACACAAACAATTCGTAAGCGTTTATGACGCAAAAACAGGTCGATTGAAGGGTATAATTATAGGAGAACTGTTGGGAGCCTATCGAACGGGAGCGATTGGCGGCGTAGCTATAAAGTATTTGTCTAAAAAATCTGCAAGTTCAATTGGCCTTATTGGGGCAGGACTGCAAGCAAAAACTCAATTGATGGCCGCTTGTGCCGTGCGAAACATTTCAAAAGTTAAAATCTATAGCCGCACAGAAAAATCTCGAATGCAATTTGCACTGGAAATGAAACAACAATTAAATATAGAAATTGTTGCTGTAGATTCTCCTCAAATAGCTCTTCAAAATGTTGACATAGTTATATTGGCAACAAACAGCGAAGTCCCCGTGATAGAGCCTGAATGGATTCCTAAAGATTGTCACCTTTCTTCCATCGGACCTAAATTTATGGGGCGTAATGAGTTGGGAGCGAATGCTGTTAAAGCGTTTCATTCCATTTATACAGATTCTTTGGAACAAATTAAAAACTATCCAAAGGCACACTTTCTAATAGGAACTCCTGAGTTCGATCAAATTCAAAGCTTGGGCGACATTGTCACAGCTAAAAAAGATATAAATCCAGGCAGCACTTTATTCTTATCAGTTGGCCTATCAGGAACAGAACCTGCAATTGGAAACCTTCTATTATAAAGTCTTTGCAACTTGGCCAAGCAAAACGATTCAAGGCAAATTTTATTGACTGTATCGTGTCTAAGTATTTCTAGGTAATTACTAATATTTGATACACGGTTTGGTGATCAAAACCATAGGAAGCTTTTACTTTATCTTAAATCTTCTTTCAAAATCAATTGAAGCAAGCATAAATCGCGTACAAATTACAGAACATAAAAATGGACACGTAGTCTTGCATTTATTAGTAATTCAGTCCACCATTATGATTTGGAGCGATTGCCTTGGTAACTTCAAGGAACTCGATTCAAAAATGTTGGAGCCTCACTGGGCTCCTCTGCTCATGAAATGAAAAAAGAAAGATCTTAATATGCATGAACCTGCTAGCGACGAACTAAAGTTTCTTAACCAAGCCTTGCACCGTACTGCTTTTTTTTCGGAAGCCCATTCTCTCAAAAGCATCATGGCCTTGCATAGGCTCTCGGTCATTGATTCCGAATTTTTTTCCGAAAATCGCCTTGCCGAAATGGCTGAGTGGAATCAGGTGCTAAAAACGCCTACCGTTCTGGGTTTATGCACCAACAACGTAGAATCCATGCCGTTGAGTGCCGAAAACCAAAAAGATCTTTTAGATGGAGCTGTATTTCCTCTCGCTTATTTGGCTGCCACAAGCTGGGCGCGTGAGAGAGGATTGAAAAATCTGATTCTTGCCTATAAAAATCTCGCGATCGAACGCATCGGACACCTGGGCCATTCGTGGACAATATGGTGCAGTTTTCTCGAGTGCGAAGCTTATATAAAAAGCGAGGAACAAAGTTTATTGGCTGCAGAAAGGTTTGCTGAATTGATTGCAACTCAGCTCTCAATTCCAGATTGGGTCCCCAGTGTGTCCGTAAATTTTTCCTTGGAAACAGAAATTCTCAACGAGCAAGACGTGATTGACATGGTTTGCTGTTATCCCGGTTATTTTGGCCACTCCGTTATTACCTTGTCTTACATGTTTAAGTATCGCAGTGAGTTTTCTGCGGAACAGTGGCGCCATTCCCTAGCACGCATCTATAAATTTGCCCAAAACAGTGCACATCGTTCCAAAAATAACATTTTTGTGCCCAAACCTGATGACACAAAAGAGGCTCAAAAAAATATGTTGCAAAAAGAAATGATCGACTTTTTGGAATATGCACCGAAAGAAGCTCATTCTCTCACTTTAGCCGATGCCATTTGGGAGTTTTGGGGATATGTGTCGAATGGGACTAAACTGCATCTGTTATCCGTGCTCACAACCTATGGTCAGGCACTCCGAAGCTTTAAACGCTAAGAGTTTAAATTATTGCGTGACAAGCAATCTACGTGGAAGGTTTTACATAATTCGAAAGCAAGTCTGCAAAGGTTTGTGACCCAAGTTTAGAAAGACGTTGACGAATGGCTTGATTTTCAGCTCCAATGTATTCCGGCAGAAGAACTTGTTTAACCTTTATTGGTGAATAATCCACCCCACATAACAGTGTCATCAAGATCATATTCTTTTAAAATTTCCGTTAAGACTTCTCGTTCTCGAGGATCCGTGGTTTTGTGCTTTGTTAAGGCTAAATCTATGGGGTTAATGCAATGTTTTCGAGACCCATAAACTGGCGTTATAGGCAAATGTCGCCAAAGTTGAAGCAAAATTTTCTGATTTCCTTGAGCGGGTTCTGATAATTTCCATTCTTGAAAAGCAGAATTTGCTAAAGCAATTTGTGGAATTGTTGGATTATCTAAATTTCCTAGATAGGAAAGCGCTCAGGGCGAATCAGGGGGGCAGCTTGGGAAACCGAGGTTCTGCTTTTATCATCCTGCTTTTGCAGCTTGGCATTCTAACACATAGATAGCAAATACTCGTCTTAGCACGGCTGTCTTATCTAAAACAGGCTTGACATGGGGCGATCACTTCTAAGTCCACGCGGCACGCGGCACGTCGAAGGCCACGATTTCCGGGTTTCGTTCACGTAAAGGTCATCGATTGTCGTGGTGGTCAGCGTGCCGCGTGCCGCGTGTCGCGGGCTCGT
>CAIZES010000092.1 GCA_903932045.1 uncultured Silvanigrella sp. | reverse complement strand
GGAATTTCAATATTAATATTGGATGATTCAACTTTTTGCAAGGACAGCATGAACTGAACGCTTTCTTTGGAACGAGTATCAAAGTAAAGCGAGATCCATTCGTGAGCAGTCTTCAAATCTCGCTTGAATCCGGTCTCGTCGTGCGAAAGCAATGAAAGTCGAGCAGAAAGAAAACGAATCTTTAAGTTTTCCCGAAGGAAAAAAGTCTGGGTTGGGGACAACAAAGGCAACTCATGTTTGTCAGTATTTTCAATACGAACAAGTTGTTTTGTTTCAAGCCACAATTCACGCCAGAATTTAGTCCAAGCATTTTCTTCTATAACAGGCGAAGTCACGGGCATCTCTGAAGATCTCAGAATTTCTTGTGAGAGTGGGAGGGTGTCTATGCTGGCTACAAGACCGTCAATGCGAAGATTGATGCCGGCAACATCTATATTGGGTAGGGCACGAAGCTTATCGATATCATGATTAATAGACTTACGTAAACCGTTTAGTGCCGGACGGTCGAGGCGCTGTAAGCGGCTGTCAGCATGCTGCAGCGCAATCAGCGCAGCCTTAACATTGGCGGAAAGTTGTAATTGCTGTCCTGCAATCATCAGCATTTGCTCAACTTCAGCAAGTGCAGTTTGATCACGGCTACTGGAAAGTTCCTGATAAAGCGCTTCGAGTGCCGCACGTTGGTTTTGCGATTCCGCATACTTGCTCTCGAGCAGACTTAATTTACCACCCAATTCACGCACGACTTCCTGATTTTGCGTCAGCAATGTTTGATTGGCTTTGGTGGTGCCATCCATGTCGGACAGTCGCTTGGCCAACTCCTGCTGCATTTGACTAATCTGGTAATGAGTATCGATCCATTGCCAGAAGAAAATCAAAACGAAAAACGCCAAAATTATATGGATAACTTTGAGACGCGAAAATATAGCAACCAGGGTATTCTGGCTGGTAACCCGAGGTGCTGGGTTAGATTGATCTGGGGCGGGCATGTGTATTGCTGGGTCGCCCTGTTGCTTTGATTCAGGTTGCTCACTCATAAAAGATTCCAGGTTAAAGCTTCGCTTTCGACCATGTTACCAAACTGGATACGAGTCCGTCATCTCCACTTTCAGTTTGAATAACATTTCGCCAGCCAAGTTGTCGCGCTTTTTCAGCAATGCGGGCATGTGGTACAAATAATGGCATTGAAATAAGATCGGCTCGAATAACATCATCAAGCATTTCCCATAGAAAGCTTAATGCCTCGCTACTGCTAATCGTAAATGCATCGGGCTTGGACTTAAGCAACTTTTCAATATCTTGAGCAGGCTTGCTTCTGAGATAGCAGGTAACATATTCTACATTGGATCCACGTGCTTTTAATGTATCGCCCAACAAGTTGCGTCCACCATCCCCGCGAAAAATAACGGTATTCCAATTCTGAACCTGTTGAAGTTGCGGGAGAGCTAGCAAAGACTCACTATCGCTCTGGCCTATTGGAACAATGACTTCAGACACGCCAGCATTTCGTAAAGCAATGGCACTGCTTTGCCCTACAGCGGCAATGCGTAGTTTATTAGGTAAACCGCCGCCAGCGAGTATTGCTTCCATGCCGAAACGAACGGCATTGGGACTGATAAAAACGGCAAGATCGAAATCAGTAATACGAGAAACGAGTTCAATCAATTGCCGAGGATCTGTAACAGGCTTAATTTCAAGTAAAGGAAACGAAATAACGTTGCCGCCGTAGTCTTGAATTATTTTTTTCAAGTTTTCCGACTGCTCAATCGGCCGAGTGACGACAATGCTAAGGCCATTGAGTGAAGAAGAGTTCATTTTTGGGAACTAGTTAAATTAGTCAATCTACAAAAAAAGCTTGTACAAAGTTCGTGCTCATTTAAGAAAAAAATGGAAACGGGCGGCTTCGTAAATTTCACCTTTAGGACGATTAACTATTCAAAGCGGCAAGTATTTCTCCGGCGCCTTGTTGCAGCAAAGATTCTGCTACAATTTTTCCAAGGGCTTCCGGGGAAGAAATAGAGCCAGAAAATTCTGCCCTCAGCATCTTGCTGCCATCCGGACTTGCTACAAATCCACGCATACGGAGCTTGTCACCTTGCGCTTCAGCAAATCCCCCAAGAGGTACTTGGCAGCTTCCTGCTAAAGCACGGCTCATAGCGCGCTCAGCAATGACACATGCGGATGTATTGGTATGGTGTAACGGGGAGAGAAGTGCGACTAAGTCAGGACGACTAGAACGAATCTCAATGCCTAAGGCGCCCTGCCCAACAGCAGGTAAACTTTCATCGCTCGAAATGACGGCGCGGATACGATCTCCCAAGCCAAGCCGTTTCAATCCGGCGGCGGCGAGGATAATCGCAGCATATTGATTTTCATCCAATTTGCGTAAACGAGTTTGGACGTTACCACGTAATGGTTGAATATCAAGATGTGGGAAGCGAGCGCGCAACTGACTTTCGCGCCGCAGGCTAGAGGTCCCCACCACACTGCCCGGAGGCAATGCATCAAGATTGTTGAAATGATTAGAAACGAACGCATCACGTGGATCTTCACGTTCTCCTATACAAGCAAGTTCAAATCCTTCTGGCAAATTCATTGGCACATCTTTAAGAGAATGAACTGCGATGTCAGCACTCCCATTTTCCAAAGCTGTTTCCAGTTCTTTGACGAACAAACCCTTGCCGCCGATTTTGGAAAGAGTGACATTG
>CAIZES010000091.1 GCA_903932045.1 uncultured Silvanigrella sp. | reverse complement strand
CGCCCCGGAGGGCGCACCGCACCGTAGGGCTCTCCGCACCGTAGGGCGCACCGCACCGTAGGGCGCACCGCACCGTAGGGCGCACCGCACCGTAGGGCACACCGCACCGTAGGGCACACCGCAGAACCGAATTCGCTCAAGGCAAGTCAATAGCACGGCCTCGTTTTTGAATCGCACTTTTGCCCGAATCCGTTTGAGCATAGCGTTCCAGCGCCATACGAATGCGCGCACGCGATGCCACCGGAGCAATTCCTCGCTTTGCCAAGGAACGCAAAACCGGACCAAATGCCGTTGCCCATTGCACAGGTTGCCCACCCCACCCTGCCCGCAATGCCTTACAATCCCAACGCACAATATTTGCAATTTCACCGTGCTCGTTGTTCCTGCTAAGGCGCAAATTCATTTTTTGAGCACCCATTTCCTGCAAGACTAGCAAAACAACATCAGTGCATTCCATAAGCAAATAACGCGATTGCGATAACAAAGCCACATTCACAACAAAACGCAACAGCTCCAACAACACATCGGTGTCCGCAAAATCGGTGCGCACCGCAATGCGCGAAACTTCCAAAAATCCTTCGTTCCACAAATCCGCAGGCAGCAAGGCTTTGCCTGCAACTTCCGATCGTTCGCGTTTTCCTTCATTAAAAAGAAGACGCGCACAGCCCACAATTTTTCCGCCCACTTTGCACACAATTTGCCGAGCCCACTTGTCGAACGCATCGGTATCGCCACGGAGCTTGAAAACCTGCCGCAAATCGGCCTCATTGTGAACATAATCACACACAGCAACTGAGTTCACTGCACCAAGAACAAAACCAGCTCGCCTCAGATCAGTTAGTGAAACATGGGGATTTACCATCAAACAATATCCACAAATGGTTCGACCAAGTTCTTCAGATATTTTCAAAAAATTCGCTGTCACTCGGAATCGTTCTGGGCATCCAGCAATGCTTCCTACCCTCGAAATAATCAAACAACACGGCACAGGATTTTGGCCCGGAAAACTCAAACAGGCATTTACTTCCATACCCTTAAAAAGTATTTTGTTACGCGCGGAAGTTTCTAACACAATACTATTTTCACCAAACGCCGTAACTCTGAACAAAATCTTTTCTTGATACAGCCATGGATGTTCGCACCACAAACTGGGAACCAAAAAATCGGAGCAAACGAAACGCGCATTTGTTCTGCGGTCTGTTTTAGGGGCTGTTTTAGGGGCTATTTTAGGGGCTATTTTAGGGGCTATTTTAGGGGCTATTTTAGGGGCTGTTTTAGGGGAAGGAGATAAATCCCTGGAAAACCCCACAAACGACAAACCAATTCTCAGCATTTTTTTCCCGGAAATTTTTCCTTCTTCAACAAAAACAACCACTGCGCGCAACGCCAATGGTGCCGCCCGAGGATTCATTTTCAGCAGCACTTCCAATTCTAAACCAAGCTGAACGGAAGTTCGGGACGCCGACGCCGATGGCAATTTAGCCAAAGGCAAAGCCACTGCTGCTCCGGCTGGACTTAAATCGGTCACAACAGCCTCAGAAAGCAACCCAGGCCCCCGCAATGAGGCTCGTACATCATCGGAAGAATAGAATTTTCGACGCCCGAATTTTCTGCGCTCCAATTGAGGTTCTTTGGTTTGAATCACCTGGCTATTTCCATTTCTTAATAAGGCTATCAAGATCTCGCCTGTACGAGGCATCTTCTTTGACTCCCACTGCATCGGGGATATCTTTGGCCTTTTCGGCTGTTTTAAGAGCTGCCTGTTTATTTTCCACTTTGGCCTGGACCTCCGAAAAATAAACCGAATTGAGCTTATTATCCGGCCCCAGCTCCATAGCTTTTTTCAAATCTTCGTAGGCGAGTTTATTGTCACCAAAAGAAATCAGAGACGGCAACGCAAAATACAAACGGCCACGCACACGATACGGACCACCAAAGTGATAACTAGGGTCAATTTTGATTGCTTCAGTGCAAGCATCCCGCATTCCGGCAGCACCAGCCAAAGAAGCACGAATTCCCTTAGCCAACGCATATCCGCCGTAAACCGACGCATACCAGTAATGCCCCTCAACACGCGATGGATTAAGCTTGCGTGCTTTTTCCAGAGCATCAACGCCGTACTTAAAATAATCCATCTTTACCGACTTTTCGGCATTGTCAGGAAAACAAAAAAATCCGCCGTAATACACAAAACGTCCAATCCGCCACGCCACTTCAAAGTTATCGGGAATTTCGGGTTTACGTGTTCCCAAGTCTATAATTTTTGCACACAACTCATGTCTTTTTTGCCAACTTGCATCCAATGCCGCGGGAGTGAGATCCATTGCAACTTCACTTGCCGGAGCCGCAACAGCCCTAGCAACAACAGAAACTCCCAACTGATCAGCGCCAAACGAGCTGCCCAAAATAAAAAAACTAAGAAATTTTTTAGACAGAAACATTATTCTATTCTCTCCACAAAAAGAAAAACTAAGATGCATCGCCTTCAATCATTTTGTATTGAGGCGCCCGCAACAAAATAACATTTTTTGACAGATCAAAATACGTTCGCGCAGAATCGACATGAATAGCATCATCAAATTCGGGGAAATAGCCCGTCAACGAGCGTCCATACGTACAACCCGTATCCAACCCAACGCAAATGGGTCTGCCAGTTGGCAAAGTTTTACGAAATAAGCCCTGCTTGGCATCATGCCCAAACACAATAAGCTCAGGACCTTTGTGGATTTCATGCCAACGGAATTTTTCGATATTCTTATCCATTGCAGTATAGGCATGCGGCCCCTGAATTTCGTGACGAGCCGTGGAGTGCACAAGAACAGGCTTGCGTCCCTCGCCCTCACCCTCCCAGCGAAACCAGCGCGCTGTAAGCAAGGTGCGCTCGGCGGTTTGCATAAGCCCCGCAATGGGATCTATTCCGGCATGAACAACAATGAGTGGGTATTCTGTTTCCCAACTGGGACGTCTGCGGTTGGGAACAACCGTGGAAACATATCCGTGCGCCAAATTGGAAAGATACGAGAAAATTGCTCTACGATGATAACGAATCAGATGAAGTGTTTGCCTTGTGTGTTCGTGCAGAGAATCAACTCCACGGCGCTGTGCTTGAAGAATGGCTGAAATAAGGGCCCAATCATGATTTCCCTTGATTGCCGTTGCGCCATACTCATGAATAAGCTCAAACACACCAACGGGATCGGGTCCTTTGGTGAACAAGTCACCCACCAACAAGATTTGACAGTCGGGAATTCTCTGGCGAGCGCGTTTCAAAATTTCTGAGAGTTCTTTAGCGCAACCGTGAATATCGCCAACAATAAATAACGGAGACCGTTCCCCGCTTGGTGGCAAATTTCGAATCACAACGTTACGCGTGTTGTCCAGCACAAATTATCCTTAACCGGCATCAAAGATATCCATCGTCAATGTCTCTCCCATTGACCCTCGTTCGAGATTAACAATAAACTTATGCAGTCGCAAACAAAGGAGCCAAAAGTGTCAGCATCCTCACAACAGTCAATCTCTGTTCGAGCCCTTGCTAAAGCGATGACGAGCAATCTCATCACTCAACTGCTTGTGGGATGCTTTATGGCATTTCCCGGCGCATCCATGGATGTTCTTCTCGTGCAGTTTCATTGGACCATTGCAGACTTTGGCACATCTGCACTTATTCAAGGCATCTTTGCCTTCTTGGGAAACATTTTTGCAAACTGGCGAGTTCCAAGTCGCCCCAATCTCACAACTGAATTGCGAATCTCGCAATTTTTTGTGCTCGCCGGAGTTGCAATTGTTTACGGATGGGAATTTCTTGTGTCTCCTCTTCCTTTTCACCTTCCAGCAATCACACGTGCGCTCGGGTTTGCTTTCATTGGTTTTGGGGTTGGAATTCAAGCCATTGTCAATAACACACAAGCGCTCCGCAGCCACGCACCTTCTTCAGCACTCATGCTTGTTGCATTCACGTTCACATTTGGCGCGCTCGTATTTCCTTTTCTAACAGGATTTTTTCTGGCTTCCATTCCAGAATTTACCACGCACAACTGGAAACTTATTTTACTGCCTATTTTTCTTCTTGCCACATGGAATGCTCTGTGGCCAATCACAGGAAGGCTCACGAAATCTCAAACCCAAATGACCGAATATCCAAACTCCCACTCACACAGTCCGCAATCAGACACTGGAACTGCAACCACAGACACTGCCGCACCCCCTGCAACTGCCACCAGCACTTCGCAAACCAAACCACCCGCATTCCTTCCCTACGCTTTGGGATTCTTGCTATTCTTATACATGGGAATTGAAATAAACGTCACCAACGGTATTGCACTTTTGGGAATTCAACTCAACAGCATTCCAAATTCACTGGCACGATTCGCACCTTCGGCACTGTGGTTGGGAATTCTCATGAGTCGTTTTGTTACGGCCATTTTCCCTCTGCAACCCGCACGCTTTCGTGTCTGGACTTGGCAGGCTTCAGTTCCACTCACCATTTTGCTTGCAGCACTTGCAATATTTCCATTCTCAACGATTGCATGGTTCACTCTCATCATTACCATAGGATGCTTTCTTGGTCCCTTTTACGGCTTTATTGTGGGTCAAAGTTCTCATCTGTACCATGGAGATACTGTTGCAAAAAATGCCGCAACCATTGCAACCATAGGAAGCGCAGGCGGCATTCTCATGCCGTTTTTATTTGGTCAAATTGCCGAATTCCAAGGATTACGCACAGGCTTTGTTTTTATGGTGGCTACGGCCGCAACCCTCTTTGTATGTGCAATTCTTGTTGCAATCCTAGGAGTCAAACCAAAAAAGAATTGAACCGTTTTTCATCGCCAATGGTGGTACAGCTTCCGTGCCCCGCATACACCACAGTGGTGTCGGGCAAAACCAAAAGTTTTGTACGAATGGAGTTTATTTCCTCTTCAAAACTGCCACCAGGAAAATCGGTACGCCCAATAGACCTAGGCATTAATGTGTCACCTGTAAGAACAAAACCTGGCCCCACTAGACAAATACTTCCGCGCGTGTGCCCAGGAGTGTGCAAAACTTTAAGTTCAGAGTTTCCAATTGCAATAACATCACCATCTTCAAGCAGCTTATCTGCAGGCGGCGATTCCACTCGCAAACCAAAAATTGCCGAGCCATTGCGCTCACCCTGAAACAACATTTCAGCGTCTTCTGAATGCACCAAAATAAGTGCACCCGTAGTTTCTTTCAAAACAGCGTTAGCACCAATATGATCAAGATGTCCGTGTGTATTAATGACATATTTCAAATTCAACTTCATAACCTGAAGCAAAGTCAGCAGCAACTCTGCTTCATTTTTCACTATGCCACCCGGATCCACCGCAGCGGCATCGCCACTCTGTTCACAATAAACAATGTGACAATTTGACTCAAACATTCCTTTACACATCAAAACGGTCTTAATTTTTAACGACATATATCATTCTTTCCAGCAACCACAGCAACTTTAGCCTGTTTAAGCACTTTTTTCATTTGCAGCCAACACTGGATTGGTTTTGGACTGAGATCCGGCGCGCAATTCGTTGTTGTCCGGAGCATATAATTTTTGCGGCATAATGTGTTTAAATCTACAGCATTTCAACTCACTGTAAGACAATGCATCCATCAGCGGGGCAGTATCATAAAAGGGAGTCTCAGGCACAAATGCCGAAACCTCACTCTGCGAACCTATTGCCATCACCAGTGAAACATTTCCAACTTCGTTAGCCAGCTTGGCAAGACACTTATTAACGTTCAAAACTTCAACAGCTTTTCTTTTATCGGAGCTTTCAACCAATCGCTTCTGCTCAGCCAATGCAAACATCAACTCGTGCCTCCGCCTCAGTTCGCTTTCCCAGTTTTGCTTCCCAGCAGAAGAGTCAAATGTGCGGGCCAGCAAAAACTCTCGAATCCGGTGCTCAATAATCTCGGTTACTTCACGAGGATGAAAAACAAAAGATGCCGTAAAGTAATTCTCACCACGAAAACACAACTGCCGAGCTTCAAAAACACCGCCACTTTCGAAACCCGAAAAAGTATATTCAGGAAAAGCATGAACAGTAACTTGCGACCTTGCAAACAAATCGCGCGCAACAACAGACGATTCGCCCAAATGTTTTTCTACACGAAAAAGCGAGCGCCGAACGCTACGAAAATGCTCAAAATCCCGAACGTCATTTTTACGCAAAGGGTCGGATTGCAGGCGAAGCAAAAAAAGCTCAAAAATGGTTGAACCGGAGAAAATTTCGGAAAGGCGAAAATCAAACACAAAATAGTGTTGAAAAACGGACAGACGATTTTCAAAAAAAGGATCTTCGTCGGTCACTTTCCCTGTTGCCACCGCAAATAGCTCGCGAGCAATATCCATTTGCCCCGAAAATTCTTTACGACACGAATACTCCACAAGAGTATTGATCATGTTACGACAGTGCTCAGCATACTTCATGAATCAGAAGCTCCACGAATGGGGTGAACCCGAACCGCCACAATCTGCCACGGAAAAAATCCGAACAGAGACAGCTCTAAGGGAAGAGTGTACCCCACTTCAACCGGAACCGGCATGGTTTCACCCTCCCGAGCGTCACGATACCGAACAACTATGTCTTCGAACTCTATGTGAAAGCCCTTTTCACGAGCAATGGCTTGAATATGACTACGAATCGTCTGCTCGGGCAGTCCAGCAATTTCTTTGCCTTCAGCTGCCCACTTCTGAACAGCGTGCGAAAAACGAGACTCCCCCCAAAGTTTGGGAGTCGCCGGAGCCAATGCTCCTCCAATGAGCAAAACAAAAAACAAAAATAGCCACAAAACAGGCAATTTTCCCATACCCGTCAATCCTCGGCGTCGGCCAAATTCAGGATGGCCATGAAAGCCTCTTGAGGAATTTCCACCGAACCCACCTGCTTCATCCGTTTTTTGCCTTCTTTTTGCTTGTCCAAAAGTTTGCGTTTTCGGGAAATATCGCCGCCATAGCACTTAGCAATGACGTCTTTGCGCAATGCGCTCAAAGATTCGCGAGCAATAACCTTCGAACCAATTGCAGCCTGCAATGGAACTTCAAATTGCTGTCGCGGAATAACTTTTCGCAGTTTCTTCACCAGCAATCGGCCTCGTTCGTATGAACTCGCACGGTGCACAATACAAGAAAGGGCATCCAATGGATCGCCATTCACAAGAATATCAAGCTTCACAAGATCGCCCTCGCGATACTCCAAAAACTCGTAATCCATGCTAGCATAGCCTCGTGAAACGCTCTTGAGACGATCGAAAAAGTCGAAAATAATTTCGGCAAGAGGAACGTCATACACAAGCAACACGCGCTTTTGGGTGAGATAGTCCATTTTATTTTGAACACCCCGACGTTCGGAAAGAAGCGCCAAAACGGGTCCTAAATAATCTTCGGGCAAGTGAAATGATGCACGAACATAGGGCTCAAAAAAGCTTTCAATGCTTGTGGGAGGCGGCAAGCGAGCGGGATTGTCGACATAGACTTCAGAACCATCGGTTCCTTTAACCAAATAAACGCAAGTTGGCGCTGTAAAGATGACATTCATGCCGTACTCACGCTCCAAACGCTCCTGCACGATTTCCATATGCAACAAACCCAAAAATCCGCATCGAAAACCGAAACCCAAGGCCACCGAGGTTTCAGGCTCGTAGCTCAGCGAACTGTCGTTCAGGGTGAGCTTAGCCAAAGCGTCTTTCAATGTTTCAAACTGATTTGTTTCCACGGGAAAAATACCCGCGTACACCATTTGCTTTGCCTTTTGAAAACCAGGCAAAGGTTCGGTGGCGGAAAAATCCTGCAAGGTGATTGTGTCGCCAACCCGAGAATCGCGCACATCTTTAATATTAGCTGTAAGGTATCCCACCTCACCGCCAATGAGTTCGTCTTTGGGATACATCTTGACGCACATGGTACCCAATTTTTGCACTTCAAAGCTTTTGCCTGAGTGCATCAGCACAATGCGATCGCCAATTTTAACGCTTCCATCAACAACTCGAACCAAAAGAATAACGCCCTGATACGAATCAAACCAACTATCAAAAATAAGCGCACGAAGAGGCTTATTGAGGTCACCCATGGGTGGAGGAACCCGCTCAATAACAGCCTCAACAACGTCACCAATGCCAATACCGCTTTTTGCGCTACATCTTACAGCATTCGTAGCGTCTATGCCGAGGTCATCTTCAATTTCAAAGGCTACCCGTTCTGGCTCAGCACTGGGCAAATCAATTTTGTTGATCACAGGAACAAGTTCGACATCGTTGTCCATGGCCAAATAAACATTGGCCACAGTCTGCGCTTCAACCCCTTGACTTGCGTCAACAACCAAAAGAGCCCCTTCACAGGCACTTAAACTACGACTCACCTCGTACGTGAAATCGACGTGCCCCGGAGTGTCAATGAGGTTCAAGATGTACTCGTTCCCATCTTTCGACTTGTACTTAAGCGTGGCGGTCTGGGCCTTAATGGTAATCCCACGCTCTCGCTCGAGGTCCATGCTGTCCAAGATTTGATCCTGCTTTTCCCGATCCTGAATTGCTCCAGTATATTCGAGAATACGGTCGGCCAAAGTGGACTTTCCGTGATCAATGTGTGCAATAATACAAAAGTTCCGAATAAGTTCAGGATTGACGGGTGAACCGGCCATTCTGCTAAAGCCTCGCTGAAATAAAGGGATGTTGCCATGAGCAAGCTCCAGCTTTCATACTCATTTGCCATTGCCATTGCAATGAGCGCCGCCGTTTTGGCGTGCCAGTCGTCCGCTCCAGCCAATTCTGGCAGCAATGCTCCGGTTATGGGAATCACAAAGGATTCTGCGCCAAATCACCAAAATTCAAAGACCCGCAAACGTGTTTCAGTCGAATACACAACCACCAACGTCCGCAACCGAACTTTTCTTATTCAAACGACGCAATGGGATGACAACTCAAAAAGCAAAACTCTTGCCGCAGTCTGGCTAGACAACGCAACGCCTGTAGAAATTATCCTTGTCGATAACTTCACACCTCAGGCTCCCAAGAGCAACAACAATTCGGAGCCACTCATGTGGGATACCGTTCCGCCCTTGGAAAATTTTGCTTTCCGTGCAACTCCCATCTTTGTCAATGCAAAAGAACTGATTCAAAACTCTACACATCCCATTACGCTGCCCCAATGCGAAAAAAACGAAATCCGCGCCCTCGCACGCATTCCTGCTCCCACAGAAATTCAGCGAACCATTCCTTCGGCCTTGGAGGATCTCGCTCAAAAAAGATTAACCGAAAATGTGCTTCAAACCGCAAATTTGGTGTGTCTATCATTCCCTGAAAACCAAGCGATCCCAAAATGAAAAAGCTTCGCGCCCTTTTCCATCCCATCGCCATTTTTGTATCGGCCCAAATCAGTTGGGGCCTGTTCATGTTTGTTTGGATTCGCTGGTACATACTGCGCAGCGAAGAAATCGAATCACTCATGAAAAGCATGAGCGTCACCACCCAATCCAGCCCCGTAAGCACCGTCATCCTGATACAGGGATGCGTGCTTATGGGACTTATTCTAATTAGCATGTATCTCATGTTTTTAGCATTCAGAAGACAATCCACACTTAACAAACTTCAACGAAATATTTTAGACAGCGTTACGCACGAGCTCAAAACTCCGCTTGCCAGCTTACGTCTGCACACAGAAACCCTGCTCATGCGCTCATTGTCAGAAGAAGATCGCAATCGTTTTTTGCGCAAATCCATACACGAAATAGAACGCCTGCAAAAACTTATAGACGGAATTTTGGTTTCTGCCAGACTAGACAGCGGCATTTCCGATTCTGAAAAATCGGATATTGAAATTTTGCCAGTTTTCGATCTCTCGTGGAATAGAGCACGCGATCGTGTTGGCGGAAAGCGCATTTTCGCAATGTTCGTTGAAAAGTCATCGCCACAAGCACAATTTCGAATGAATGGTAATCAGCAGCAATTGGAAATGGTCTTTGATAACATTCTTGACAACGCTTTAAAATACACCCAGGAAGGTGGACAAATTTCCGTGGAAGTGAAAATATCCAACGACAAATTCTTGCTTGGAGTTACCGACAACGGTTGCGGCATTGAAAAAAAGGATTCCGAAAAAATCTTCGACAAGTTTTTTCGCGCCAAGTCGCAACGCCGACACCATGTTTCAGGATCCGGACTCGGGCTTTTTGTTTGCCGCACCGTTGTAAAAAACCACGGCGGACGCATTTATGCAACAAGCCCAGGCCTTAATAAAGGAGCTACATTCCATGTCGAATTCAAAAGAACTCCTGGTTCTGGTTGAAGACGAGGAAAATCTTGGCGAAGGCCTCGTTTTCAATTTCGAGGCAGAAGGATACGATGTACGCTGGTTTCGCGACGGCATCAGCGCAATGGATTTCATTACACAAAAACACGCTACAATAGCTGCTATTGTCTTAGATTTAATGCTTCCCGGAATTGATGGGTTTGAAATTCTCCAAAAAACACGTCAGTTTGCCGAGCGAGTTCCCATTGCAGCGCTAAGCGCAAAAAGCCTTGATTCCGATAAAATTTCTGCTTTCGAACTTGGAGCAGACGATTACGTCACCAAACCTTTTAGTCTTCCCGAACTCCTCATGCGCCTTCGCGTTCTCATCAAAAAATCAATGTGGTATAAAAACAAACCCGTCCAAGAACGCATTGCTGCCGGCCAGCTCTTCTTTATTCCCGAACGACTCATTCTTGAAAATACAAATGGCCAAACAACCCGTCTCTCTCCTACCGAAGGTCTTTTGCTGCAAACCTTTCTCGATAACGAAAACAAAATATTCACTCGCGCCGACCTTCTTGAAAAGGTTTGGAATCAGCAAAAAACGCTACAAACCCGCACAGTGGACGTTTTTGTTGGCAAGCTTCGAAAACTCATAGAACCCAACCCTGCAAAACCCACCTATTTGCTATCACAGCGCAGCATTGGATACGCCTATGTCACTGACGAAAAATTAAGACACGAACTGGAAAAGGGAAGTTAAGATGGCTGCAAAAAAGCGCATTCTTATTATTGAAAACCAACCACTTTTTGCGCTTGGCATCAAAAAAGCAATCGACGATAATTATACATATTCCATATGCGGAACATGTTCAGATGCGCGCAAATCGCTTGAAATCATTCCGCGCGCTCGCCCCGATTTGGTTATTCTCGATCTGAGTTTAGCTGTGGCAGCAGGTTCTCACATCACAGCCGAAATTCTCGCTTGCCAACCACAAACTCGCATACTGATCACGATCAGAGACATGGATCCCTCATTTGTAAAAAAAGCGAAACGCACAGGCGCTCAGGGAGTTTTCTCAAAAAATCAATCACCCAACGAACTGCTTTCCGTCATCCGCAAGATATTTGCTAACGAAAAATTGTTTGCCATTCCTCAAGAAATATCCTCAAACAAAAAATGCACGAAAAACCTGCCGCAAGACCTACTCACATCGCGAGAACTTGAAATATTTGAAATGCTGGGACACGGTCTTGGAACACGACGCATTGCCGAAGCCCTAGCAGTGAGTCCCAAAACCATCGACAGTCACTGCGCCAATCTAAAAGCAAAGCTAAGAGCACGTGACGCCAGCGAACTCGTTAAACAGGCTGTGATTTGGCTCACAACCCACAATCTGTAACGCGTTGTTATTGCGTGATCATAGGGAGAACAACATTCACTACAGTCCCTTTCCCAAACACGGACTCAATGCCTAGTGAGCCTTTCATAGAGTGAACAACTTGGTAGACGTAGCTCAAACCTAAGCCCATTCCCTTTCCGGGAGGTTTGGTTGTGAAAAACGGGTCGGTTATTTTTTTTAAATTTTCTGGTTCAATGCCGCAGCCATTGTCTTGGACTGTGATAAAGATTTGCTCGTTTAGTGTGTTAACGGTTACTAAAATGCTCTTTGCGTTTCCGGATTGGGCAGCCACGCCGTCTCGGGCATTTTGGATGATGTGAGAAATAGCTTGTTCAAAATCAAATAGAAATCCTCTTGTATTGCAATGATCTCCAGAAATGTTTAGGGTTAAGTCGATTCCAAATCGCGCTAAATCGCCTTTCAAAATGGAAAAAAGCTTTTTCAGGCATTCGGTTACGCTAAAAACCATGAAAGCGTCGTATTGTTTGGTCGAGAGGCGAAGCATCTCCCTAACAATGTTTTCGATACGCTCACCAGCTTTTATTGCCTTTGCTATCAGGAAAATGGTTTCATTGTCCGCTTGATATTTGTTTTGAATAAAGCTTATGTTTCCCATGAGAATACTGAGAGGATTATTAATCTCATGAGCCAGGCCGCTAGCCAATGTTCTCATTGAGCTCATTTTCGCCGAGCAGTACATCTCTTGCATTGCTGCGTTGTATTGGCGTTGAAGGTCTCTTTGTTTTGTAACATCCATTAAAGTGACGACAACATATGGCTCACGTTCAAATTCCACGGAAGAAACAAAAATTTCGAATTCTCCGTTGATAGTTTCTGTTGCCATGTATGATTCGCCAGAAACAATTGCCTTTTCTTGCAAACTTTTTAGGATTGCGCCAAACATAGTGCATCGAGAACACAGAGGTCCACAGCCGCAGCCAAGTTCAGCACTCCGATTGCCGCACAGAAATGCTTCCCCTGGGCGAAGGCCTTTTGCACTTTCAATGTTTTTGAATCCAAAAGTGCTGAGAAATTTGCGATTAGCCGCAACTATTTGTCTTTGTTCATTGAGAACTAGCACGTATCCGGGAGACGATTCCATAACGTTTTGAACTAAGCCTTTTTCCCCAACATTTGCCATTTGTTGATTAATTTTTTCGTAAGACACGCGCTGTTTATTGCTGTAGTTTTCTTCATTATTCACAGAACAACTCCTTATTTCCGGATCCTTTGATGCTTGCCAGCAGCAACCTCACAACATTCTATTAATGTTGTGACATTACAATATGTCCTTTGGCGACAGGCAATTTTTATTGCCAAAATCCCGGCACGTCTTTAATGTCTAATAAATTGCAGTACTAACTTGATTAGCAACATGCTTTTGCAAAGAGAACTGCGCATCAATTTGTAGTCACTGTCAAATCCTTAGACAGCCTTATTCAACAACAAAACACGTAAAAACAGCCTATTAAAAATGGCACAAGATTTGCAGCAAGAAATGCAGACGCGGCAAGCGCACGTAAAATTTTTCCACACCTGCGCGGAGGCACCCATGAAAACACTTATGTCCATCATTTTGCTTTTTCTTTCTGTTTCGTGCTCTTCCTACCCATGGGAGCAACAAGATCCAACACAACCCAAGCCACAAGGCACAAAACTTCCGGATATGGGCACAATAGACCGGACAAACTCGCGATGGCCGCAAAAAATGGTTATTCTTGGTGATAGTATTGCCACTGGTGTTTTAGGTGGAACACAGATGGGACAAGACTTTCCCGACGCATATTTGAAGTACGTAGTAGGGTACATGACCGGAGGCCTTGCGGGTGCACAACTCGATCTTAAAGCCATGGGAGAATCGGAAAAGTCCGTTTATTCACCTTTCACAGGTTCTCAAATTTCAGGAAGTCTAGGTGCACGATTAGCAAGCATTACCCAGGGTTTCTCATATTTAAACACCGCTGTCCCCGGCGCCTCAAGTTGGGACATCACTCCTCAGCTCAACTCGGCTATACAGGCTGGCCATAACTTCGATTTCACAGTTATGGAGTTTGGGCACAACGATTTTTGCAATCCTAGTGGTAGTATCGATATTTTTAGCCGCTACTATGCACAACATCTCTCGCGAATTCTGGGAATAAATCCACGAGCACGCATTTTATTCGTTCCACTTTTAAACATTCCTAACTTGTACCAAACGGCTCCCAATTCCAACACTGCAACCCGCCTCGCATTCACTTTTCCGCTGGCAAAGGCAACATGCCAGCAAATGCGTGATGAAATCGAAAATGCGTGTCCTACATTTGGTGCGCGTGCCTCAAACTTTGGCGCATGGAGCAATGTTGTCACACAAACTGCAGCTTCATTTCAGAAATTATATCCTGAGGCAAGGCTAGTTGTGGCAACGGATCTTGGCAAAGAAAACCTCGTTTCTTCAGAAGAAATTGCCATGGACTGCTTTCACCCCAATAAAGCTGGATATCAAACCCTTGCCACCGGAGTTTGGAATGCCATTCAAACATCGCAAATATTTTCAATCAATTCTGTTCCTTAAAAAAACTACTGTAACACAACTCTATTCGGAATAAGTTCAACATAAAAACGTTTCTTACCCACCGGAACACCAACAGCTTGCGCCTGGTTAAAGAATTTGACGTATACATAATCTACACAACCGGCCTTACTTGTATTCACCTCATCGCAATTGCCATCCAATGTCACAGGAAAAGAAACCCGCTCGCCCGAGCGAGATATTGTTATCAACTGTGAGTCTTTTTCTTTGGTGAGCCAATGCACAGAGCCTTGCAAAGGCCCTCCTCTAAATGCAATCTGCACTGTTACTGGATAGTTCGGCTTACGTATCGTGCCTTCATCAACGCCAATCACAAGATCGAATGTTGCCGATTTCCCCACTGCAACAGAAACAGGTTTCCCGCGACTTCCCAAAGCGTTCTCAACAATATCTTTATTTTGATACTGTAAAACCATATGCAAAGGCACATTTCCTACGGAATAATTTCTACCTACAAGGGCTGCTTCAATATCGCTCAACATTTGTCCCGGACTTCGGTCTGGAACCACACTCAACCTTTGCAAGGAATCGGCATATTTCATGTGCTCAAACCACTCCACAGGAGTTAACTCCTCCAAATCCCGCGTGAGCCGCATGGTTTCAAGCACCAAATCACTGGTACGCAGCAAACCCTCTTCCACTCCAAAACGCGTCATTGCACGCTGCAGAATGTCATACATAGCTCCACCGTAAGACTCACCGTCATCATGGCTTTCATTGGAATTATAAAGCCACATACCATTAATGATTCGTAATGTGTCACGATTTAAAAATTGTTTTCGCCCCATTTGCTGTGTGATCAGAATCTCGGAAACAAAATCAGCCATTCCCTCCCATAAGCCATAACCTTCAACCGCATCCACATAGTTCCCCATCAAACGCCCCATGACACCATGACCCAATTCATGCCAAATTGTTGTATTATCACGGACGTAATTCACTGAATTTGCAGAATACGTCGAAAAATAGATGCCGTCACCATCGCAAAAAGCGTTGTCTTTATTATCAATAGAAGGATCAAACAAAAAAGCTGAAAAAGGTTTTACAGAAAGTTCCGGATCTCGAAATCCCAAGAGTTTCATAGATTCCATAAACATATCTATACTATAATAGGCTTGGAGTTCATCAAAGCCATTTTGCAAAAGCCACTGTGCATCATCCATTCTTGGACTTCCCTGCGCATCCACCGCGGCTCGTGCCGACAACTCTTCCACAGAATGTGCACCTTTATTCCACCACGGAGTTACCATACGAAATCCAGATTCGGCCTCACTCAAAGAACGAACAAAAGCGGGAGCACGAGCAAAATTTTGGGGTTGCGACACGCCTTTGAGTGCATCCGGATGCAGCATCACAATGGCATTCTTTCCATAAAGACGAATGCCTGAAACGGATTCTGGCGTGTTTTCTTCAAAGAGTTGAGGCCTCACAAACTGAAAAGGAAAAAGCGTATTCAGCCATTCAGAGTTCCAATAACCCTCGTTTTTTTCGAAATCGGTCAGGGTTCCCTTTTTTTCTTTTGCGGACGCAAAAAAAAGCGTTTTCGATTTTTCAACCAAATTAGCATCCATAGCTGGAATTGACTTCAGTATATTTCGAACCGGGAGCTGAATTCTCTGCTGAAGTTCAGACGCCTGAACGGGATGAAAACCATTATTCGCCCATTCCCAAATGGGATAAAGTGGCGCCGAAAATGAAATAGTATCATTTGCTCCATCGCTGCGCTCAAACGGACGATATTTTGCCGTGAGCAACTGATCAGAATTGTTGGCAAAATCAAATTTAAACCGACCACTGCTCCCAAGCACACGAACACGGCGCACAAGATTTCCCGCATCCCAAACATGTTCGGTTGAGATATTCTTGATTTTTTCCATAGGGTGTTCGCGATAAATAGCGTTCCGAGCAATATTTACAACATCATCAAAATTTGGAGATGGCTCCCTAAAAGAAGCTGCAGCAGGGATAGCCTGAAAACGAACCTCCACCTGCATGGGTCTGCCATTTTGCTTATCCAACCACACCCGCACAGAAGATTTATCTACGGGAACGCCATCAATTGTTAACGCATACCTGCGGTACAGCGATGAAAACAATTCTCGCTCTTCGGATAACTTAAACATATCCTCAGAAAAACCTGTGCCCCGTTCAGCATTTAAACGTTGGAGAACATCTTTCAATTCCCCAGAAGCAATTGCTCCCTGAACATATCGAACAACAATTTTTTCTTTGAGTTGGTCGCGAACGAGCGAAAAAACCTTTGAACCATGAACATCGTGGTTTCTACAAGCCAAACTCCCCAACAATAAAACGATAAATGTCATTTTTAGAAGCATAACAACCCTTCTCCTGTTGGCGCACAAACAAGCCAACATATCTGGAAATTCATGAAAAACAAGGCATCACGGATTCAACCCACGGCCAGGGGTGTCTTACTAAAAGTTTGAAAACGCCCACTTCAAGGTCCACGCGGCACGTCGAAGGCCACGATTTCCGGGTTTCGTTTACGTAAACGTCCGCGCCTGTCGTGGTGGTCAGCGTGCCGCGTGTCGCGGGCTCGT
>CAIZES010000090.1 GCA_903932045.1 uncultured Silvanigrella sp. | reverse complement strand
GTCTGTAGCAGGCAATGCTTTTTGTATCCGAACATAACGTGCTTCAGGTGTTTGCAGCTAACGCTTCAACATGTTGTTTCCACCATCCTGTAGCCTGCGAGTTTTCAATTTTTCCCACCCCTTGGTTTCCATGCAAAAGCTCAGTTGTCGAAAATATAGAATTATTCTTCATGTAAGAAGCAATAGCGCCTGCAGCAATTCCCGACGAAAACTCCACTGGCTGAAGGCGAGTTGCAGCGTTTGCCCAGAAGGTTTGCGCCATTGTTTTTCCAGTAACCAATAAATTAGAAATAGTTTTGTTTGTGTGTGCACGCAATGGCAGATAAAAAGGCGGTAGCTCTGGATTGGGGCCAACCGGATAGCTACAACCAGCCTCAGCAGACATCCCGTGCACATCAATTGCGTAGGCACCTATTCCCACCGCGTCCGGAAACCTTGTTCCAAGTTTTGGTGTTGCCACAAAATCGGCAGTTTTCAATACAAAGTCATCAACGCCAATGCTCCGACGGGTGTCACGAACATAAGGAAGTTTTGAAAGACCGTGCGACGTTCCTAACACAGATCGATCCAGCGCCAACTGAGCACGAATTCCCAAGGGTGCTCGTTCTTTATAATAACGATACCAACCCAGAGAATGCCGCTCGGCCTCAGCAATTGCCTGAAGGTTCACTCCACCTTTCCAATCGGAAATTTGCATAGCGCTCGCATCTTTTTCCAAAAAGAGATATTTGTATCCATAATCATTTCCTGGATTCCAATTTTGCAACGAAAGATCGCCTGGAAGAACCTTTGTATCATTCGAATTCTGAGCAGCTAAAATGCGCCGGTAGGTCCAAAGCTGTTGCCAGGAAAACCTCTTAGTGTCCCACCCATAAAATTCTGGATGTTCTTCCTTGCTGGCCGGAACAAACTCATTCACATCGCTTTTCGAAACACTTATTACAAATGGAAACACAAAAGCCTGACCACACAATTCGGACGCGTGTCCTGCATTTTCCAAAGCATCCAGCCCTTGCAGATAGTTAGCTTCACTCAAAACCAATATCTCACCAAATTCAGTGCCATCAACAACAATCAGCGTTTTTCCGTTTGGAGCTTCCAACAAAAATTTCTCTTTCGCGAAACGAAGAGACTCCATCGGACTGTACCAATCTTCAATATCTGCCGATAAAAACGCATCGTATCCGTCATTTGATGTTGTCTTCTTTGGGGTACGCTTTACAATTGTAACCGACTGAATATTTTTCTTTCCTTGAACATCCTGTGTTTGTACAGATTTTATAACAGAGTTTCTGAACACAACTAGGTTCTTTTCTTTGGCTATTGCTGGCTCAATAAAATTAGACAACAGCTGTTTGGGTGCAAAACAATTTGACGAAACCCAACAACCACCTGGATTACCGATTGCATCTAACCACGCAAAGAATTCTGTTGGAATGTTTTCCTTTTTATGAGCGTAGTTGGCAGCCCCTTTATGCCATGCAAAATCGATTGCAGACACCGCCGATGCCGTCAGCTGCCCTCCGGGCCAGTCGGTGGGTTCCACAAGGCACGTTTTCACACCCTCACGAGCACTTGTTAAAGCTGCAATCAATGCCGCTTCAGACCCGCCTCCCACAACAACATCGCAAGCAAACGATTTCATGACGGCAACCAGCCCTGCCCCCGGGGATGGTGAAGACCCGCCAGAAAAAGGAGTTGAAGCGTCCGTGGCTATATCTTCAGACTGTTTTGCTTTCGTGCACGACAAGCAACTCATACTCAAAATTACGCCCATTAGTGTCGATGCATAAAAAGTTGCAACAAACATTGTACCCATCCCTTTTCAAAATAGCCCATGGTCTTGTTTCGGCACTCAGAAGACAGAACTGAGCGACCCCAAAATAACGACGCCCAAAATTTGACAAACTGAGGAAATTGAACACCAGCCAAAATTTTGTCATCAAAATCGTTTCTTTGCAAAAAACACGCACTTGACGCATTTCTTTCCACTCAGATAGAATCAAATCCGACACAAATTCAGTTTCTTAGTTTCGCTCTAGCGGAGTCTTATAAAATGGGGCTTCCAAAATTGCGTTTTGCTTGAAGGTGCCCAAACCATGTCCGGTACCATTCTTTCTCGCATTCCCTGGTATCATTCACTTCGCATCCGTCTGCTCATATTCTTAGTTGCTGCACTTTGCGCAACCGTTGCTGCTGTTTCCATTCAAGACAGCCGCATGTTCCGGAGCGTTTTGGAACAACAATACAAGCAAGACCTCACCGAGGCTGCACGCAAATCTTCTGCCACGGTAGAATCAACCATTGAAGTTTGGCTCTCACTGATGACTGCTTTTATGCACAACATCGGCCGAACAAGCACTTCTTCACTCAAATCACAACTCAACGCAATATTGGAATCCAATCGCGAAATCGTGGCCATTCACATTATTCGAAAATCTGAAGACAAGAATCCAGAAACAATACTGTATGGCTTCACACCTTTTTTGCAGGCGCCGCAATTTGCAGAACAAAACGCAATATCTGTCTCGCAACAAGTTCAGAATTTTGAACAACAGCCGTCACAACAGCCGTCACAAGAAACTGAAAAGGAACAGGAACAGGAAAAGGAAAAGAAAAAATCGAACGAGCGTTGGAAACTCAAAAATCTTCAAAATTCAGTGGGTCTTTCAATTCTGCAACTTTCGCTGCCTTTCGCAACTGCACAAAAAAAAGATCAATACCATGTGCTTTTCTATGTCTGGCCCGACCGCATTCGCGCAGCAATGCATACCGATTCCAACACCACCGGATTTTTGATCGACAAAAAGCAACAAATTATTTTAGCATCACATGATGTCAAACGTGAAACCAGTCTTCACTTTTCCAAAAGATACTCAGAACTCCTTCTCAAAAAAGATATCACATTTGGAGTTATTGCGCAGTCCGAAAACAGTGAAAACGCCAGCGGCGAAAAAGGCGAAAGGCTCCAAACAGACGATATCAACAACAAAACAAACAAAGAATTTATGAGTTCCTTTTCTCGCCTCGAAAATTCAAGTCTCATGCTTATTCTCGAGCGTCAGTCGTCGAGTCTGACTCAACAACTCAACTGGAGAATTCAACGTATCATGCTTTTTGCGTGGATAGTTGTTCTGCTGGGTGTGTTGTTAGTTTATTTTTCAACAGGGTATGTTATCCGAAACATACTGGAAACAATCCAAACAACCCTTGCAATTGCTACCGGAGATCTCAAGGCCAGGGTTCGCGTCGAAACTCAAGACGAAATTTCTATTCTTGGTAACGCAGTCAATCATATGGCTGCCGGAATTGAACAACTCATGGGATACCGTGAAACAGCAATACGCCAGGAACACGAACTCAAAACAGCGCAAGCAGTGCAGCGAACCCTCCTTCCAAAACCAGATGGTGACACATCCCTCCTCGATATCCGCGGCTACTATCGCTCAGCCTCACAGTGCGCCGGCGACTGGTGGGGTTCATTTTCCCTGGGAGGAAATCGAACTCTTGTGATCATTGCCGACGCAACCGGACACGGCGCTCACGCTGCGCTACTTGTTGCCATCGCATTTGGATATTTTGAATTTTACTGCCGCACCGTCAGAGAGGGAACTGGCAAAGAAGAAACTCTTATTGAAATTCTGAAGCGACTCAACGCCGTTCTTTTTGCATCGGGTTCTGGAAAAAACACCATGACCATGATGGTGATGCTTGTAGACAGCAACACGCAAGAAGCTCATTTTTGCAATGCCGGACATCTTCCCCCATATGTGTTTAGAGATTCCACAGAAACTGAACCCAACACAAAAACAAAAGCGGTATCTGTTCCTGGAAGCATTTTGGGTTTCGAAGAACACCCACAATTCTCAACAAAAGTGATTCCCATGGATGCGCAAACTCGCATTGTGCTGTACACAGATGGGCTCATTGAGTGCAATACCACAGAAAACGTTGAGCTCGGTCCCCGGTTTCGGCGAGTAGCAGAAAAAATTGTAAAGGAAAGAAATGGACTGCCTCTGTTTGACGGACTCTTCCAGTTTATAGAAACTTCTTTTAACAACGTCGAACTCAGCGATGACATCACTTGCGTGGTTTGCGAGTACCGCCGCAATTCGGAGGTGAGCAAATAATGCGGCAGCATCTTTGGTTCATTGTTTCCTGGTGCGCAATTTTCGCACTCAGTGTGCGTTCGTACTTACTGAGCAGCCCACCATCCAACGATACCAATGCAATTGCTTATCTCGAAAAAAGCAAGGGAAACATTCAAATTCGATCACCCCAAATCCCATTTTGGTACGCTCCACGTCCACAAGAACGCCTCGCCGATGGTGCCTTGGTTTCAACTGGATCTTCGTCTAGCGCAAGCATCCAGCTCATAGAAGGTGGTCAAATTATTCTTGGGCCGGAATCTCAGATTTCCGTTTCGCATAGCGAAAATAACAATCGAGACATGCTTGTGAACGTTATAAAAGGTGCCGTTTTCATAGAAAATACCGACAAGGAAAAACTTGCTAAGAACTCATTCCTGACATCCTTTGCTCAGCTCACTTCCCGCATCTCAAAATCGTTCAACGGCACTGCCTCGACGCAAGTGATTTCGGGAAATTCAGAATACAAGTTAAGCAGCAAAAAAAATGTTTTTATCAAAAAAACACCGGGATTAGAAGCTGAAATTCGAAGTGAAGACTCTCAAAAATTAGCCAAAATATTTGAAGAATCAATTAAGACATTGGAAACGACTTCCGAAAAAAGCGCCGCGTCACTGACCAGCCCAAGCCCAATACCCAACAACATTACGGAATGGAGTCTCGAAGAAGCCCAGGAATGGGCCAACTTCACACTCAATCCCGCTCCGCGTGAGACACAATATTGGACGGCAGCACAACCCGGACCCAAAGGATTTCCCTCGCTCAAAATGACATTTGAAATTTCCGTCCCAGAGGAACCAACGCACGAATCAAAAATCGTTCGCGCAGTACTTGTCGAAAACAAAACAAATGTTGATATTCCTTTGGAAAAGATTTCTGCAACATCATACTCTGCACTCGTCGATGGCAAGCTTTTACAACGCTTGATCCAGTCCATCAACTCTACAACCAGATCAGGAAACATATCTCAATACGCATCAGCAACAAAAATTTCTATTCGCTTCGGCTTTGAACTTAACAGAGGCGATAAAAAAATACTTATCCTGAGTAAAAACCAAGCACTTGTTTCGCTTTTGCCGCTCTATTTTGTTCCCACAAACAAAATGGTCATTCGATTTGGTGAACCCAAATGGAATTTCATACAAACCGATACATGGAACGAAGTGTCGGCCCAAAATACCACTCATTTGTTGGAATTCAGCTCTTCAAACAAAGCAACGTTTTTAAATGTTGCCAATGCTTTTCAAAAATCAAAAACCGCAACTTTCGACTCACACTTCTCGCCCAACTCCACAACGATTTGGGGCATCAACAATAAAAACATTCAATGGCGCGCAAGCGGAATTCATATTTCAGATCCACTCACAAACAATCTTCTGACCACCACTCATTCCGAATTCGCATTTGAGGGAGAAGAAAAAAACTATATTTTGCCTGAAACCTGCGCCTCAAACATTCGTTCTCAAAACTCATTATTTTCTGAGCTCGACCATGTTGTTATTCTTCAACCACAAGAGCCCATAAAATTAAACTCAAATATATTTCGACTCCACCCTCAGGTTGTGAGTCTTTTTGAAACCAACTTTAAAGGGTGTCTTTCAACCGATGTCACTTCAGTTCGATACGGTGGACAAAAATGAAAATTGCCGCCATCTCCACTGGCATCTTTACATCAATTTCAGCCCTCGCAGGCTCGCTGCTGAGTTTTCTTCTCCTCCTCATTTCTCCGCCACCAGCGCAAGCCGATTCAACACCAATGCAAGACAACTCGGAACTTGTTCTGCAAATCGACTTTCCCAAACTCACGTGCACAAACTCGAAAGTTCAGGAACAAGTCACCAAAGCCTGCAACGCTATCGGGAACAATCTTAGCGCTGAAAGAGGTCCTTGGGGATTTGGACTTTTTCACTCATTTGTATGCTCAAATGGAGATTTTTCTAAGGGTCTTTTCAAAAAAAACAAAACGTTTATTTTAAGAATGGATTGGCAACAGACTTACACGGTTGCAACCCTATACTTTGTTGTTGTCGGAAAAAGTTCCATAACGTATCGCCCAGAAAGCGTCGTGCGCATTCCAGCCAATCCCTATCAACTCGACCTTTTGGCAAACTCAAAAATTGCACGCTTGGTTGCTGCAGAAATTTTGGATAGAGCTCCATTTCAAGCTCCAGCACAATTGCTATCTGCGAGTGAACGAAAACTTTTCCCAAAAGAGGAACCCGCATTTGGAACTCTAAAAAAACACTCCTCAAAGGACATCTGGAAAACAAGCGCTATCGATTTTGACACGCAGAAAGAGGCTTGGGTTGTTTCGGAAAGTGACAAAAACAATTCCACGTTGTTTCAAAATACTCGATGGTGGAGTCATTCCGAAAAAAGAGGTTTGCGCGCATCGGAAATTAAAACACAGCGAGATTTGGCTCTTCTAGCGGAAACCGAAAAGCTGGAACGAGATCTCATGAGTCAATCTCCGGAAAAAATGAGATCAAAACGGAAATTTCAAGAAACCACAAATTTGTGCACCGGACGAACTATGGCTCTCACAAATCAAGAAGATCCTATTACACTCTCGGCTTCAGAAACCACTTCCGATAAAATAGACCCAGGAAACCACCACAATCACCCATGGAATTTTACCGCCTTTGGAGGGCTTCAACCCGCACGCATCTTTGCAAACAACGCATATGAAGGTGGTGTTCAATTCAGTCCTGGGCCTGTTTCCGGGTTCTCCAATCTTGTAGCCAGCTGGAGTTATCTCAAAATCCAACTTTCAACAAAACTAGACTACCGCTTGCTCGACAACAACAATACTGTGGCGGAAACAGAACGAAAAGTTGCAACCACAAATTATTCGAGGCAACGCTACACGCTTGGTTACTCCACTGTTATACCTGCAGGAAAGTTTGCTTTGGATGCGCAGCTCAATTTCAGCTTACTGCGTCAACAAGCCACTTTAACGTCCGACCTCACCAACACCATTTTCATTTTTAAGCCCGCAAACTTTCCTACTCTTGGCTTGCTTTTAGGCTTCAGTAAGGCCGACAAATTCAGCTCATGGGCAATTCAAATCAACGCCGACGCAGGAATTCAAAGTCGACTCGCCCAACAAGAAGTTGCCCTCACCGGATGGTGGCAGCTGAGTGTTCCCAAACTACTCAGAAGTGCGGACCCCCCAGTTGATTATCGTGTAGGACCGTTCACTCGCACAAACTTTATTAGAATTGTTTCCGCAACAGATACTGACAGTGGCACAAATTATCATGAAATAAAAACTTTAACAACCACCTTTGGCGGGATCGTCGCTGTTGAATGGTAGAAAACCATGAACATGAAAGAAACAAAAAAATGAGTCTCAAAATGAAAAAGAAAATGAAAAAGAAAAAGAAAATGAGTCTAAAAATAAGCATCATAAACTCTGCACGACGTTTTTGGGCCCCAGCGGTTTTTTCTTGCTTTTTTTTTGCAACAAGCTCGCGCGCTCTTGGAACACAATCGTTAACTGAAAGCGAACCACACAAATTTCATCTTGGGTTCATCCGCATCGACGGCAAGGGAAACATTTCAGCAGCGCCCCCCGATGTTTCCCTCAACGATTCTTTTTTTGAAATTATTCCCGATTCTCACTTGCAACAGCTGCTCACACTCAATTCTTCAGGGGATGATTGGAGCAAAAATGCTTTTGAAATCTCGAAAACGATATCAAAAATTATGCATATCGCCAATCTTGAAGCGGTTCTAGTTTCTGGAACTCCACGTCGGTTTATAACATTTTCACCCAACGGCAAAGCCAAGATAATCAAAACCAACCTTCCACTCAAAATTGCTAACGCACAAGAGTTCCGCGAGTGGCTCATCCACACAGTTGGAATTCACGGAACAGTTGTCTCAATAAACAAAGACAACATAAAACTGCTATTAACAGAAGGAAGCTGCCCACCCCATTCCCAAGGGCTTCTGCGTTTCGGAAAAATAGGTACTATTTCGGGCGATGCACAAAAGGAAACTCCTCTGGGAGTTTTTGAATGCAAAGCTTTGGATGGAAAATTGACCGATGCACATCTGATCCTTTCCTCTGCAAAAGGAAAAGTGGAGCCTGGAACACCTGTGTTCGTTCCCTAGAAGGGTGCTGTGTTACTGACTTCGGAGCAGGCTGGGAAATAGCCCACAGGAACCAAGCAAATCACTTCACAAATAACCCACCGCAAATTCCCGTCAATGAGTGTTCCTTGCAAT
>CAIZES010000089.1 GCA_903932045.1 uncultured Silvanigrella sp. | reverse complement strand
TCCCAGCCCATGAGAACTACAGCATCGTCGTCAAGTACAACCACTGTTGGCTTTATCATTGGTTTGGATGTTGCAGATGATTCTTTTTTTGAAAGTGTACAATCCTTAGAAATTGCCATTGTAATAAAACCTAAAAGATGGGCGCGGCTCATGGGTTTTGGAAGAACCAAATTAGCACCTGAGTTGAGCCCTTTTTGAGTGTCCTCTGGAGACGAGCGATTGCTGTGCACACAAATTGGTCCCACAAAACCAAGCATTCTAAGTTCAGATACTACCGCAAATCCATCCATCGGATCGGTTGTGGCGAGATCGATATCGCACACCACGCAATCAGGCTGCTTTGGTGCTTCGGCTTTCGCAGATTCTTTCATTGCCACAATTCCGCTTGTTCCAGGAGAATTCACAGATGCTGCAGTAGCGCCCGAAATTTCAGACCTTACAGTATTTAAGAATTCCGACGATTTATCGTAGGTATCAATCCTAACAGAGGTTGCTATGTCTGGATTTTTTCCAACCAGTCCATGAAGCGCAGCGCGATACAAAGGCTCGTCATCAAGCATTGCAACCAGAAGCGGCCTGCCAAGTTTTTTTGCTGCTGCTACAATTCGTCTTTCAAACTCAGCCTCGCGCGGGTCACTCACAACAGATGCACTAGTCATCTGCTGCTGTGCTGTTGGCGGCGCAATTGTGCTCACAATATCTTTTGAATGCGAAGCCAAAGACGAAGATTTCCCTTGTTCCAATTGGGTTGAAGCCGGTAATGTAAAAACAAATTCCACAAACCTTCGATTGGAAGAGTACTCGCAATGGATGTTGCCACCATGCGCGACGACAACTTTTTTGGCTATTGCAAGACCAAGTCCTGTGCCGCCTTTTTTTCCTTTCGAATAGAAGGCAGCAAAGATTTTTGGCATGTCCTCTTCGGGAATGATTGGGCCATTATTTCCTATCTTTACCTCTACAACACCATTGTGTTCCGAGGTTGTAAACCAAATCTCTCCTTTGTGATTCAATGCCTGAACCGCGTTGCCTGCAATGTTTGACATCACTCGTTGGATTTTTGCAGGCTCAACTTCTACGTTATGATTGTGACCAAAATGATAGCGTAACAAAATTTGTGCACCTTGATGTACCTGAAAAACCTCGCTCAAGCTCGCTTCAATAATGGCAATTAGACTTGTGGGTTCGGTAATGGGTTTTTCAACGCGTCCAATTTCCATAATGTCATCAAGCATTCCATTCACTGATGTCAGAGCCCTTTCCACCGAAGGGCCAATAATTTTCATATTCGTTTTAACATCTTCAATGGTGGTTGCGTGACTCAATATCGAAAGTGCCGATTTGAGCAGTGAGAAAGGCTTTCTGACATCATGCGCAACCATTTGTGTTGTGCGAGCTATGGCTTGCGCCTTCTGTAGATCGTTTTCGACAATTGCCTGCTTTTCTTTCATGAGATTGATTCTTTTTTGCACGAAAAATATCGAAGTGACAAATAGAATCCAAACGCAGAGGGCAGGAAAGAGAAGTTTTGTTTGTGAGAATTTGAGAACTACGGTTGCCGCCACTTTCGACTCTGTTCCGTCGAAGTAGATTGGCACGGCAAGCGTTCCTAAATGAAATTCATTACCTTGGAAGGTAGGTGGAACTGAAAAAATTTCGTGTTTCGAATTATCGTAAAACGAAAATTGTTTGATAATTGCGCCGGACTGGCTTTCGAATGAGGATATTATCGACCGGTAGTCTGCGTTGAGAAGATTATTGCGATGAGCTGTGATTAGGGGGGTGGCGAATTCTCTAACAATTAACCGCATGGCAAATACTGAGCTTCCAAGCATCAAAATCAAAAGGATAATATTTACGCTGAATGTGTATTGAGTATTGGTGGTTGGTTTCATGGGTTCTTTCTATGCCATTGGGTGCGGAAAATGCTCAATTTGGGAGAAATTCAGTTTCCTCGAACAAAATTCTGATAACCTTTCAAGGTTAACTTGTTCCCTTTGGGTAACTCCAAAAAACAATTTTTGAACTACTGGAGAGTCGGCTCTTATGGCAACAAGTGGAATGTTCCCGAGGTGGGCGGG
>CAIZES010000088.1 GCA_903932045.1 uncultured Silvanigrella sp. | reverse complement strand
GCAAGCCTACCACCATTCCAAACGACGTCATAAAACGCATTGCAGTTTCTTCTTCAGAACCATCACTGGAATCTCTCGCCTCCGAAATCGCACACGCTCTTGGAGAATCTCGACTGTACAAAGACATCGTCATCGAAAAATCAACCCTCGACGACAAACGCACAGCACTCCTCGTTTCGTCGCGAAGCGCCTGGAGAATGAATTCAATTCGTATTGAAAATAATCGTGGTGCCATTGAAGATTTCAACCGCTTTAGAGTTCTTATCTCAACGCAAATCGATCAGCCCATTTCAAGTTTTCTCACACTTGACCACGATGCCATGCGCATGGAAAACGCATTGCGAAATGAAGGCTTTCTGAAAGCACGAGTTAAGTACATAACTCGGGAAAACACAAAGGGTCACATCGATACCATTTTTACAATCGATCGCGGGAACCCGTGTCTGATTGCGGATTTCGTTCCGCGTGCCAGCACCATCCGGATTTTTCGAAATCTTGCAACGGGCGATTTATGCAACAAAACAATAATTGCAAATAGAATCAAAGAAGAGGAAGCAAATCTTCGAAATCTAGGATACATTTATGCGCGAGTTCAGTTCAATCCCGAAACAGATCTCATAACAACACGCGATCTGGAACGTGCTACATTAAAATACTCATACACTCCTGGCGACAAATGGTCTCTTTCCATTATTGATCGTTTATCAGGGGCGAATATTGAAGATGAATTTATGCGAAGTACAGGTTTTGTTCTTGGCGATCTCGCGTTCAGCTCACAAGAAGAGATTCAACAAAAAATTCTCCAATATCTATATTCACAAGGATATGCTGACGCAACGGTTACCCCAAACGACTTAATAGAAAGCAAAGCAAACGAGAAGAAACTTGTAATGGAAATAGACAGAGGACGACGGCTGTTTATTTCCGAAAGTGAAACCGAGTTTTTGGGAAATCTTCCCATTCCAAAAGAAAAAGCCATCGCCGCATTAAACATAACTCCCGGAGTTCTAGATATCGCAAGCGGCGTTCCTTTTGTTGAGTCCGAACTGGAAAACAAACGTGTCAGTCTCACAGAATATCTCGTTAATTTAGGTTATGTGGACACTGTTATTGGAAATCCCGAAGTGCGACGCACACCCGGTTCGGACAAAGTGGTGCTACGCATTCCGGTTCGAGTTGGCTATCGTTATCGTGTTCAAAACATCACGCTGTCTGGAAAACCCCCTAATTTTGACACAGATAACTTTCTGATTAAAGAATACTTTGAAGACGACAACGCTTTACAACCAACCTCACTTACAAAACTTCAGGACCTTATCCAAAACGAGCTCTTTTTGGCTGGGTATAGAAAAGGGCAAGTGCTACCCCCCGACCTCATCTGCTTCACCACAAAAAATGCTTTGAACAAGAAGGAAAATTGCAAACTCTCGCCCGATGGGCAAATCGACGTAGACGTTCAACTCAAAATCGCTGCTGGACCTCTTTTTCGCATTGGAAAAGTAACCGCTTCCGATGCGCCGTTCGAAAAAGGAGAAGGAGTTCTTAATGTCTCGGGATTGAAATCCGGAGATATTCTTTCCACAAAAGTTTTAGCGGAGGCTCGAGATCGCATCCTAAAACATGGTTTGTTCGGCAGCGTCGTATTTGATGGAACAGATGCTCTTTCACTCTCGGAAGACGAAAAATTAGAAAATGAAGTTTTTCGAGACATCAACATCGTTGTTATGAGGCAACGCAATTGGAATCTTACACTCAACCCATCCTGGAACAGTGATCGTGGATATGGATTCAGCACCCAATTTCAGCGCAACAATCTCACAACAGACGGGCTACAGTTTCTATTTCATTCTTCCATTACTCAGGAGCGCTATCAAAATACAACTTCCAACGGCCCGGGAATTGGACAAGTTCCAGGGGTCAGTTTAAGCGCAGGACTTCGCGAAGCGCTTTTCCGAGCAGGACCGTGGGTCACTCCATTTGACGTCAACTTCATCACTTTTGGTCAGGAAGTTGATGTGCGCGACGAACGACGTACCACAAGTCGTCTTCAAAGCGACATTGCATGGCGCCCATTTTGGTTTGGAATGGGATTTGTACACAAAATTGAAGTCTCGTATGCGTTTTCAGGTTATCCACTGGGCGGTGTGAGCAGGCCTGTAAAAGTGATAGACAACTCAGACAACGTTGGTACGGTAGAAATCACTGCAAGCACTGCATTAGACACACGCAATAACCCGGTGTGGCCTCGCAATGGCTACACACTTTCACTCGAATTCAGTCACTCAAGTCCAAACCTCGGCTCTGATGCTGCCTACGACAAATTGGGAGCAGACGGAAGTTTCTTTTTCCCATGGTCTCGCAATTTTACACAAGCGATATTCATGGGAGGTAAGCAAATATCTAGTATCAATGCACCGGGAGCACGTCGCGAAAAAATTTCCTCTGCGCAAGTCCGCGGATATCCCGCAATGGATTCACAACTTGGCCCGCTTCTTTGGTATCTCGAAAAAGATACAAACGGAAATTGTGTCGCAAAACTTTCGCAAGCAGCTGCAACAAATACTTTCAACAACCGTTTGGAAACACGCTATCGTCACCCTCAATCCAATTGGGGAGCTGCTGTTTTTTACGACACAGCAGTTGCCTATTTTTCGCCTGGAGAAATAGACAAACTCAATACACGCCTCAGTAACATTGCCACCAACCCAACGGACACATGTCCGGCCAATGGCGCGCGCGTTATTGGAAACGACGCCATGAAATTCGACCCGGCCAAAACCAATTTCTGGAGCAATTCCGTTCGTTCCAGCTACCAATCGGTTGGTTTTGGCTTTCGTCTCTTTTTAGCAGACATGTTCGCTCTGCACCTAGACTGGGGCATACCCACACACGACCCCAATGAGTCGGACGATAACTGCAAGCCTTTTTCCGACCCCTACGGCACCCAGAGCAGCTCAACCGGAGTACCCCAAGCTCCTTCTTGCATTTTGCGCAAACCTCAGTACCTAAGAAAATGGGAGACTTTTTCGAACAGCGCACGAAACGTCCTTGGTTTTTTAGTTCGAACTCAAATTTCCATTGAAGGTAAGTTTTAAAACGCCTACATTGAAATCACTTAAAACCATTGCCTAACCAGAAAAGGATTTTTCGTGAAAACCCGCCTTGACTCACTTGGTATTTCATTTCCATTTATGATTGGTCCAATGGTTGGAATTTCGCACGCAGCATTTCGTAAACTCGTCAGAGCCTACACACCCGAAGGACTTAATCCACTCATATTTACAGAAATGCTCTCAACCAAACAAATACCACACGAAAGCCTTGCAAAAACAAAGGAACTTCGCATTTTTCCTGGAGAACACCACCACACACCTCAGCTCTTGGGCAACAATCCTGCACTTATTGAGGCCAGCATTGCGCGTCTCAACAATATCAATCCTTGGGGTTACGACATCAATATGGGATGTCCTGCCAAGCACATTCTTCAACATAATTATGGCGTAGCACTTATGGGAGACCCAAGTTATGCAGCACGTATTACCGAAGCAACAAAAAGGTTTTCATCAATTCCGGTAAGCGTCAAACTGCGCGGCCAGGCAGGCGCAGCCCAGGACGTTAACACTCTCATTCACTTTACGCAGACGCTGCAAAATGCTGGTGCCGACTGGATTTCTCTGCACGCACGTCCGCAAGCAAAAGGTCACAAAGGTGAGGCCAACTGGCAGCTCGGGACGGAGGTTGCCAAAGCCCTCCACATTCCCGTTGTTCTCAACGGAGGAATTCAAACTGCGAGTGATGCTATTTCCATTGTCCGCGACTTTGGTGCCGACGGCGCAATGCTCGCACGGGCCGCCACCGCACGACCTTGGATATTTTGGCAAATAGCAGAGGATCTTGGCATAACGTCCAAACCAAAATTATTTCCACTCAAAAATGCACCACGCTCACCTGCGGAAGAAGGGCAGGAATTCGTGCGTGCAACCCTTCTTCTGCTTGAATACCTCCAAGAGCTCTTTACAGAAGAAGACTTCATACAAGAACGCATTGCATTTTTCACCGCATTAGCAAGCCCCTGGCTCGATTTTGGACATTCTTTTTGGAAACTTACAACTCGAATGAATGGCGTAGAAGATCTCCGCCAGCGAATTTGCGACTTTCACGAAAAATGTTCTTTATCCATGACCGAAAAAATTAAGTTCTGGTGAAAGAAGAATGCTTTTGGAAAATCTGTATCTGAAATCTATTGAGCCGTTTTTAATCCCAAAGAAATAACATCAACATAATCTTTGTAGCTATAGTCAAAGTACTTCTTCCACACTTTGTTTAGATACGACTTAGGATCCATTTTTTGCTCGTCGAAAAACTTTTCCACTGAGTTCGCAAGCTCAACATTCGACCTATCCGTTGCCCAACACAGCTCATCAATATCGCCAATTGCCAAAGAAACCAACAAGTTTGGATAACTCTTTTTCACGGCATACAGTGCACCATCCGCATCGTAAATTGTGAAGTCTGCCATTTTTTTATCAACATTCCGCAGCTGATCCTGTTCGGAAACATAGTCTATGCGTACCGGATTTGCTTTGAACGCACTCGCATTCTGCCCTTCAAGCCAAGTCGCAAACGATGTTGCCTTTTGAGTAGCAGCACGTTTTCCGGCCAAATCTTTCACTTTTTGATAGATCTTAATTTGATCCTTTCGCACTATAACAAGTTTACGGCTCGAGTATGCTGGAATAAGCCGCAAAAGCTTTTCGCGCCAGGGCAACTTCGTAATTGAATTTGGGATGAGATCGCACTCTTCGCTCTTTATGATTTGGGGCGTATATGTTTCACCTTCGACAACAACTTTCTTTTCATTCTCAAAAAGGCCACTCCATTCGGGCACATAGACTTCCTTCAACTTCAAATGGTTAACACGGGCGTACTCAACCACTAAATCATACATAGCACCGGAATTTTGACACGCTTTTGTGCAACCCTTGGGCTCAATTG
>CAIZES010000087.1 GCA_903932045.1 uncultured Silvanigrella sp. | reverse complement strand
CGCGACACACAAAAAGCCTGATAAAATCAACGGTTGGAAGGGTGGCAGAGTGGTCTAACGCATCTGACTCGAAATTGTAAAAGCCACTTTTTGCTATGTTTAGCTTCGGGAAGCAACTGCTGATTCGTACAATGTTCACAATGGTTTTATTCATTTCGGCTATTGCTGCGTTTAGTCGCGATTGGCTGCAAAAATCGCATATAGTATAGAACAGCAGTATAGAACAAAATTGACAAAATATCTGGCCCGGATTCAGGTGCTTTTAATAATCGGATTCCGTCCCGAAGTCAGTGCGGTCTCACGATTGAGCCGGTTCAAATTTTCGCCCAATGTTCACAATGGTTTTATCCATTTTTGAATTTTTCATCCGCTTGGCGGTAAAGAATATCAAAATTTGAAAGTATAGAACAAAAGTATAGAACGAAAATTTAGAAATGCGCTTTAATCTGCTTACCACGACTGTGATTTTGTTCGGGCGAGTGAATGAGTTGGTGTAAAACGCACCCGAATTTCAGGCCATCGTGTTAAATTCTAACGCCGTGACTTTGATTCTGGGCAACGGATTCCCGGCGTGAAATATCGCGGGCTAGTTTGATGTCAAAAGATTCTACGACAATGTTCATGTCCTGGTGCGGATATTTTTCTTCAAGGTGTTCCCTGATCTGCGCTGTCACATCATTTTTCCAAAGATTCAAAACTTGCCGCTGGTCACGCGCGAATATCTGCAACACTTCGCTCGCATCGTGACTGCTGTTCAAAACGTCTTTCATTTCTCCGGACTTCAGCGGCAAACATTCGACCACCGCGAATTCCAAGCCTGACGACGTATGACGGTGACAGACGGAGGTGATTTTAGTCAAATCAACGGCATGTTGCCATTGCGTGCCGTCATCGGTCTGAATGACGCGGCCTGACGATTGCAGGGCGGCTCTGGAGGCGTCGTTGGCTGTCGCCGGCAGATTGGACTCAATATTGTGAATGGCATCGCAGTTCGCTCTGAACTGCTTCAGATGTTCCGCGAAATGCTGTCTGGCCTCGGTGTAAGCCTGTTCTTGAAGCGCTGTGGGTCTCTCGTGGTAGTTCATAATTTACCTCAAATCGGTTTGCAGAAGTTTTAACAATTCGGTTCGGGGCACGAGCAACTTGCCCCGGAGCGCCCGGCAAGTTTTGAGTTTGCCACGCTGAATCAGCCGATAGATGCTGAAATAATGCACGCCCAGCATATCGGCGGCTTCCTGCACGGAATAGGCGAGTCGCTCAATCGGCGGCTTGGCGGTTTGTATTTCGTTCTCTGGAATCGTTTCCATACGTCCTTTACTGGTTTTTCATTGGGAATAAATTTGAGCTTTGACTGGCTTGCTCCAGTCCATTTTGGGCAGGAAATGAATCGGATGAACGCGGAGCGCCACGGCCAGGTAATACAACTGCGTCAGATCAATCCGCAGCGAGCCGTCTTCGATTTTGGAAACGGTGCTGCGCGTGGCATTTTGCCAGCCGGCATCCACCAACCGGTCGGCCAAATCGCATTGTGTCCATTCAAGCTCGTTACGCCGTTTGCCGACTTGTCGCCAGATAAAATTGCGCTTTTTCATTGCGAATAAAATTTCGCCGCTGTTTTTACCGGAATTCATTTCATTAGGTTGTAATGAATTCGTTACAGTTTTTTTTGAATTCAAAAAAACCGACTTCCCAAAGCACGGCATAGCCATGCTTTGAGAAGTGGGGGTCATCAAACCGACAGCAAACCGGCGTCAGTTCT
>CAIZES010000086.1 GCA_903932045.1 uncultured Silvanigrella sp. | reverse complement strand
ATGTCCGGGAAACCCACCGTGGCCACCGTCCCGCCCAGTTTCACCGTCCGACTGGCGGCAATCGGCAGCGGTGCAAACCGCCCAACGGTTTTCAACAAAGCCAGATCATTCGCCGCATCCACCTTCACCACCGCCGCGTCAATCAAGCCTGCGCCCGTGAGCAAACGCACTTTGGCCGCACCCTTGACGACATGATAATTGGAAATCAAATAGCCATCGTCCGTGATGAAAAAGCCGGTGCCGGTGAATGTCGGGTTTGCCGGTGAAGTGGAATCAACAAAACTAGAATCCGTCGTTTCAGTGTGTGGAATAAACGCTGCGGCTCGGCGTTGACCTTCGATGATTTCTTCGCGAGACATATGCGAAGCCGCAAAGTCGCGGGATAGAGAAGCTTCTTTGACGCCCCGTGAAGCAGCAAGACTTAACCAAACATACGCCTCAAACTCATTTTGTGTAACCCCTTGGCCTTTGCCATAGCAAAGGCCAAGATTGTATTGCCCCATTTCATATCCCTGTTCTGCGGCTTTTCGATACCATCTCACTGCCTCCGTATAATCTTGCGCCACACCTTCACCAAATTCATAGCAGACGCCCAAAGCGCGTTTTGCCGGAGCGTAATTTTGTTCAGCAGATTTGTGATACCACTTTACTGCTTCCACCACATCCTTCGCCACGCCGGTGCCGTTGTAGTAGCAAACGCCGAGATTGTATTGAGCACTTTCAAGATTATGTTCGGCAGCTTGCCGAAAGTATTTTACCGCCGCGACCTGATCCTTGGCTACACCTTCGCCTTTGTCGTAACACGCACCCAAATTGTTTTGAGCTATTGCGGAATTTTGTTCAGCAGCCTTCGTGTATAATCTTACTGCTTCAGCTTCATCCTGCGGCAAGCCTTTTCCTTTTGCATAATGATTGGCAAGATTATTTTGAGCTTCTGCGTGTCCTTGGTCTGCAGACTTGCGAAACCATTTCACTGCTTCTTCGTCGTCTTGCGCGACTATTTTTCCAGCGTCATAAAATTCACCAAGAACACACTGGGCAAATGCATTCCCTGATTCAGCTTTGGTCTTCGTCTCCTCAAAAAGTTTTTTATCTGCATCACTTGGTTGAGCAGGCAATCGCGTAGCGATTGCCACCAGCACCAAAACCAACCTCGTCACCAATTTCATTTTCATGTCGCCAGTTTAATCAGTTTCAAGAATGTGACAAGCGGCACATCAAGCCAAGTAGCAGCGTCAATAGACTGCCGATAACACCGCCAATTCCTGCTATGACAAGCCTTTCAAGATTGGGATAAAAATAACGCATCTTCCACTCCTTGCGCTCAATTTGTTTTTTCGTCTCAGAAAAATGGATGGATTCATCAGCCCTAAACCTGACCACTGAACCCGTCTCGTCATGTGGTTTTATAAAGAGAATCTCATCGGGATTAACCCGGATCGTTTCTTGGTTTCCAAATTTTTGCAGGTAAATGTATGGCATACTCGTTTAGCTTGTTTCAATTTTGCTCCCGTCATAATTTCTCGGTATAAAATGGCAGGTTCCGGATTCCATTGGCGGAATTTTGCCTTTAAGTTCATACCCATGTTTCTCTGCGATGGCGTGACAGAACGGTATCATTTCACGGGTGAAGTTAATCAGAAGCAACGGGCTTCTATTTTCGGCATTTTGCGCGATAACTCGTTCACATTCGGCATCGTTTCCGTTTATTTCAATTTCATCATTCATATAATTTGTGGCATCCGCATTTTTATTTTTCTATCAAAAGAACAAGCCTGTCCTGAAAACCAGGACGGGCTTGTTCTTTTCTTAACTTGTCGGAGTTATTATATCATAAATCCAATTTAATTCAAACGCCCTTCGCCCCGTTCGTCCACCGCAAACTGCCATTGGCCGGTGCTGGCGCACGGCCACCAACTGGGACATTGCCGGGGAGCGCGCCCGTCCCGATGGCCGTTTCCGGCGTCTCGCCCGCCCAAAGCGCCAGAGGGCTGGCGCACT
>CAIZES010000085.1 GCA_903932045.1 uncultured Silvanigrella sp. | reverse complement strand
GGCAAAGCCGATGGACTGCCAGGCTCAAAAATGGAACAGTCCTAAATATCAAGCCATGATGGATAAATCTTATATTGATACCGTCCGCCTTTTACTGGAATGCGCGCCGGTTATTTTTGAAACCACTCATTTTGCCATGAAGGGGGGCACTGCCATCAATTTGTTTGTCCAAAATATGCCCCGGCTTTCCGTGGACATTGACGTGGTTTACACCGACCACACCCAGCCGCGCACGGCTGCCTTGAAGGCCATCTCTGACGGTCTTGCTAAAGTCCGCAAGCAGCTTGCTAAATTGGGATTGGAATCCGAAGTGGTAGCCATAAACACGGGGGACGAAATTAAACTATTTATCCAGCGCAAAGGCGTTCAGGTGAAGGTTGAGGTCAATCATGTTTTCCGGGGAACTGTGCTTCCCGTCGAAACAATGCCCTTGAACGAGGAAACCAAACGCGTCTTCACAACTTCCTTATCAGTCCCGGTGTTAGCGCCGGCAGAGCTTTACGGCAGCAAACTTGTCGCGGCAATGGATCGCCAGCACCCGCGAGATATTTTTGATGTTCTCGGGCTTTACGAATCAACCGGCTTGAGCGCCGATGTTGTCGAGTGCTTTGTCTGTTATATCGCCGGCCACAATCGACCCGTGCATGAGGTGTTATTTTCTAATGACACGGATTTGGCCGCACCCTTTGAAAATGAATTCGTCGGCATGACGCAGAAGCCAATTTCATTGGTTGAATTGGAAAAAGTCCGCGCAAAGCTCAAAAATGAATTGCCAGCAAAATTGACCGCCAAGCACCAGCAATTTTTGATCGGCCTGGTGTCCTGTGAACCCGACTGGCAATTGATGAAATGTCCGCATCTTCAAGAACTGCCGGCAATTCAATGGAAACTGCAAAATCTTGGGCGCTTGAAAAAATCCAACTCGAAGAAATTCGCGCAACAGGCGGAGGAGCTACGCACCCGGTTTAGCGGGAAGAAATGAAATTGTTTTATGACAACAACGGAGAAGCCTATCGAATTGAGGAGGAAGATCGGGATCGGGTTGGGCCATCATTTCATTTGAGGATTCACGCAAGCCACACCCAAAGCAGTTGGATCGGTTTTGCCAACTTTTTATGGGAAGACAAAACCACTCTAAAATTGGCAGACATCCGAACAAATGAAAATGCGATCATTCATTTTCGACGGTTTAGATTTTTAGGGGTTTTCAGCCCCGTCAGACGTGAAGACCGGAATTGTCAGCGCTTGGGTCTTGGGACACAGCTTTTGAAACATAGTTTGGAGCGTGTTAAAGCTCTGGGGGTAAAACGAGTCTGGGGAAACATCACAGCGGATGATCAACAGAAAAACCCAAAATTGCCGGAGTGGTATGAGAGTTTTGGCTTCGACGTGAAGTTGAGCGAGGCTGATTCTGGGGATTTCGCAACGATTGATCTTAACTTTTGAGGGCAGCAAAGAATTGACGGCCATAGACATCACGCACAGAATCATAAAAATATGGCAAATTCCTCCGTGGAAATTGATGAGAACGAACTGTTTTATTTTCTCCATCGGGACGGTGAATCTTCGTAGCCCATTAAAGTGGTGGACCGAGGTGGCACGCATCCTGACCGAAGCAAACTTTCAGCCGGTCTTTGCGGGCGGGTAGGGCAGGGGACGGACTGGCTGGGAAATTGGACGCGCCTAGGTGTCTATCTTTATCTATCAACTTAAACGCATTTCGTTGCATTTAGCCGCGCCTTAACGAAAATGAGTAAAACCATTGAAATAATTGAATCCATTGACCGTCCTTTGTTTTCAATGCTTTCGTGAAAACCTGTCTTGCGAACCAAAAGTTCGCGCCGTTTTTCT
>CAIZES010000084.1 GCA_903932045.1 uncultured Silvanigrella sp. | reverse complement strand
ATGCGTTGTTTGGCGCCGGGTGTTCAAACCGGCAGCGTTTCCCAATCTTCCCGATGATTCCCCTGTGGCGGTTCCTTCCCAATACGCAGCGCAGATCTGACATTCGTGAACAGGTTTTTCTTCAAAGTGCGGGGTCAACTCAAACAGCTCGTTGAAGGTGAGTTCCTGCATTTTTTTCAATGCAGGCACCAAACCAAGATCTTCTAACGAAGACGAAAAGAAGAGGGAATCTAACTTTGAGTGGTTGAAAGCCACTTCGGAGCAGCAAAAAGTCCAACCCCGTCCAGGAAAGTAAACAGCCTTGGCGAGAGAGTTGCATTTGGTACTCATTTTGTCGCGAATAGTACGGACGTCTTCCTGCCATGCAAGATTTGAGGCAATACGACTCGCTCGTCCAAAGGGAGCAACCTTCGCAACGTTGATGGGCACACCAAGAGATGGCAAACTACGGAGAACAACAAGATCGAGTGGATGAACTGCAGAAACATTGATTGAACAACGCACATCTGCTTGTGCAGCCCACCGAACAATTGTTGCTACAGAGGCTAACCCGTTTTCACTGCTGTGAAGGTCGTCGTAGGAAATCCGAATGGAACTCAGATTCGAGATTTGAACAAAAACTTTGTTGCACGCATCCAAAGACGATGCAAATCGAGCGTTTGTTGTGAGACGGATAGACACGTTTGGGTTGATTTTTGTAGCGGAACGACCAAGTCTAACGACCTTATCAAGATAGAGTACGGGCTCTCCACCAGAAAACGACAATGTTTCAACAAAACGCTCTTCCAAACTCCCGCAGAGAGCAGTCATTTCGCGCTCAGTGAGTTCGCGGTCATCCGCTGGAGAACTGCCCGAAATGCAGTGAGGGCAAGCCAGTTGGCACCGAAAGCCGGGGATGATGCAAAGCGATCGTCGCATGAAAACTGCTTGATGAGTCATTCAATCCAGTCTCGCCTAGCAAAATTGGAAGCGAAATCTTGGAAGCTTTGTTGGCTATCCAAAGTTATTTGGAGGACCTCAACGAGTTGAGCTTTATCGCTTTCAGAAAGCGTTTGAACGTATTCCGACGCGGGCTCTCCGGAAGAAAACATACCGAGTCTCATTAACTAAGCACCACAACTCGCGCCAACTATAGAGATTTTTGAAAACCAGAGGTCCTGACTCATTACAGGCACTTACAAACCAAACTAATCCAAAACAAACATCGCCACAGAAAGCTGCCTCGCTCCCAAAATTTTGAAATTTTTAGAAATGGTTGGTAGAGTGCAACCTTCCCAAGGTTGATGTCGCGAGTTCGAACCTCGTAGGCCGCTCCATATACTACTCAGACCTACGCCTAGACCCAGTCGATTTTGTGCAAAAGGGATGTTATTCTGAATTTGCGAGAAAAAAGAGGTAACTATGATTCCGATGGATATTCGTTGGAAACAGCGATTTGCGAACTTTGAGAGGGCGTTGGCTCAACTCGCGAGTGCGGTTGAACTTTCGAGCGTGCGGGAGTTATCCCAGCTCGAAAAACAGGGAGTTATCCAGGCTTTCGAGTTTACTCATGAATTAGCATGGAATGTACTAAAAGATTTTTTTCTCGATCAAGGAAATCAGGATATCAAAGGCTCCAAGGATGCTACACGGGAAGCATATAAGGTGCAATTAATTAAGGATGGGGAAATTTGGATGGCGATGATTCGGAGTAGAAACAGATCGTCCCACACATACGATGAAGCCCTCGCTGAAGAACTTGCACAGGCGATAATGAGAGATTATTTTCCGTGTTTTAAAGAATTTGCGGTTGAGATGAAGAAGTATTGACTGTGACAAACGAACTGAGTACAAAAATTGGTGTTCCAGAAAAATCTCTAAACATGTTGTTGGCAATTTTTAAAAATTTTGACTTTATTGATAAAGTGGTTATTTATGGCTCAAGAGCCAAAGGTAACTATCGCCCCGGTTCTGATATTGATCTTGCTGTGTTTAGCGCCACCATGACTTTTTCCGATCAAATGCGTCTTGAACTTGAAATTGATGATCTTCTTATGCCCTATTCGGTGGATCTTCTTCATTACGAGAAGCTGACAAGTGAAAATCTTATTGAACATATCACTCGAATGGGTGTTCTTTTGTACGCAAAAGAACTCACTCAAAAAGGCTCATCTTGACTTGTAACCCATGCGGTGGTTGATGTCGCGAGTTCGAACCTCGTAGGCCGCTCCAAACGTTTCATTATTCGCCAGATCCTTCAAATCCACCTATCACTGGCCTCCTGAGTGTCACCAATTTGGAAACACCTGTTTTGAAAATTGAGACTTTTCGAGAATTTTTCGAGCTGATATCTAACAGTCAGTGCAAAAAAGGCTGTTGCACCGAAACAAAAAAAACAAAAATGGCCTATTTAGAAGGAGTTATCGTGATGAAATTCGTATCAAAAGGTTTGACAACGTTGGTGGTGGGAATGGCTTTTGCTTCGCAATCAATGGCTGCAGAAAAAGTACTTGCCAATTTGCCTGATACTTCGGCCGAAAAAATTGGCAATGTTGCCGGTGCTTGTTTGGCACAAGCATTTTCACCAGAATTGCTTCGCATCTTAGCCCAAAACACAATATACAGCTACCGCAATGCAGAACTTCCCCAGCCTAAATTAAAGACAATACGTTCGACGGGAGCCTTTTCAGGGGGAGTCGATCCGGGCCGATACGGTGCCGAATCAACATACATAATCTCAAACATTTATGCTTTTAAAAACAGTAACGATGTTTACGATGTTGGCCTTCCGCTCTTTGTTTTTGACTCTCCAATGGCAGAGGATAAAGAGAACGGCAACGTTAGCGTTGGAAACGCGCAGCAATTTGGTTATAGCGTGTTTGCTCCATACGTAACGTTTGTTTTTAATAGCGGAGATAAGGCTACCAATGTTCGAATCGTTGAGGAAGAAAACCAAACTTTGCCTCGCGGACAGCTTTATAACGAATTCACTAAAACAGCTTCGGGCTACAGCATCGATATCAGTGCTTACGAAAGCTGCTTAAAACAAGGACTATCTAACTAAAAAATATACTACTTATCAAAACCTGGCGCAAGCGGATAAATATCGGGAGTCACACCACCCACTTGATTTGTTCGAACAAAAAACTCTGTTGCGCCATGCTTAAAAAGCAAAACACTGATATCGTCGTAAGCCCAGCGAGGAACCAAAACTTTTAACGATTGAACAAGATCAAGATACGATTCAAAAGTTCCCGCATATTCTTTATTCACAGCAATGGAATCTGTCATCGACTGACGCCAGTCTTGTCGGAAACCAGCTCGTTGCACAATATTATTCTTATAATCGCTCATGATATCTTCGAGCTGAGCAAAACGTTGCTGGTCGGCCACACTCGCTTGACTCAAACGATTCCCTGCGCGCATCCATTCTAAACCCTTCATAACAGCAATATACATTGCCTGATTGGAGTCCTGAACACACGAATTTGTAGTTGTCACTTGTGCAAGGCTTGTACCATCGCCCGAACGAAAACGCGCAGTCATAACCTCAAGCTCGCGCGCCACGTTTTCGAGTGGGTCAAACACGATATTGCCATCAATTTGATACGGATTTGAGAAAGCGGCATGTTTAATAAAAACATCCGAAAGAGGTCGCGTATACATCCAGCCTCGTTGCAAACTACCAGAGTAACTGTGCCACTTTGCCGAACCCGACACAATGCCTTTGGCGTTATGGGCATAAACTTTTTTGTATTCAATATTGAGTTTTTGCTGCCCAGTGAACGGATCGATTACTATTTTTCCCAATCCAAAAGCAAAGTGCCCTGCGTTAAATTGCAAGTTTGTGAGGGGAATTTTAGGAGCCACATCGCCTTTATTGCCCCCAAGTCCGCCAAAGATATGAAGCACCAAACTTCTATCGCCAACCGAAAGATCTGAATTTTTATTACCAGAAATCAGAACGCTTGATGCGGTACCCTTAAGATTTTTGGCTAGCAACGTTTTCCCTTGCCAATAGCCACGATGTAAAACGCCTATCCCACAGTGAGCACATATTGTGCCCCAAAGCTTTTCACAAGCTTCAAAGTCTTTATAGGTCATCCATGAAAAAACAGTTGCATTGAGATATTCTTTAGGGCAAATCACATTACGGCTTTCGAGTTTTGGTATTGCAAAACGATTGCATCGCTGCGATTAAGACGCAACGATGCCGAAAGCCACTTTAAAAGAGACAATGCCACTCTTGAAAAGAGAAATGTCGGTACCGCGCCCTGAACCGCCAGCGAACGTGCCTCAAAAACCCGAAGATGACCGACAAACTACGTGCCTACTATCAAGAACAAAAATTTATAAAATCTAAAAAAGACATCGAAGATTTCAAGAAAGCTGCCAAGGTTATAGCGTCCATAGCTGCGAAACTGGAAGAATAATCCAAGTTGGCATCTAGCTCCAAACTACCTACAATTACAATACTGGCGACCACGCGGGTTTTGCAATATGGTTCCATTCGGTAGTGGGGGGTGGTTTAACTGCCGTACCTTTAATAGCTATAGGGTGTTGTCATCGGAGCTTTGGAAATAATGGGAAGTAATCAAATTATTCTAATCGGGGTATCATGTGTGGGTAAAACTACCATTGGTAAAGCCTTGGCAAATAAACTCAATATTCCCTTTTACGACTTGGACACCGAAATAGAAAAATACTTTGCCATGCCGATTTCGGCGGTACAAGATAAAGTACATACCGCTATGGGATATAGAAAAAAGACGCTACCAGTGATAAAAAAGATTGTAGCCAGCAACCAAAATAGCGATTTCGTTTTGGCTTTGTTCCCTTCTGGTCTTAACGATTGCTACTGGACCTACTTAAAAGACACCGATTGTCGAATAATAGTGTTAGATGACTCCACTGAAAATATTTTAAGTAGGCTTGTATTTTATGACGATCATTCCAAAAAAATTGATTATATAATTCCAGAAGATAAACGGGAAGCCTACCTTGCTCGTATTAAAGAGGATCAAGCTCGTTATGCAAAAACTTATAAAAGAGCATCTATAAAAGTGGGAATTAACGGGCTTTCCGTGGAAGCAAGCGTAGAAAAGATTGTGAACTGCCTGTAGATTTATAAACTTATATCTCGCTTCACTCTTTAACTTCGACAACGGTTTTCTTTTGAAGTACATAATGCGTCCGATAGGCGGTTTCGATATTTGGACTACCGGATTTACTAAAACTTAGCTCCTGACTTTTGTGCTTGTAATCCGTATAACTTGGTTTCAAATTGGAGTGTGCCGCCCACCTTCTGAACTCTCGCATGGCATCCGATATTTTACTAAGATTTGCTGTTACCACACGCTCCAAATAAGGGACTTGCCCTTTCCTCCAAGCGAGTAGGTGTTCTTGAGTAAGCCAATCCATACCGAGAAAAACGGTAAGTGATCAGTACGCCAGTCGTGATCTCAATTTGATCTGAAAATATACTCACCTCTATCTAAAAAGAGAGGTGGAAAATGGATATAGAGCGAGTTCTGGACTCCGAATTGATTCTGTGACGCTTGATAGATTTTACGTCCGGATGGATAGAAATGAGTTTTCTTTTGATGATGCTCTCGAAAAAATTAACCGAGCCATCCGTCCACATCAGCTGAGCTTCCGTGAAATTTCGTGGTTCTCAAAATTTGCCGTTAAAGAAGGTGTGGCAGAAAAATTCTTTGTGAATGAGCGAGTGTTTCTGGCGGGAGACGCCAGTCATGTTCATTCCGTGAATGGCGGTCAGGGTCTCAACACGGGCATTGCAGACGCTTTTAATTTAATTTGGAAGTTGAACATGGTGCTGAATTTTGGCGCTTCCAAAGATATTCTCAATACCTATGAAGCTGAGCGGAAGCCGGTGGCGCATAGCGTGATTGACTCGTCTGGTGAGCTCGTGCGTTCAACGAAATACTCGGCCACAGGCACTCACGCCCAGGACTACGTAAAAATCGTTGAAAGGCGTTCCGGAAATATTACCGGAATGGGTATTCGATACGGTGAAAGTGGTTTGGTGGGTAGTCGGATGTTTGACTTGGATGTTCACAATGGCTCCGAGATGACGCGACTCTACTCGCTTCTGGATTACACAAAATTTACGCTCTTGATTTTTGATGGCAATGATATCGAAATCGAGGTTCCTTCTTTTGTGAACGTCATTCGCATTAACACATCTGAAAGTGTTCAGCAGTATTGGACGACGTATTCCTCTTTTTCCAATCAGGCTGTGCTTGTTAGGCCGGATTCTTACATTGCGTCTGTTGTCCCACTCACTAACTTAGGGAGTTTAGCTCATGCAACGTCCGATCATAATCGTGGATCCTTTGTCTTCTGGAACGGAGCTAGCGCCGGCCTTCAAAAGAATGGGGATCCCTTCCATTGCGGTGACGTTAAAACCCTTTAGTCGGGTTGGCTTTGGGACTCATATTGACGCGTCGAATTTTATCGAGGTGATTCCTGAGCAACCGGGCCTCGAAAAAATTCTGCGAGAGTTTAACCCCTTCGCCATTATTCCCGGTGCGGAAGGGGGCGTTCGCCTTGCTGATCGTCTTGCTGTGGCAATCACGCCACATTTCTGTAACGATCCCGAGAAATCGCTAAACAGAGTTCATAAAGCGTTTATGCAGAGGGCCTTGGAGGAAGCGGGCATCCCGGCCTTGAAAACTCTTAATACCTCGTCGGAAAAGGATGTTGAAAGTTGGCTCGAAGAACATGGGATGGCGGGTGAGCCTCTCATTGTAAAGCCTCCAATTTCAGCTGGAAGCGACAAGGTTTTTCATATCGAGCCTTATATGGATTGGAGGCCGGCCTTCCATCGTGTGTTGAGCGAGCCTTGTAAAGTCACGGGAGAAGTGAGCAAGACCGTGGTTATTCAAGAGCAGGCCATCGGCCCGGAGTTTGCCGTTGGTACCGTGAGTGCGAATGGCAACCATTATCTCGCGCATCTTATTCGCTACAATAAAACTTCGTCCGGCGATCGAAAAACCGTGTTCGATCATGTTGAATTTTTGCCATACCACGAAAACGAATTCGGAGAATTATTTGACTACGCGCAGCGAGCCTTGGATGCGTTGGGAATACGGTGGGGAGCGGCTCACAATGAGTTTATTCTCACTTCAAAGGGACCGCGTCTCATCGAGTCTGGCGCGAGAATGTTGGGAGGTCCGTCGATTGGGTTTGCTCGTGAGGCCACGGGCAGTAGTCAGCTCGACAAATTAGTTGAGGCATATCTGGAGGGCGATGTGGTTTCGAAAACTCTGAATTTTAAGAAGACAGTTGTGGCGGTATTTCTTAAGTCTCGTGCGGCGGGAATGGTTTCGAATGCTGAAGTTTTTGACGAACTATCAAACTTGCCAACTATGTTTAGTAAGCACATCTGGTTTAAAAATGGAGAGGTAGTTCAGCAGACCGTTGATTATCTGACAAGCATCGGAGTCGTGGCTCTTTCGGGAAATCGGCAGTCGATTTTTAGGGATTATGCACGCATTCGAGAGATGGAGTCTGCATTGAGGTTTCGTTAACTCTGGTGGTTGCGGCGCTGGCAGCTAGCTCGCCGACGAAGAGGGCCTCAGCCCGACTGGGCCGCGTTTGCGACAGAGCCAAAAAACGGTAAGTGGAAGTCAGTTTGCGGAGGGATGCATTATACCCTGGCTGGCGCTTAGATTGGAATTATGGGAGCAACAGGTTACTCTCAAAGGTACATAGGAACATTAGGGGGTGACATGAGAGTAGTGGCTTTGGTTTCAATGCCTTTTTATAACCCAATTTTTTTCTCCGTACAATCTCCTAAAACTTAAAGCATACTGCGAGTTCAAAAATCCCGGCAAACACAGAATCGATGTGCTGAACCTCCACCACGAATTCGTGCAATATTTTGGATTGCGGAACTATCTTCAGGTTTCGCATCTAAACATGCACACCGGCATTGGAGAATGGCTGTTGGTCGCCGTTGGCGAAACCTGCGCCCCCGGCAACCCAGAATTTGCACCGCAGCCGTTCACCCAAACAGCCGCACCCAACCAGCCGCACCCAACCAAACAAGCGACATCGAGGCCGTCATCAACCGTGTTTTCATTCTTTGCACCCTCCTATTCAAAATCCCTTACAAGTTTTCTTCGGACACAGATCAAATTGCTTGAGTGAAATTTTACGAAAAAAAAACATTCTTATTATTAAACTATTAGCAGGCAATCACCGCACTCAAAGCACTTGCGACGGGCCGCCGTCACGCCCTCCCTCAGCGCGGTCCCTTGGTCATTTTCGGAATCTAAGGTAAGATCACTTTGTCATTGCCGAAAGCCATACTTTCGAAAAGTTGAAACCAACACTTTCAGGACCCCAATCATGTGGATTAAAAGAACTATTTCAGACGTCATCCGTAACAGCGCGGCCGAATCACCAGCACTCGTTGTCGTTGGCGCGAGGCAAACCGGCAAAACAAGCCTGCTGCAACATCTTTTTCCAAAAGCTGCGTACGTCACCCTCGACGACCCGCTCGATGCCGAGGAAGCCGCGCAAAATCCCGCGAGTTTTTTAGCGCGCGTCGCGAGCCCTGTTTTCATCGATGAAATCCAATACGCACCGGCACTTTTTAGGCATTTAAAAAAGGTTATCGATAAAAATCGCAACACCAATGGCCAATACATCTTAACTGGCTCGCAGCGTTTTGAAATGATGAAGGAAGTATCTGATAGCCTCGCTGGCCGCGTACGCATCGTGGAGCTGCTCACACTTTCAATACAAGAACTGCAAGAGGCAACCGGACATGTTGCCGAAGGCGAAACCCTGCTGCAATGGATAGTTCAAGGCGGCTACCCTGAAATATACGCGAAAGAACTTCATGTGGGACGATTTTTTCGAAGCTATCTTGCAACCTACGTGGAACGCGACGTGCGAAAACTTATCAACGTGCGCAGCAGTCAGGATTTTGGTCGATTTATGCGCCTCGTAGCATCACGAACAGGGCAACTTATTTCAGCAAGCTCGCTGGCGTCCGACCTGGGTGTTTCAGCTCCTACCATTCGCGAGTGGCTTAACGTGCTCCATACCTCACATATTATTGCGCTTGTTGAGCCGTGGTTTGGCAGCGTTACACAGCGCACTGTCAAAACAAGCAAACTTTACTTCTTAGATACAGGTCTTTGCTGCCATCTTTTAAATATCGAAACGTCGAGCCAACTTTTACGGAGCTCTTTTTTGGGCGCTCTATTTGAAACTCACGTTTTTTCGCAAATCCATAAGAGTTTGGTCAATCATGACAGCTCTCAAAAAATTTATTTTTTTCGCGATCACGATGGTCACGAAATTGATTTTGTTATCCCGCAAGGCAGTCAATTTCATCTTGTGGAATGCAAATGGAGCGAAAACCCCAAACTCGATACCAAAAACATTGATGCCTTTAAAAAACGCTATTCCGAAGATGCTATCGCGAGTCTTTCACTCTGCTGCTCCAGACGAGGTTTTCGCAAACTGAACTCTCACAACGTTTGCGACTCTGTCAATTGGAGTCATCTGCTGGACAACACATAAACCGCACTCCGTCTTAGGGAGGTTCACTTTTATTGAGGTGATGCCTTCGGCCGGCTACTCAAAACAATGCTACATTGCCCGAACAAATGCCTTCGCAACATTTTTTGTTATTCGATAATTAACAAGCCAAATCGTGTCCATTGAACTCAATATCTTTTCAGAAGTTCAGGCAGCCAATCGGCAAGATAGAGTGGCAAATTCAGAAGCCGATATTTTGCGCTCCTTAGTTTTCCTCCGCCAACAGCAACGCTCATGTCGATATTCTGAATAGAAGGGGCGTTGAGATCAAAACGCACAGCCGCATGAAGACCCTTTTCTGCCATGAACGAATGAAGTGAACGCAGAGTTCCGCTCGCACCCGCCTTAACCTCCACCGGAATCATGCGCGTGCCGCACTGAAGAACGTAATCAAGCTCTGCCTCTGCGCCCTTGGATTCACGCTGCCAAAAATGCAGATGCTCGGTGGCCTGCAGCGGGTGTTGCAACGCCTGACCAACAAGAATTTCAGCAATCTGACCAAGCCATCGCTCTGATGGCTCTACTCATATCGAATTATCTGCTCTCGAAACTATGGAGAAGCTGGTTGCATTGGTTCCTCTACCAAAATTTCACCTATTACGCTATT
>CAIZES010000083.1 GCA_903932045.1 uncultured Silvanigrella sp. | reverse complement strand
GGGGGGTGAAGTTTTCACTGAAAAGTTACTGGGTGAAGAAATCACTGAACAGTAACATGTTCACCGTGAGCGGTTCATCCGTTCTCTGCCTCTACTGAGTCCTCAGTAGCACAGCGTTATGGCACAAACCGCCACAGGCCGCAGGCCCGCAGGCCAGAAGCCAGCAGGCCAGAAGCCAGAAACCCTTCTATCCTAACAATATCCCTCAATGTTTATCGTTCGATTAACAAAACAGGTGTTCCATAAGAACTTTCATCTATCTTGTTACCTGCGAGCCTGATAAACCTAATGCAAGCAATGCTTGAAAACCAATTTCATCAAACGCCTGCAAAGGCTTGTACGTATTGGACTTTGAGTTTGCTTTTTCGAACAATGAACAGCTCTGGGTTGAGTACCACGATTTCTTTCGATAACTCACACCTTCTGATTTCCCTCCCCCCCATCTTTCCTTGCCTTACTCACCACTTTCCCTTCACCAGGGGCGACCAACCCGAGCTGTTCATATTGTATTTTTTTTCTCTCCAAGGCTTTCATACCCAAAACATTTCAGTTATATGTAAACTAGCATCTTCACCTTGCTGTAAGACGGAGAAATCCCCATGAAGCCTTCACTTTTCGCTATTTTGAGCCTGTCCTCTTTCTGTACAGTTCCAGTTGTGGCACCCACATCAGCCTACGGGATTCAAGGTGTTGGAAGCAGCGGCGGGGGTAAGGCTGTTGTTTGTCGCAACCCCAAAACTCTGCAGGTTGAAAGCGCCAAGCTTCTCGACCTCTACGAAGCCACACACAAGTTTGGGTTACAGCTTCGCCCGCCCCAGTCCAGTATGGAAAACGAATTGTTTGAGTTCTTAACTAATTATAATCGTTCCACCCAAGACCATCCCGCACCCGTAACGGACTACGATGTTGATCACATCACACAAACGGTACCTGTGTTTCAGTTCAAAAAAGGTGAGTTGGCTGACGTCGCGGACGTTGGCTCCACAGTGTCTCTGCCAACAGGGTGCCAGCTTGAACAGCTCGCAGTTTACAACGACGACACCAACAAACTTTTTGTTGATGAAGAAATTTGGGACTCATTGGACTCCATGAATAGGGCTGCACTTATTGCCCACGAGCTTATTTACCGACAACAACGTGTAGAAGGCGGGCAAAAAACGTCCGAACTTGCAAGACGCCTTGTGGGACTTTTGTTTTCAACAACTCCAACCCCCTCGCGCCAAGACCTCAATCTCGACAACTATCCCACATGCTCGGCCTCGGACGTTACCCTTGGTCGAATCACCCGCTTTTTCGTAGACACGGAAAACGGTAGCTCCAAAATTTATTTCGATCGTATTGGCGGACTTCTCACAATTATTCCCGCCATTGTTACATTACCCGTCGCGATAAACACAAGCGGCGTTTTCAGAGAGTTCGGAAAGTCAATTGTAGCCGACGCAAATGCCAACTTTCAAAATACTGTTTTCATTTCGAATGCACCCTATGAAGGTTTCAGAATCTCTGTCACATACAAAAACAATTTGCCATTTGCTTTGAAGATTTATGATGCTGAAAATAATATTGTCACCAATGCCACCACAGACTTCTGTTCAGCTAGTAAAAGATTCTAAAAGATACGAGAATAAGCGAAACGCCAAAGCAAGAAATTCAATAGCACAGCGATAAACATCTCAATTTTGAAGGTTCAGAATACCTTATATTCCTCCATGCTGAGGGGCTTATCTCAACATTAAAAAAAACAAAAGTCACCGTTCAAGTAATTTTCAAAATTTATACATATGATCATAAATCCAACAAACGAGTCTGAGTGCTATTCCTGAAGCAAAAAAAGCTCTT
>CAIZES010000082.1 GCA_903932045.1 uncultured Silvanigrella sp. | reverse complement strand
TCAGTAAGCCATTTGCGTTTCAACGCCTTCTTGAACTTATCGAAAACGACTCTGCTCCTCCGTGTTTGCGGGAGACTGCAATTCGAAACAATTCCTTTTTTGAAGCTTGAAGGTGGGAGTCCAGGTTTGAGTGGAGCTATCGTGCTGCCTATTGCTGTATTCGAGAATGCAAGAAAGGGAATGAGCAAAATCATGACGCAGGAAGTGTAGAAAACTTTGGCGTTCATTAAGGGGCCTTCCGGAGCGTTTTGAAATGCTTTGATATACTATTCTTGCAAGGATCTCTAGGAATCATCCACCTTACAACGGACTGGCGGCGGGGGCAGCATGCGAGTGCAGTGGTATCGTTCCATAAAAGTGAAGTTGTTTGTTTTGATGCTGGCTATTGTTGGTGCTGCAATGTGGAGCATATCTTGGCAAAATCTGGCAAGCTTTCGTGCGGTTTTAGAGCGCCAGAGCGAAGAGAACGCTGTTGCTCTGGGGCGTCGTTCGGCGGCATCTCTTGCGACTCAGCTTCAGTCGTGGACTTCATTGGTTTCGGTTGCGGAATCCGTTGGCGGATCTGTTGGGGTACAGTTTGGTCCGCTGCAACGACTTCGCATTGTACAAGAGCTCGTTTCATCGCACCCCGAAATTGCAGCCTTCCAAACTTTTGAACTCCCGCGTTCGTCTAAAGAATCTCCTTTGGAGTTGACCTTTACATTGTCAAAAAGCAGATCTCACCACGCTTGGTTGGGTAAAAAATTGAACGTTTTGGAAGAGAATGTCAGAAATTTGGGGAGTGGCATTGCAACTGAATTTGCAAAACATCCCCTTAAGTTTACCACCGTTGGAGGAAGCATAAAGTCTGTTTTGGATGCTTCTTTGATAGCTGTGCAAGTGCCGTTTCAAATTGTTCGCGAAAAGAAAACTGTAGCGGCGATTGCTCTCGTTTATGTTTGGCCAGATGGATTTGTGTCCGATTTGGTGCGCGGCGGAGGTGTTGATAGTGTTGTGATTAAGTCATCTTCAGGCATGCTTTTCGATGCTTTGGGTGGAACAAAAGAGGGTGCTTTGCCTGAGGTGTCTTCGTTTGCTTTGGATGCTTTGTGGTCGGGGAGTATTGGATTTCAAACCCTTCAATCGCGTGCCGCAGATGGATCGCCTTTGCTCACTGCTTGGATACGCGTTGGGAATTCCGACTTAGCTGTTCGAATTCAAAAAATTATGAATGTTGAAAAACTTCAGATGGATTTTCAGGTTCGCAAACTCATTTTGTGGTCGATTCTTCTTTTTCTGGTTGTTCTTGCGGTTTCTTACTTGGCTGCAGTTGGAATTTCGCGACGCATTCGCGATGTCACAGCGTTAACAACGCGTATCGCTTCTGGTCATTTCCGCTCGAAAATTGCTCCCGGCACATTGGATGAAGTTGGTGTTTTGAGTGTATCAGTGAATCGCATGGCAGAACAACTCGAGAAATTTGTTGCCAGTCGGGACGAAGCTGTTCGTCGTGAATTGGAGCTTAAAACTGCTGAAATGATTCAGCGGACGTTGTTTCCTGCCGCGGAAACAAAAGCGAATGGAATTCACACGCGAGCCATTTTTCGGCCAGCTACAGAATGTGCTGGCGATTTGTGGGGGCGATTCGACTTTGAAGACGGAAAAACATTGCTCATTATTGCCGATGCTACCGGGCACGGTGCTTCGTCAGCTCTTATCGCGGCTCTGGCGTTTTCTTATTTTGCAACGGTTCAAAAAGCTGTTGAGCAAAAAACATGGGTTGGCGACTTGAGTCCAATGAGACTTCTTGAAGACCTGCATTCCATTTTGTGGAACTCGGGAAAAGGACTGACAACAATGAGCATGTTGGTGGTTCTTGCGGATTCGTCGTCAAAAACACTGCATTTTTCAGGTGCAGGTCATCCTCATCCTATTCTTTATGATGCAATGGGTAACGTGAAGGGGGTTCGGGCTCCCGGAAGTCTTTTGGGAATGTTAGAAGAGGCAAGTTTTAGTGAATGTCGAGCGATTTTGAGTCCAGGCGATCGGCTGTTTCTTTTTACGGACGGGCTTTTTGAATGTGAAAATGCGTCGGGAGAGTGTTTAAAGCCTCGATCTTTGAAAAAGATTTTGTTGGGTAGGATAGGCGATTCTTCCGAACGTTTTTTTGATTCGGTGACATTGGAAATTGACTCTTTTTTTAATGGTGTAACTCTTACAGATGACGTTACTGTTTTGATGATGCAAGTGACCTCCGATTGGGGAGGAAGTCCTGTATGAGGTTGTGGACGCTTGTTGCAATTCTAGCGTGGTTCGCGCTGATGCTTTTGACAATTCACGAATATGCTAGAGAAATGCCAAGCTATGCTCAAGGGCAGGTGGTTGCAAATATCGCCGAAACGACCGGTCATGTGGTTCTTCGCGAACCCTTATCTTCGGCGTGGTTACCTGTTCGAACTGGGCGCATTTTACACGCAGGCAGTGTTATTTTTACCGACCAAAATTCAGAAGCCTTGATACAGTTGCGAAGTGGTCACACTCTGAAAATGCGTTCGGAAAGCCAGGTGTTTTTGGAAGAAAGGGATTCACAAAGCGGGAGTGTGATTACGGTTGTTCAGGGGAAAGTGCGAGTTGTTGGGAAATCTCGTCAGAGCAAAGGAACATTTGTTACACAAATTCTTGAAAAAGTGCGTGATGTGTTTGATGCGGATAATGATAAGCTGAAAATTCGAATGGGCGACAGAGTTGTGCTTCTTGCTGCTAACCAGGAGATCTCTGATGCAGGTGTTGGCAAGTTTGATCACGACACAGCACACGACACACCGCACGACGCACCGCACGACACAGCACAGGACGCACCGCACGACACAGCACAGGACACACCGCACGACGCACCGCACGACACACCGCACGACACACCGCACGACACAGCACACGACACAGCACACGACACAGTGCACGAAACAGTGCACGAAACAGTGCAACAGGCGCTGAATCGTTCAGAAAACGCGGAGCCCGTACGCTCGGAGCCCGTACGCTCGGATTATCACCCTCGGGAAACCCTTTTTGCGCAGCGAGGAAAAATTGTAGGCTCGCTGCCAACTCTTCATCTGTCTGCTTCTGAAATTCGAAAAAAGCAAGAAACATTGGGTGCTGATTTGGTTTTTGAAGGGCAATCGGCTGATTTGTTATCGCTAACGGATATTGAAACTCTGCGTAAACGGCACGTGCCGCAGAACATTTCGCGATCGAAATGGCTTGTGGGGTACAATGGTGACGATAGTATTCGGGTTCAAATGGATCTTGTTTTGCGATTTCCTGATATTGCAAGAGACCTTGCAAAACGATATCGTTTGGTTTTTGTGGGTGAATCTGCAGTGGTTTGGGACGCGAGGCTGAATCGAGCGCCTCAAAAAACACAGAAACAAGATGCGCCTGAATTTAGTGCATTTTTTGATTCCAAAGATCGCATTCGCATCACGCCCATTTTGGTTCGAAAAAATGGAAGTATCGAATTTCTGACTTCAAAAGCCATAGGAATTGCGGACAGCGATTCTTTTGTAACAACCGACACCCAGGCAATTCAAACTCAGTTTGTTGAAAATGGGGGGAGTTTGAATTCTTCCGCACTCGCAAATCCCGAGGCTCTTTTTGCTACAGCCGAGACTTTTGTTCAAACGCAGATGCTGGTTCTATTTTTTGAGGAGAAGGATGGATATCACGTTACTGTAGTTGGACGTGATGGATCGGGGAATTTTAAGAAACGAACAGAGAAATTTCGAGGCGCCTTCCCAAATTCATGGATGAGCAGAATTATGGGATATAATGCTCTTGTGAATTCGGTGGATGGAAGTTGGTTTTTGTTCCGGAGTTTGAACCGCCCTTGCGTTCTTGGTGCGCAGGCCGTTGTGTTGGAACCTGCAAGTCGGTTTGCATTTGTGTCAAATTTAGTTTCTGATAATGCAAAAATTGTTGTTGAGTGTGTGCGTTCTTCACAAGATTCGAGCATATATCGCGTTTTGCTAGGTATGCCAAATTCGTTTTCTATTGGTGGAAAATCGTGGATTCCTGAAGTTCGTTAGGAAATATTTTTTTGTGCAATGTTGCGAACAACAAGGCTTGCAATGGCCAAACCAAAAGCGCCGGTGACAAAGCTTGCGGCACCAAAGCCGCTGGCGCAGTCGATGCGCACGCCGCTGCCACCTTCGGGTTTTGGTGTTGATGCGCAAACGTCCCACGGAAGAATAGCGGGTTCGCGGCTAAATACGCATGTCACACCGAATTCTCCTTGCGCATTGGGCTCAATGCTGCAGTGTTTTTTGAGTGCGCGTTTTAATGATTTGAGGAGATTGTCGCCTTGCGAACGGCTGAGATCGTCGCAAATAATTTTTGTGGGGTCTGTTTTTCCGCCTGCGCCTCCCGAAACAACAAGAGGAATACTGCGTTTGCGGCACTCAGCTATCAGAAGGCATTTGTCGGGAATGCTGTCTATGGCGTCAACAACAAAATCGAATTGTGGTTGGAGTATATTTGATGCCGAAGCTGTGGTGAAAAATTCGGCATGGGTGTGCACAATGATGTCGGGATTGATTTGTTTGGCGCGTTCGGCCATGGCTTCAACCTTGAGCTTCCCAACTTGTCCTTCAAATGCATGAAGTTGTCTGTTGGTATTGGTAATACAGACGTCGTCTAAATCCACCAGAGTGAGTTGAGCAATTCCAGAGCGAGCCAGCGATTCCACAACCCATGATCCTACTCCTCCAATCCCTACAACGCATACGTGTGCGTTTTGAGCGATATGAAGGTAGGTTTCTCCAAATATTCTGGTGAGTCCTCCAAAACGTTCTTGATAGAAGTTCATGCCGTTGTCCTTGCCTTTAGGTTTTCACTTAGCTTTTTATCTGTTGTTCTACTTGTGTCTATTCTAATTGCTTTTCTGTTTCTTTTTGTAAGGCGCGCTTTGCTAATTCTTTCACCCGGCGTATCATATTTTCCATGGCAAGTGCTCGGGTTGGCGTGAGATTTTGTCGCAAACCGAGTTTTGTGAGAACGTCTGTGTCAAATAACAGAATCTCTGTTGGGGTTGCTTCCGAAAAAAGAAAAATTGAGAGTGCCACCAAGCCTTTGGGCATAACGGCATCGCTGTCGCCCCAAAAAAAGAGTTTTTCTTGTTGGAATTTTGCTCCCAGCCAAACATGCGACACACAACCTTTGATGCGATTTTCATCGGATTTTTGTTCGGGAGAGAGGGGCGCTAGAGTTTTGCCAATTTCCACCAGGTGCTGATAGCGCGCAGACCACGACTCGAGTTCGTGAAATTCTTGTTCTAAGTTGTGAAAACGAGCGTCAACTGTGTTCATTCTGCTTTCATAGCTTAATGCGAGAAGAATGTGAAACCCGAGAGTTGTTCGACCTCGTCGAGAGTTGTTTTGTATTGCATCCAGTCATTGGGAGATGCGCCGTCTGTTACCGAGTTGTGATCACCAAAGTCTGTGCATTCTTGGTTGTGGTCGGCAATGGGATCGGTATTTTTTGAGGTTACGTTTGGCATTTTAACCACAATCAGCTGCGGATCGTTGCGATTGGGTTGTGCTCCTTGAGAAAGTGGCACAATAATTTTGTAGTTAAAATTTGGCACCAGGATGTCGTGGTTGGGGCCTATGGCTGCAGGGTTGGGTGGAAAAAGTGTTCCAGCAATGATTTGAATTTTTGTTCCGCCGCCGTTGGGGTTTTGAACAAGCGATCTTTCGTGTTCTTCTAGGTGTTCCCAAATAACGCGGTTCAAAAAAGCTGTTTGTGGAATCATGTTGCTCATTAAGAATGTAGCCATATTTTCGTTTGTTGTTGCGGTTCTGTCGCCCGAAGGAGACTGGTGCCCTCTGTCGAAGCAAGAGCCTGAATACTCAACCTCAGTAACAGCGTGGGCTCCGCTTTTTTGCAAGTAACCTTCGAGATCAGGATCAGCTGCAAAAGAGTTGCTGCGCTTAATGGCTCCTAGGTTGTTGGGCTCTACGGTCCATGCAACCCAGTTGGGGGTTCGGGTTGTTCTGTTCCACGAAATGACGTACTCGGGTCGAGAAATAAGAATTTCAGGTTTTTGTGTGCGATTGATTGGAATTCCCAGTGCTAAGTTGGGATTATTTTGTATAGGTACGGCCCCAATGACAGCGCTATTTGAAGCGTTGGTGGAAGAAGACGTTATAACGGGATTACTGGGGAAAACTTGAGGAATACTCTTGGTATCTGAATTGTTTGGATGCTGAATGCATGCTTGCGAAAGAAATAAACCGGCTGCAAGAGTAAAAAGTGAAACTGTGCGGGATGAAAGCGAAAGTAATTTTAGCATCGGGTATCTCCTTCAGAGAATAAGAATGCATGGCAGCAAATTTTAAAAACATTGGCGAACAAAAAACGGAAAATTCTTTCGGTGGACAAGATGCTGTTCTTTTGATTCGCTGCTATGAGCTTACGTGTTTTGGTGTGTTTTGACAAATGGTGTCAGATTTTTCGCGATGGAAAAAACAGACATTCTCCCACAATGTGTTGGACGCGATTGCCAAAGAGAATACATTTCGAAAAAGAGAATCCATTTGGAAAATGTGCTTTGGGTTTCTCGTTTTCGAAAAGGGGGTTCTATATGCGAAGTGTTTTTGATTCTCGCATGGTTGGTG
>CAIZES010000081.1 GCA_903932045.1 uncultured Silvanigrella sp. | reverse complement strand
TTCTCATCTCCGATGGAAATTTCAACCGTTCCGACACTTTACTTTCTGCTTTTGATCACGTGATGGGACTAGAGGATCTGTTTACCTCACGAAGTCGTTACCAAACGTACCCTTAAGTGTCACTCTTTCGTCCGTCTCCGTTTGGGTGTTAGACAGTTGACGCATCCCCTTCCGCCCGTCGCTTTATTTTATCTCAATTCTACCGACACGATGTGCATCTATTTGGAATCGAAATGTTTGTCAGGCGTGTTGCGTGTTTTGAGGAAGCGAGTGCTTCGTGGAGGGTGTGATGTTGAGTGGACTTCAAAAATGGTTTTCCATTGTGCTCAGTTTGAGTTCTCTGGTATTTTTTTCTTTGGCATCTGTTTCGTTTGTTTCTTGTAACGATTCTTCGAGTTCTCCTCCAAAGCCGGCAGCCAAAACGTGCGCGCAGCAAACCTACTCTGAATGTGATGCAACGAGTTGCAGCGTATATAATGGGCAGTGTTACGACATTGCAACCGCAAATCAGTACCGGCAAAGTGCACAATATTCAACCCAAACAACAATAGCATGTGGTAACTATAGTTCGGCTAGCAGTTGCTCTAGCTATTACTCCAGTGGTTGCCGCTGGAGTGGAAGTTACTGTGTTTCAAATAGCAGCATGACCAATACAGCGCAATGTAGTCAACTGAGCTCTACTGATTGCAGTGCCTATAGTTCTTTGGGGTGTTCTTTTTCTGGGAGTGTCTGTACTTACTCAGGAATCGGAAGTACGCAGTGTACAGATTCGAGCGTTCAAAACGCCCCTGCTTGTGCAGCTCTTTTTTCATCGGGATGTCGGTGGGTCAATAACTTTTCTTGCGTCAGTCAGCCAACCATGGACCAGGCGACGCAGTGTGGTCAAATTCAAAGTACGCAGTGCGCTCAGTTCGCTTCCATTGGTTGTGTTTTGCAGGGCACTGTTTGCCAGTTTGGCTCCACTTCCACTTTGCAGAACGCTGGCAATAACAATATGGGCGGCATGATTTTGGGTGCATTGGCTGGTGCTGTTGCAGGAATGGCAACCAATCAGCAAAATCCTGCTGGTGGAGCGGTGAACGGCGGCCTCGCGGGTTTTTTGGCTTCGTTTAAAACTCTTTCTGGCGGAACAATGGGCACGGCCACCACGGGTGCTGTGACCTGCAGTATGCTGAATTCAAGTGCGTGTTTGCAAAGCAGTCAATACTGTTCTTTGTCTGGAAGCGTTTGTTTGAATAAATAAGCAAAGAAAAAAGTTGTGAAGTTCGGGGGTATTTTATGTGCGAAAATAGACTTGAAAAAGCGATTCAGATGCAGAGTGACTTGGGAAAAGTAAACTGCAAAAAAATAGTGAGTGTAGCCATTGTTGGTTTTGTTGCAACTGCTGTTTTGGGATGCCGACCCAGTCAGGGCTTAGGCGGTGTTCAAAGTGTCGAAAAAATGCAGAATGCGAGCGCCAAGGGATCGGGTGTGTGTGGTCCTCAAAGCTTGCAGGCGAATGTGACTCTGCAGTCTGTGCCAGCTACAACAGCACTTGATTCTGCAATGAAAGCTCTTCCGCCTGGGCTTGCTGCGGCCTTTGCAACTCAAGCCTCGTCGGGTGCTGCGAAGGTTCCACTGATGTCGGCGACTTTACTGTCACAAGACGAACTCTTGTCAAAATGTGAAGCTGCGTTTTCCAATGATGGCGTTTCTGCTGGTGAACAAAAAGCTTTTGGCTCCGGAAAATTTTCGGCGTGTTGGGTTGTGGAAAATCCAATCGATAATCCAATTATCAAAATTTATATTTTGAATACGGCACAGGCCGTGTTCACAAATTTGACTCCGCAAGCAATGGATGCATTGAACACAATACTGGCGCCGTATTTTCAGCAGCAGGCAAGCACTGACGATGTGAAAAACATGGCTAATGGGTTGATGACACTTCCCAACATTGTTGGGGCAAAAGCACAGCAGGATGTTGGTTCGGCACAGGCTTCTAGGCTTTCCAATTTCTTTTCTGGTTCAACCGAGAAAATGCAATCGTACCTTTATTTTGAAGCGGTGGATGCTTACTATTGCTCAAAAGAGAGTCATCAGAAGCTTGTAGATGCTAAAATGTTGGCAACGGAAGCCGAAATTACGAAATCGGTTGTGCCGTTGCTCGGTCAGCCGTGGTATTTTTCTGCGAAGTGAGTCATTATGAGTTTCGCAAATAGAATTCGATCGGCATTTCAGGGTTTTGTAAAAGCTGATCAAGATGATTCTGTTGAAAAACAGGAGCTACGCGTTCAGCAGCGTTTTACTATCAGTGCCTCAAATATTGCCGAAGTGTGTTTTAATGGCGAGAGTTTCCCCGTTGTAAATTTGAGTTACTCAGGTGTTGCTATAACGCTTTTGCCTAACCAGAAACATTTGTTTGATTCTCTGATTCACCCAGAAGCGCAAAGCAAACACATTGTAGCTAAAATTCGTTTGGTGAACGAATCAGTGGATATGACCATGCGTCTCGTGTTTTGTGGACACAACCGGGCTGGATTTTGTTTTGTTCATGGCACTGGCGACACGCTTCTTTTTTTGCGTAAGTCGATAGAGGTTATGCGTCGTGGCTTTGAAATGAATCAGATGGATAGGGCTTATTTAAAGGAACGTTTTCAAAACTCGGAATGGAGTGTTTTTCGAAATGGTGAATCGGACGATCTTCGTTTGCGAAAAAGTGCAGTCGGAAAACTGGAAGAAGCGCTTCTTACTTTTTTGGATGGCGACTATTGCGAAATTTGTTTTCGTGATGGACTGCTAACAACGCGTCGAATAGAACAAAAACAAGGTTCTGGTGTTGGTTCGTCGGCTGCGGCTCAGCAAAATCTTGTCAATGACATTGGAATTTTGAAGTCAGGATTGCTTATTTTGAATGGTTTGAAAAGTAGGGATCATGCTTTGATTATAGATAAGTTTATGGATGAGATTTCAAGACATCTTTTTTGCTAGCACACTGTTGCGGTGTGCTAAAAAACATTGATCTTACGATAAAAGCAAGTGTCCGGTTATTTGCACTTATTAAAATCAGAACGGTGCTGCTCGTCAGCTCATGTTGGACTTCACCCACTGTAAATCCAATTCATAGCCATGCTGCCATGGCCCTATCACAAACAGAACAACGAGGGGCGCATGACAAAGCGGGGCGCATGACAAAGAAAAATTCCCTATGCC